>NZ_CP012643.1:2587500-2902500 GCF_001310085.1 Rufibacter tibetensis
TTAACATTGACTCTGGGTAACTCATGTGTAGGATAGGTGGGAGCCTGTGATCCGGCGTCGCCAGGCGTCGGTTAGGCAGCGTTGAAATACCACCCTTGAGTTATCCGGGGCCTAATCCCGGAGGGGAGACATTGTTTGGTGGGTAGTTTGACTGGGGTGGTCGCCTCCAAAAGAGTAACGGAGGCTTTCAAAGGTACCCTCAGCACGCTTGGTAACCGTGCGCAGAGCGCAATAGCAGAAGGGTGCTTGACTGTGAGGCCCACAAGCCGAGCAGGGCCGAAAGGCGGATATAGTGATCCGGTGGTTCCGCATGGAAGGGCCATCGCTCAAAGGATAAAAGGTACGCCGGGGATAACAGGCTGATCTCCCCCAAGAGCTCATATCGACGGGGAGGTTTGGCACCTCGATGTCGGCTCGTCACGTCCTGGGGCTGGAGAAGGTCCCAAGGGTTCGGCTGTTCGCCGATTAAAGTGGCACGCGAGCTGGGTTCAGAACGTCGTGAGACAGTTCGGTCCCTATCTGTAGTGGGCGTTGGATTTTTGAGGGGACCTGTCCTTAGTACGAGAGGACCGGGATGGACGAGCCTCTGGTGGACCTGTTGTGGCGCCAGCCGCAGCGCAGGGTAGCTACGCTCGGATGAGATAAGCGCTGAAAGCATCTAAGTGCGAAACTCACCCCAAGATGAGAAATCCCTTTAAGGGCCGTGGGAGACGACCACGTCGATAGGCGGCAGGTGTAAAGCCAGAAATGGCATAGCCGAGCCGTACTAATTGCCCGAGAACTTTCCCGCCACCAAAAAGGCGCGTACCCTGGTGTTCTCTCTTTTCCCAAGTATATCAAAGCACCCCCCGACATCATTGACACTCGCCCCCGAAAGGGAGGAGAAACGGAAAATAATGGTGGCTATGTCGCGGGTGTCCACCTCTTCCCATTCCGAACAGAGAAGTTAAGCCCCGCCGAGCCGATGGTACTGCGGTCACACGCGGGAGAGTAGGTAGCCGCCAACCCCACCTAAACAGCCCACCCCTCTAGAAGAGACGGTGGGCTGTTCTGCGTTTTACAGGGGTATAGCGGAGGGGGGAAGGGGGATTTTGGTTATATAAAAGTTCCTAACTAATTGGCACCCTTTTTCTTTATCGTTTTAGGTCTTCTTTTTGGAAAGTACTATTTATCCATCAAAGGCTTCACGCTTATCAAAAGAGTATCCATGAAAAAGGGCAAGCTTTCAAAACAAAGCTTGCCCTTTTTCATGGATACTCCTATCTCTATTTATGAACTCCCCCTGCCACTACTTTTAATAAGCTATCCTCATTGAAATACTTGTTTGCTACTTCTAATAAATCAATCTCTGATAAGCTTTGAATCTTCACAAGGAGCTGAGTATAAAAATCTTTGTCTAAGCCCATGATCACATTAGACTTGTACTTGTCCATTTTATCAAAGAGGGTAGCATGATCAGATAAGAACTTACCAGCTAAGTGCTTCTTGGTAGTGGCCAGTTCTTCTGCTGACACTGGTTCTTCTTTCAAGGTTGTAAGCTCCTTGGAAACCTCCTCTAATGTTTCATTGATTTTATCCCCCTTAATGTCAGTACCTATTGAAAATAAGGAACCATGTTCTTTATGAGAAATTGAGGAATAGATGCCGTAAGTATATCCTTTATCTTCTCTTATGTTCTTCATTAAGCGGGAACCAAAATACCCTCCTAGTACATGGTTAAGCAGGTACAAGGCCGGATACTCTGGATGTGAAGATTTAAGGATGGGCTTTCCTATCCTTAAAGACGCCTGCATGTCATTAGCAGTAGAAGATTTGAGCAAGCCTGTTTTAGGAGCTAATGTTGAAATCTGGGGTTGAACTATAGCAGAAGGAGTATGATCCTTTACTGCTTTAGATATTACCTCTATTTGGGACTCGTTTATGTCTCCAGTAATAAATATCTCTGCATCATGGAAGATATATGACTGATGATGGAAGTCCTTCAAATCCTTTATTTCTGTTGCTATTATATCTTCTTCTGAAATGTAGGATGCATACGGATGGTCTTGACCATATAGAGCACTGGTATATGCCTCTGTAGCTAGATAGCTATTTTTTTGCTTATCAACTGCCAAGGTTTGAATTACCCTTTGCTTCAGCAAAGAGAACTCTTCTTCTGGAAAGGAAGGTTGTTGAATGATTTCAAAGGCAAGCGGGAGCAGTGACGGTAGAAATTTAGCCAGACAATAAAGGGTAACGGTTGATCTGTCATACCCATGAGCTACGTCTAAAGATGCTCCATAAAAATCGACAGCGTCTGCTATTTCTTTCGCGTTGTGGTACCGGGTACCCTCTTTTAGCATCTTGGCTGTAAGAGAGGCAACCCCAGCTTTTGGTTGATACCACTTCCCTGCTTTGAATACAAATTCAACTCTTACTACAGGTTGTATGCTGTTCTTGAAAATGTGTAAACGTGCCCCAGAAGGAGTTTGTCTTACTTCAGGAGTTATAGATAAGTCAGTGGTAAGATCTGCAATGGCAGGAGCTACCGAGCGGTTTAAGGACATAGAAGGCTATTCTGCTTCAGCTCCGTCTAATCTGAAATGTAGGGAGAAGCGAAGGGTTTGAGCTAATGGATTGTTTTGTTCATTAGGAATCAGGTAGGCTGCGTCTACTCCAAATTTCTGGTAACGAACACCTAATCCCATGGTAAAGTACTGACGGCCACCTTTCAGTTCGTTTTCATAAAAGTATCCTGCACGGGCGGCAAACATATTGTCATACCAGTACTCTAAACCGCTTGATACGGTAATTTCTTTCAGCTCCTCGCTGCCTCCCCCCGGCGCATCACTAAATGATTTAACTATGCCACTGAATACATTGGTATCATCATTAGCAGCAGGGTCGTCAGATTGGGTGTAAGGCACTAAAAGCTTGTTTCCATCTATGGCCAGCGTTATTTTGTTGTATGGGTCCAGCTCCATGGTGAAGGCAGTACCTAACCGTAAGTTAGTAGGTAAGAAATCCTTTCTTCCGGCAGTAGTGTAAGAAATCTTAGCTCCTATGTTAGAGACATTTCCGCCTAAAGCTAGGTTATAGTTCTTGCCCCCTATGGCTAAGTCTTTTGTATAGTAGATTCCTAAATCAACAGCTACGGAGTTTCCGGGTTGGGATTCACCAACCACCCCGCCGCTTCCGCCAACATTCACGTTTCCTGAAAGGTTTGAATGAATGAAGCGAGCACCAACTCCTAAGCTTAGGTTTTCGCTTAGTTTCTGTCCGTAAGCAAGACTAACCGCATACTCCTTAGGATTGAAATTCTGAATAGGATTACCAACTCCGTCAGTGAAGTTTAGTTCTCCTAAATCAAAATACAGCAATGACAGCGCTAACGAAGAGTTGGCGGTAAGTTTCTTATGCGCTGAAAGCTGGCTGAGCGACATGTCATTGACAATCTTTGACAGCCAGGGAGTATAGGACAAGGAAACACCTAGGTCGGTTTCCAGGAAGCCCAATTTAGCAGGGTTCCAGTAAGTGGCATTTGCATCTGGGGAGATAGCCACCCCCGCATCACCCATACCGGCAGAACGCGCATCTGGCGTAACAGACAGAAAAGGAACAGCTGTAGTAATTGGCCTGTATTCTTCACTTTGACCAATGGTATTCTGGGCTTGGGCCGAGAAATAGGACAAAGAAGCGACGGCAAAAACAAATAGAGAAGTTCTGAAGAGGTTGCAGTTCATGCGGTAGATGGTTGTATCAAGAATATTATTTTAGTAAAACTAACTTTTCATAACGAGATGTACTAGCCCCGTCTTGTCGTGAACGAACATTCACTTTGTATATATATACACCTTTGGCTAAAATGTCATTGCTATCATCGCGGCCATCCCAAGAGAGGTCACTAAAATGCGTATTTCCATCACCAAAACCATGCAGTGTTTTTACTAGTTTTCCTGATACGGTAAAAACCTGGATAAGTATATCCAATTCCTGACCGGGCCTGTTATGGTCAAAGTGGAAGGTTGTCTTATCAAGAAACGGGTTAGGTATGTTATATACGTGATCTAAGGCCAATTTTTCAGAAGAGGCCACAATAAATTCTATTTTAATGGTACTGGAGTTATTATGCGTATCCCAAGCTTTCAAAGAAAGGGTATGAGGACCTAAAGTAATATTCTTCAAAGAGTATCTTACTTTACCTGATTGATAAGAATCTACGTCGGCGGTGTAGAATTCATTTAAGATAATAGGTTCAGACGACTTTTCATCTAAAATGGCAGTTATTTCATGACCAATACCAGCACCGGCAGTATTGATCCCGTTATCATCAAACAAATGAGCCAACAAGGTAGCGTCTGTTCCAATAAGCCCACCGGAAACAAAGGACTCATCATTCATGAACAGCTCCAATTGAGGAGGCGTGTTGTCAACCGAAGCATTTGAATTGGCACCACCCACCGGTACAAGGTGAGCACCTAAACCGTCTGTGGAAGAAGAGGAGGCATATAAATGAATGCTTCCGTTCCCAATCTGGTAGTTGATATCCTTAGGAATAACAAAGGAAAGCTCAAAGGCCCCGTTCTTAACCGTAGCCAAGCCATCATACAAAACATTGCTTCGGTTCAGGACCTGCCGCTTCGCATTTTGGTCACCTAACGTGGTAAGAGCGGCTCTTTTATCATACACCGTTAGGTGGACCTGCCCCTGGAAGTCGGACGCAATCTGTTGTTGTTTATTCTGCACATGCCCTTCTAAACGCACGGTAGACAAAGCACTGAGGGTGTCAGTAACCGCGGTAGCAGAAAATGGTTTTTCGTTCAACTTAGAGAGCACTACTTCAAGGTTGGGGTACGCCAGCCGCATGGATGGATCTCCTAGCAAGGCAAAGTTCCGGTTGTTCACCCCAAACAAGCTCGCGTTCTTGGTCTTGTTGGTTAACACTCCTAATGTGGGCATTGCCCCATTCGCCATAGGGGTAAACAGGAAAGTGAAAAAGTTGGTGTTCAGAGCCCGGTTTCCATCTGAATATACCGGTCGGGTAGTGGTAAGAAGTCCTATTGCTCCTCCTGCTGGGTGAAATAATGCAGTTTCAGCTCCCGAATTACGCCGTGGGTCATCATAACGGCCAATCTCGCAAGTGGCTGTTAGAAAGAAGGTGAGTTTGTTCTGGTTTTTCCAGGCTTGGATTTCATTGAGGGTCAGAATCTGTTCATCGGCTAAGCTGATGGCATTGCCATGCCCGGTGTAATTAGTGACCAAAGCGCCTTTTTCTATGGCTTCCCGCAGGGCATTGTTTGTTTCAGGTGAACGTTGGCCATTGGGTACTGAGATCTGCGGATATAAATCAAGGTAAATTTTTTGAGGTAAATACCCGGGATAGTTTCTTTCTACATACTCCGCCAGGTAATCCGCATCGTTCAGGTGCTCATTAGAATCACCGTCATCAGCTAGGAATATAAGCCGTTTGCGCCAGTTGCCTAAGGTCTGCTCGCTTTCATACCTAATGATCTTGTCAATCAAAAGATCAGCCTCAAACGTGGTTTTAACAGGTAAGCGGCCAATCCCTACATCTAACCTGTGGGCGAGGGCGAATTCCGTTTCAGACCATTCTCCTTCCTCATTGTCAAGGAAGCCAATGTAATCGTCAGAAGAGTAGGACAGGACAGGATCTAACGACTGACGCGACTGATAGATGGGTATGAAATTGGTGTTCTGCTGAATTCTTCGTTTAGGGTCAAAAGAAGCATCACCTAGTAAAGCCACTTGAATCAGGTCATCTCCTTGCTTTCCGCTGCGTTCATAGAGCATTTTAAGAAAATCACGAATGGCGGTGATGTCTTGTTTGCCGGAGGAGAACTCCTGGTAAATCTTAGGCAACTCTACCACTTCCACCTGTAAACCAGACCGGGTGCGTCTATGGGTCGCCAACCGCTGCGCTTGGGCAGAAATCGCAGCCGGAGTGATAATGACCAAGTCAAGCTTGCCATCCAGGTTCAGGCTGTGCAGGTTCTGGTTAGCCACTTTCCCAAGGAACGTTGGAGTAGGGAAGGAAGAGCCCTGGAAAGCAACATACTCCCGCAGTTGCTGAGTATTGGCAGAGAATCTGGCAACCCCATTATTGGTAGAGACTCCCAGCCTTACCGGCTTAAGAGGATCTGTGACATTCCAAACCTGCGCGTCTGCTGACGTAATTCCTCCTACCAGAAAAGTGCTTACGGCGTTCTGCTTACTAGCCAAGGACCTGAAATTGGTTTGGTTTCCATACAACTTCAGTTGCCGGCGGGCAGAAAGGGTAAAATAATTCAGATACCCAGTGGCTGAAGAGCTGCTACCCGGTTGATACGTGTAGGTAACGGTTAAATCATTGGTATAGGCCAGTGAACTAAGTGGGGGAGAGAGATGCAACACATGGTTCACTCCTTCCGGATGGTAGTTGTAGGATCCTCTGCCTGCCACAGAGTGGGTGCCAAGAGACGTGCCATTCAATCTCACAGTAAAAGAGCTGTTCTCCGGGGAGTTGGCCATTACTGCCGAAGTAAGCCATACGGGGCTGTTAGGTACTAAATCTGAAGCTGGAAAGGCAAAATTTTGCTGCAGGGCGAAGGCACTAAATTCCTCCCCGTACCATTCACGGCCCGAGTTGACCATGTTCTTGAGGTCTATTTCATGGAACCAGCGCTCATCATACGAAGTGATTTCTGGAAATGACCCCGGAAGGGATGCCTGCTGGCTCACCCTAAGTCCTGCGGATGGTCCAACAGTAAGATAGTAGTAAGTCGTGTCGCTGTACAGGTTGAAGGAATGTACAAACGGAGATTGCCCCCTAACCTGGTTCTCTGCCCAGGTGTGTGGGCCTTGTCCGTAAAACAGGAGGTAATCATTCGCGTCAAAAGAACCATCCTGCTCGCCCTCTATCCAAATCGCATTCTCTACCAGATCATCGGCCCGGGGAGCGGAGTTGGCTTGTGGAAGCATTCCGCCGCCGTTACCATATAACCGTAGATTGCGTGGGTTCAGGTTCTGCAGGTTCACGCCCATGGTCTGTAAAGCAGTACGGTCCAGTTTGTACATGCCTGAGGTTGGAACGCCAATCTTAAACCATTCCCCGGAAGCTAAAACTGAGCGAGTAGTGAATGTGCGTTGGGTAGCAGTAGCACCAGGTGCTTTTCTGAAATTATTTCCGGAAGAATAGCGAAAACTGAAAGAAAGTAATTTCTCTACGGCTCCGGTCTGCGGATTCAACCGGAAAGGTTGGAACGCAATGACTGAGTGCGGCACCCGGTTGGCGGTACCTGCACTAATCAACGGCTGTAGTTCTGTTTTGAGGCTCTTTTTAGGAAAGGAGCGTAATTCTGCCTCTGTAAGCGGGCCAAACTCCAGGTTGGTGAACTCAAAAGAACTCACCGTCACATTGGGGACGGACAGAATGTAGTAAGGAATCTCTTCCTTACCTACAAAGGCGGCCTCCTCAAAAGAAGGAAGAGCCGCCTTTGCTTGGTGTGTTATAGGAGAAGGGGTTGGAACTGCGCGCCAAGTCACCCTGCGCGTTTCCTGGGTCTGGGCCCAAGCAGAAACGGCAGAAACCCAAAAGCCTGCGGCAAGAAGAAACTTCTTTACAAAATGCATGTACGCGGGTAAAAAGACTACTCCGCAACACAGTCCTTCTTTTTAGGTTCAACTCAGAAAAAGGAGAGAAGAACCTTGGGGGGTACTTTTAGTTGGCTGTGAGACGGTAAGAGAAGGATTCCATAATCATGTTGGCCAGTAATTTCTTACAAGCCTCTTCTACTTTCTGGGCAGCAGCGGTCTCGTTTTCTGCTTCTAATTGTAAACGAATGTGTTTGCCAATTCTTACATCAGAAACCTGCTCCAGGCCTAAATGTTCCAAACCCAACATCACGGCTTTTCCTTGGGGATCTAACAGTTCTGTATGCGGCATGATGTCTATTTCGGCGGTGAATTTCATAAGGAAGAAGATTTATTGAAAAAGGATAAAATAATGTACATCGCTAGGTTCAAAGGAACCGCGGTAAAGTTAAGGATTGCCAGGAAAAGAATGGAAAGCCCCATGAAAATAAACCGCACCTCATTGCCTTTCCAGGATGCATTCTTGAATTTAAGCGCAAAAAGCGGCAACTCGGCTATGAGTAGGTAAGAAAATAGCACTGAAATCCCCAGCAGTACAAACGGGTTCATAATAATCGGGGTTAAGCCGAAGTCGTCATAAGCCAGGATCAGCGGCAGAGACATGATGAAAAGGGTGCAGGCCGGGGTTGGTACACCAATGAAAGAAGAAATCTGGCGGGTGTCAATGTTGAACTTGGCTAACCTCACACAGGAAAAGATAGTGATCAGGAAGCCGGCATAAGGCAGAAAAGCGGGCAAGTCATACCCACCGGTTTCAACGGCTTGGGCAATCATCTGCACCATAGCAGCGCCGGGCACCACGCCAAACGAAACCATGTCGGCCAAGGAGTCTAACTGTTTGCCAATCTCAGAGTAGGTGTTAAGCACGCGGGCCACCATGCCATCCAGGAAATCCAGCGTGGCGGCGGCTACTATCCAACCAGCAGCCGCGATCAGCTCCTGCTGAAAAACAGCGACAAGGGCAAGGCAGCCACACAATAAGTTAAGGCAGGTGATGAAATTAGGAATGTGTTTCTTCATAGAGTTGTAAAGGTCTGTTCTGAGCGTGTTTTAAAAATTAGCTCAAAAACGGATTGCTGGCTTTCTCTTCCCCAATGGTGGTAGAAGGGCCATGACCAGGGTAAACAGTGACATCTTCCGGGAGGGTGAATAATTTGGAGCGGATGCTTTGAATGAGCGTGTTAAAATCACCGCCCGGTAAATCGGTACGGCCGATGCTGCGCTGGAACAGGACATCACCGCCAATCAGGTTCTTGCTCTGTGGGTGGTAGAACACCACGTGGCCGGGCGCGTGACCGGGCGTGAACAATATTTCCAGCTCGGTTTCGCCGAAGCTTACGTTTTCGCCCTCTTTTAGGAATTTCTCCGGTAAAATCTCCTGGTATTGCGGAAAGCCATAGGCAGCTGAATACGTAGGCACCGCACGCAGGACAGCCAGGTCTTCTTCATGAATCTCCAATGGCACGCCGTAAGTATCAGCGACAAACTTGTTGCCCAGCACGTGGTCAATGTGGCAATGGGTGTTCAAAAGGCGTACTACTTTCAGACCTTCAGATTGGATGAACTGCTTCAACTCCTGCTGTTCCTGCTTATCGGCGCAGCCGGGGTCAATGACCACGCATTCCTTAGTGGAGTCACACAGCACGTAGGTGTTTTCTTGAAACGGATTGAAGGTAAAGTACTTTACTTGCAGACCAGTGGCAGCCATGGATCACATCATATTTTGCAGGCTCTAAGTTACAGATTTCAGCGGCACAAGCCGTACCTTGGGACATGATTTATGATTATCTGGTAGTAGGACACGGCCTGGCCGGCGCAATTTTGACGTGTTTTCTGGAAAAAGCCGGTAAAACGGTGCTGGTCATTGATGCTCCCAAAGAGAACTCCGCCTCACGGGTAGCGGCGGGCCTGATCAACCCAGTAGCAGGAAAACGGTTCGCGAAAAGCTGGCAAGTAGACTCTTTTCTGCCTGCGGCCACCTCGTTTTACCAGGAAATGGAAGCCCGCTACCACGCAGAATTCTTCTACCGCAAACCTATCCTGAAACTCTTTTCCACCCCCGAGGAGCAGAACAACTGGATGGGCAAAAGTACCGATGCCGCCTGGGAAGGGTACATTGAAACCACGCACCTGCAACTACCCACCTCTGAATACGTTCATCAGGAACTGGGTGGCTTGCTCATTCAGCAGGGTGGGTACGTGGCCTTGCGCCCGTTTTTGGATTTGCGGGAGGAAGACCTGAAAAGCAGGGGGGCGTTCCGCTCAGAAGCCTTTGATTTCTCCCAGCTCCAACTAGTTCCTGAAGGAGTGAAATACGGCGGGGTGCAGGCCAGAAAAATTATTTTCTGCGAGGGTGCGCAGGGTGCCCAGAACCCTTTCTTCAGCTGGTTGCCTTTTTCCTTGAACAAAGGCGAAATTTTAGACATAAATGTGCCAGATTTTGAGGCTACATATATCTATAATAAAGCCGTTTACGTTGTGCCTTTAGGACAATACCAGTACCGAGTAGGAGCCACGTACAATTGGCGGAATCTGGAGGAAGCGCTTACAATTGAGGCGAGGGAAGAACTGGAAACCAAAGTGCAGGACATCCTGAAAAAACCATTTGAGGTGACAAAGCAGTATGTAGGGGTGAGGCCTGCCGTAAGAGACCGGAAACCTTTGATGGGGCTGCACCCTCAGAACCCGCAGGTAGGTATTTTCAACGGCATGGGATCTAAAGGTGTGCTGATGGCGCCTTTGCTGGCGCAGCAGTTCATTGCCCATATAGAGCAGGAAACGGCCCTGTGGCCCGAGGTGAATATTGTCCGGTATTTATCGTTATATTTAGCATCTACGTCAAACACATGAGTCAACTCTCTACTCGCTTCTTACATGTGTGCCGGTTACTGATTTTGCTTTTAGGCATAGGGGTACCGGCGTTCACATATGGGCAGGCCACCGCGCCAGATGACTTCGGACAGAACCGGATTCAGTACAAGCGTTTCAACTGGCAGTATTATAGCACCCAGAACTTCAACATCTACTACTCGCAGGACGGCAGGGAACTTGCCCGCCACGCAGCTGAGCACGCAGAAAAGGAATTGAAGCGGGTTACTTCCCTTATTGGGTACTATCCATATTCCAAAATCACCATCATCATGTACAACTCTGTTTCAGACATGAAGCAGAGCAACATTGGCTTGATTGATGATCCATACAAAGGCGGAAATGATGCTTTGTTTGTAAAAAGCAAAATTGAGGTAGCATTTGAGGGTTCTCAGACAGAACTGAAGCGCCAGATGACGTACCGCATTTCTGAATTGCTGCTCTCTGATATGATGTATGGTGGTAGCCTGAAGGAAGTCATCCAGAGCAATTACCTGTTGCGTTTGCCGGAATGGTTTGTTTCTGGAGCCGCCGCTTACTTAGCTGAAGGCTGGAGTGTGGAGATGGACGACTACATGCGCGACATGATCCAGAAAACCGGCGGTAAACGATCAGATCCTCTCTTTGCAAGAAACCAACGCCTCACGGGGCAGGCCATCTGGAACTACATCACTGAGCGACACGGCCCTTCGGCCATCCAGAACATCTTGAACCTGACGCGTATTACTCGTGACATTGAAGTGGGTATTGCCAGCAGCCTGAACATGCCTTACAAGCGGTTCATGCGTGATTGGTTTGCCTATTACACGCAGATGAACACCTATGCTGCGAGCGCATCGCCTAATAAGGAAAACAAAATCAGGAAAACGAACGCCCGCAATGTATTGTACTCAGAGCCTACTTTAAGTCCTAGCGGGCAAAAGCTGGCGTACGTGATCTATGACCGGGGAGCGTACAAAGTGTACGTGCGCAATCTGGGTTCCAAAAGCCAACGAGTGGTGTACCGGGGCGGGTATAAAATGCCTAATCTGGAAATAGACCACACGGTGCCTTTGCTGTCCTGGCGGTCAGAATCTCAACTAGGTATTTCAGATGTACGGCGCGGTAAACTGCAGCTTAAATTGCAGGATGCAAGCCAGCGGTACATTCCGGGCGTAGCCACGGTGAAAAACCTGATAGGCAAAACAAATAATGTACTTCCTCTAAACGCCTACAGCCAGGTAGCCGGACTTGATTTCTCAGAAGACGGGCAGTTCATGGTCTTGAGTGCTGTGAAAAATGGGCAAAGTGACTTGTACCTGTACCGGGGCGGCCGGTTAGTGCGACAGTTAACCAATGATATCTTTGATGACCTGGCTCCTTCTTTTTTGCCGGGCACCAGCAACCGTATTGTCTTCAGCTCTAACCGGTATGCAGACTCCCTGCAATCCAGCAAAGGCAAGTTCAGCGCCGTTGCCAATAACTATGACATTTACCTGTTTGACCCCAACAATACTCAAAGCCGGTTCTGGCAGCTAACGTACACTCCCTCTAATGAAGTCATGCCTATTGGCCTTACCGAAGATGAGATCATGTACATTGGGGAGGAAACAGGTATCAGGTCTTTATACCGGCATAACATCAAAACCGGGGTAATTGAGCGAGTAACTGCTTTTGTGCAGAACATCAAAACATATGACTACAATGTTAAAACAGGGAACCTCTCTTTTGTAGCCAATGACCGCGCGAAGGAGTTCCTGTACCTGTATCCCAATTCCCCAATGACGGCAGTAGCGCAGGCAAGCTTCAAAACCAAGCGCCAAGAAACGCTGGAAGGACATATGCAGCGCCGGATTCAACAGGAAAACGCTCGTATAGCGGCTGCCTTGGCGGCAAAAGCTGCTTCTGATTCTTTAGCTGCAATACGGTCAAGCCAAGTGGGAGGTGACAGTATCGCCACCGACAGTACCGCCGCTCCCGCTCCTAAGCCAGCGGTAACTCCTAAGCCAAGAACCATCATGGCCATGGCGCAGCCAGATTCATTGGTGTTGAATTACCCAAGACCTTATGACCTGCGGTTTAGCGTGAACAACCTGATTACCTCTGTATACGCAGACCCACTGCTGGGATTTGGTTTTGTGATGGAAGTGGGCATGGCCGATTTGTTTGAAGATTACCGCATCAGAGGCGGGGTGTTCGCACTTACTGACTTGCAAACAACGAACTTCTACGCCGAGTACTCTAACCTGAAAAACCGCTACGATTACCGCGTGGGGTATCAGAAACAGAGCGTGTACCAAACCAGTGGTGCCAGCATCCGGCGGTTGGGCAAGCATGAAATTTTGCCTGCCTTCAGTTACCCGCTGACCAATGCGTTGAGCGTAAAAGTACTGCCCCGTTATTCGCACATCCGGTACACGGTGATTGAGAATTTCTCTGAGCCAGACCTGGTAATGGATTTTGCCGGAATAGGCGGAGAGTTGGTATATGATAACTCTGTGGTAACAGGCATGAACATGCGCGAGGGTACCCGTATGAAAGTTGGCATTACCCGCATGTATGGCATTGGCAATAAAGAGAATGGATTCGGTAAATTCTACGTGGACTTACGCCATTACCAGAAAATTCACCGGGAGTTTGTATGGGCCAACCGGTTAAGCTACGGACACTCCTTCGGGCCTTCTCCTAAGAAGTACCTGTTAGGTGGAGTAGACAACTGGATTGGTGCCGACGAAGACAGCATTGCCATCTACAACAATACGTCTACGCCGGCAGACTTCTTCTACCTGGAATTTGCCACTCCATTACGTGGGTTCAACTACAATGCTCGTAACGGTAGCCGGTATGTTCTTTGGAACTCAGAGTTACGCTTGCCATTGTTCCAGTACTTGTTTGAAGGACCTATTAACTCAGGCTTCTTCCGGAACTTACAGATGGTTGGTTTCTTTGACGCCGGTACTGCCTACAACAGCGGTAACCCGTTCAGCGATGATAACTCAGTGAACACGCAACCAGTACCAAGACCTCCGTTTGAAGTGATTGTACGTAACTTCCGCAATCCGTTCATGTACGGCTATGGATTTGGCGCCCGCACTACCTTGTTAGGCGTTTATGGCCGGTTTGACATGGCGTGGGGGGAGAGAAACCTGCGGAGAGAAGGACCCAAGTTCTACTTCTCCATGGGGTATGACTTCTAACTCTTGAAGTACAAACGGCTTTAAGCTAGATTTTGTAAAAACACCTTAAAAGCAGAAGGCCTCCCTTAACTAGGGAGGCCTTCTGCTTTTAAGAAGAATAAACCTGAAAGGTGATTTTAGGCCGGTTTTAGAAAAAGGGCCTTAAAAGGAAAAGCCTTCTTTCAGAAGAAAGAAGGCTTTTCCTTTTAAGCTATAGATAAGTGCCTTATGCTTGTACCGCCTGTAAAAGAGATTCAAACAGCAGTCTGCCATCTGTGTTATTAAGTTCTGGATCAACAGCGCGCTCTGGGTGCGGCATCATGCCAAACACGTTCTTGTTTTTGTTTGTAACACCGGCAATGTTCAGTAAGCTACCATTGCAGTTGCAAACGTCAGTTACCTGGCCGTTAGCATCGCAGTAGCGGAACATGATTTGTCCGTTGTCTTCTAACTCCTTCAGGGTGTCAGCGTCTGCGTGGAAGCGGCCTTCTCCGTGGGCAATCGGAATCTGGTAAGCTTTGCCAGGCTCCAGAAGGGCGGTAGGCAAGGCCTCAGTGTTCGTTGGGGTGATGTACACGTTCTGGCAAATGAACTGTTGGCTGGTGTTGCGCAACAAAGCACCTGGCAGAAGACCGGCTTCGGTCAAAATCTGGAAGCCATTGCAGATTCCCCACACGTACCCGCCGGAGTTGGCAAATTTTACCACTTCCTGCATAATAGGGGAGAAACGGGCAATAGCACCGGAACGCAAATAGTCACCATAGGAGAAACCTCCGGGCAGCACTATGAAATCACAGTTCTGCAAATCATGGTCTTTGTGCCACAGCCTAACAACTTCCTTTTGGGTGGTGTGTTGTAAGGCATCAATGACATCCTGGTCACAGTTGGACCCTGGGAAAACGACAACTCCAAATTTCATGGCTCAAAGATAAAGAAAATACACAAGTTTCTTCTTCTCCATGCCACAGAAAGCGCATATCATTAGATAGGAAGAGAGTGGTGCTTTTTTCATAGATTTACTTTTTACCATTTTACAGTACACAGTATGTTATTATCCATGACCGGGTTTGGATCTGCCCACCTAGAGACCGAAGGCTATACCGTTACCGTTGAGCTAAAGTCATTGAATTCCAAATCTATGGATCTGAGCCTTCGGGTACCACGCAGTTTGTCTGACAAAGAGCTTGAAATAAGGAATCTCATAGGCAAAAGCCTGGTGCGCGGCAAAGTGAATCTGACCATTGAGGTAAACAGAAGCAAGACCAACGCAACCCGCAGCAGGATCAATACAGAGCTGTTACAAGTCTATTTCAGAGAACTGGAAGCGGCTGCTATTGCCCTGGGTGCCAAATCGCCTGACTTGTTCCGGTTGGCTTTGCACATGCCAGATGTGTTGCAAACCGAAAGCACCGATGAAAAAGGTGAAGAAATTTCATGGGAGCAGGTAGCGCCAGTGCTGCAAGAGGGCATTGACAATTTCAACACCTTCCGGGCTGATGAAGGAAAAGCACTCAGCAATGAAATCGTATCTTACATTGACCGCATCAGAATTCTGTTAGCCGAGATTGACAAGCATGACCCTAGCCGCGTAGAACATATCAGACAACGCATTCAGGGGCACTTACAGGAGATCAGTTCGTCAGAGTCGTTCAACCAGAACCGCTTTGAGCAGGAGATGATCTATTACATAGAAAAACTAGACATTGCCGAGGAGAAGGTGCGGTTAGTGAACCACTTACACTATTTTACTGAGACAGTCTACCTCCCTGAACCAACTGGTAAGAAACTGGCGTTCATCTCTCAGGAAATAGGCCGCGAGATCAACACCATTGGGTCCAAAGCAAACGATGCCACCATTCAGCACCTGGTGGTAGAGATGAAAGAAGAACTGGAGAAAATCAAAGAGCAGCTGAACAATATCTTGTAAGGGAGTAAGCTTTTCACCTGTTTCCTGAAAAGCACCTCTAAATCACCTTGAAGAATATGCCGCAAAAGTTACTCTTTGCATTATTTCTCCTGCTTTCAGGTATTTCTCAAGCTATAGGTCAAACCCGCTCCTGCGGCACCATGCAACATATGGCGCAGCTGGAGAGGGAACGACCTAATCTGCGGGCACAATTGCAACAACAGGCCAGGATGGCCGGAACAAGCCTAAAGCAGCCCTATGAGAAATTGGCAAGAGGTGGCGTGGTTACTATTCCGGTAGTGGTGCACGTGGTGTACAATACCGTTACCCATAACATTTCAGACGAGCAGGTAGCCTCTCAGATAGCGGTTTTAAACAAAGACTTCCGGCGGCTGAACGCCGATTCCGATAAAACTCCAGACCTGTTCAAAAGCTTAGCCGCCGATGCAGAAATAGAATTCTGCCTGGCCCAGCGCACGCCTGACGGAGAACCCACCAACGGCATTACCCGCACCCAAACAGACAAGACTAATTTTGACCTGAACGATGCCATGAAGTTTACGGCTTCGGGCGGGAAAGATGCTTGGAACACCAGCCAATACCTGAACATCTGGGTGATACGGTTCGCCAATACGGAGGAGGTGCTGGGGTATGCCCAATTCCCTAATTCAGGTTCTCCGCTTACCGACGGCGTGGTCATTGATTATCGGTATTTCGGGACCAGCGGTACTGCGCTTCGTCCTTTCAACCTGGGCCGGACCACCACCCACGAAGTAGGCCACTGGCTTAACCTTTTCCATATCTGGGGAGATGAATCCTGTGGGAATGACCAGGTAGAGGATACGCCCGTTCAGGAAGAAGAGAACTCAGGTTGTCCTACGTTTCCCAGCCAGAGTTGCACCAACACCAGTGACATGTTCATGAACTACATGGACTACACCAATGATGCCTGCATGAACCTCTTCACTACCGGGCAGAAAACCGTGATGCAGAATGCACTTGGTACTTTCCGATCAAGCTTACTTACCTCCCTGGCTTGTAATCCGGTGCAGGTTCCTGACCTAGATGCTGCTTTAATGGAAGTAACTTCTCCTACTAAGGTTCTTTGCGCCACTTCCTTTTCACCGGGAGTTGTGTTGCGGAACAAAGGCAGCCAGACCCTAACTTCGGCTCACATTCAGTACCGGATCGACAGCGGTCCTCTCCAGACATTTAACTGGACAGGCTCCCTGGGTTCTTTCCAAAGCACCACCGTTTCAATTCCGGCTATTGCCATTGCTTCCGGAGCCCACACCATTACTTATACCATCGCCTCTCGCAACAACGCCGCCACTGATGCGAATGCGGCTAACAACACTGTTACGGCTACCTTCCAGGTACAAGGCGTTGGGTTACCTTTGCAGGAGGGGTTTGAAAGTGCCACTTTCCCGCCTGCAGGGTGGATTATTAACAACCCCAACCAGGACCTAACCTGGGAGCGGACCACAAAAGCAGCCAAAACAGGGGTTGCTTCAGCGTACATGAATAACATTGCCTACACCGCTAATGGACTGGTAGATGAATTGGTACTGCCTCCGCTGGATCTGACCACCCGAAGCATGCCTAAACTCTCTTTCCAGATGGCATACGCGCTGCTTTCTGAAAGTGGCTTCTCTGATACGCTAGAGGTCTTGGTGTCTACCGATTGCGGAACCTCGTACCGACGCATTTACCAGAAGTTTGGTCAGGCATTAACCACTGCCACGCCTTATTTCACCGATAAGGAATTCATCCCTACCGAGGCGCAGTGGCGATTAGAAACCTTGGATTTGGCAGAGTTTGCAACAGCTAAAACCGTCTCGGTTAAGTTCAGGCACGTCACAGACTTTGAGAACAACCTGTACCTGGATGATGTAAAAGTAGACGGTGACCCACTGGGAGCCGAGGAGGAACGGGCGCAGAAAGCAGTGCAGGTAGCGCCTAACCCAACCTCTGGAACGGTGTACATCACCTCCCCGGAAGCCATCATTTCCAGTCTGCAGATTTGTGATGCAGTGGGACGGGTGATACAGGAAGTTACCTCCCTTAAACATACAAGAAATCAGCCGCTGCAAATCACCTTGCTAAATCAGACCAACGGCATCTACTTCATCAAAATGATGACCGACAAAGGAGTGGTGGTACGTAGAGTAATGCTGCTGCGATAAACTTCTTGAAATAAAATAGGAACAGAAGAGCCTCTGCGTTTCCCTGTTAAGGAGAGGCAGAGGCTCTTCTGTTTTGAAAAAAGTAATCAGCTGCTCCCATAGTGAAACCTCCAATTGTTTTAGAGCTGTTTTTACCAAAAGGTGCTTCAAACGGAAAGCAGCAGAAAGCTATAATGCTTTTATGAATGTCTGTATAAGGGCCATTACCTCTTTGAATTTGGTGAGGGGTAAGGTGTCTGCCTTGTCGTTGGGGTGGTGGTATTCAGTAGTGGTGCTGCCCAAAGTGTAGAAGAAGAAGGACGGCACTCCCTTTTCAGAGAAAAAGTAATGGTCAGAGTTAGCAGCTTTGCCCCTGCTTTTGAGTTGGGGAAGGTATTGATGCTGTTGATTCAGGTGTTGCAGGAGCGAGAAGTGCTTCGGGAAAACGCTGCCATTCACCACCATCAGGCCTTCCTCACCAGTGCTCATCAAATCAAGGTTCAGCAGAAACTTAATTTTGCCCAACGGGAAGAGCGGGTGTTCTGTGTAATAACGGGAACCCACCAAGCCGGCCTCTTCACCAGCAAAGGCCATGAAAGCAATGGAGTAGTCTGGGGTGTTTTGCGGCTGTGCGTAGTAGCGGGCTAACTCTAAAAGCATGGCTGTACCACTGCCGTTGTCATGCGCGCCGGGAAAGTACAGGTCTTTGCCTTGATGCCCTAAGTGGTCATAATGGGCCGTGATGACCACAAAGGAGTCTGGGTTGATTTTGCCTGGCACAAACCCAATCACATTTTGGCTTCGGTAGTGCAGCTCCAGGCGAGCATCTACGGCGAAAGTTATTTTCTTGGCTTTCTTGGGCCAGGCTTTCTCCAATACTTCCAGCGCGGGAAAAGGGAGCTGTTCTCCCCGGATGGTGCCCATCAGTTTGGGGCCGGGTTGCCGAACAATCACAGCAGCCACACTTTTTAATTGGGGCTGAAAAGGCTCTGGTAAAGAGAGCAGTTCCTGTAAGTGACGCTGGTACACTACCAGTACCTTGTTCCGGAGGTTGTTCGTGAGAAACTGCTGGGCGACATCTACATCCTGTAGGATCAAGGTATCTATCTCGTACACCCGGCCTTCTCCGGCTCCTGCACCCGTAGCGGCGTGCGCCAGGAAGTCTACACCGGGTACCAAGGCTTTTCCGTCTACTTCTAGTTTAAGGCGATTCTCCAGGATGTTGACGGGCAGGGTGAAGGGTTGTTTGTAGTTAGGCTGGAAAGACTTCAGGCCTATGGCGGCGTATTGTTTTTGCAGGTAATTGGCGGCCAAGCTATCGCCTTTGAAAGCGTATCCGCGGCCATGCATGGCCGGAGCGGAAAGATCAGCGATGGTCTGGCGGACACGGGTCATTTCCTGGGCCTTTCCTGAAAAATAGCAGAAAAGGAAGGAGAGACTTAGCAAAAGCCCATGATGCCGTACCATAGCTGTTTTAACCTGATTTTCTGAAATTGCCGGAGAAACGGCGGGAGAGCAGCGACCAAATACCTAAGCCAAGCACGCCGCCAATGGTGTTGCTGAGCGCATCTACCGGATCTGCCTCGCGACCCAATCCCATAGAACCTTGTAAGATCTCCACTAAGATTCCGAAGGCTACCACCAGCAGAAAAGACCTTGTAATAATACGCTTGGTGATCTGCACAGAAGGGTCACGCTGTAACCCAATCAGAAGGAGAAGCAACTGCATCCCAAAAAGGATGGCGTGCACCAGGGAGTCAAAGGTGAGAAAGTCCCACTTGGGACCAGGAGGTAGAACTGGGGCAGGCAGTAGCGTCAATACAAGAATGACTACTGCCCACCCAAGTGCCAGTGCATAATAGGAGATACGCACTATAAAAGAATTAAGCGCCTACCAGTTCACGGTACGCCGACGCAGAAAGAAGCTCAGCTACTTCCTCTTGATCCGTCACAGACATCTTGATCATCCAGCCGTCACCGTAAGGGTCAGAATTCACCAGTTCAGGGCTGCCATCCAGTTTCTCGTTGATTTCCAACACCTGGCCAGAAAGCGGGCTAAACAAATCAGAAACAGTTTTAACAGCTTCTACGGTACCAAATACTTCTTCTTTGGCTACGTCTTTGTCTAACGTGTCAATGTCTACATACACAATGTCACCTAGTTCACGCTGCGCGAAATCAGTGATGCCTACGTACGCTACATCGCCTTCAATTTTGATCCACTCGTGGTCTTTGGTGTATTTAAGCTCCTCAGGGAAGTTCATAAGTAATAAAATTAAGTTCGATTCAAAAATACGTTCTTTTTGGTACGTGCCGCAAGCCTTAGTCAGATAAACTGAACCGGAGCTGAACGCCACCTTCGGTAACGGTATTGCGGAACGCGTTGGCCACTTTAGGCTCGTTGATGTTCTGTGTGTAGTAGAACTGCAGGTTCAAACGCTGGCTTACCACGTAGTCAATGGTAGGGCGTATCTGCACCTGCAAGGCGCCGGCGGTGGTCAGGTTGTTCTGGTACTCGTTTCCGTTGGTATCTACCGCAATGGTGCGTTGAATGGTTTCATTGTCCCGGATGGTGAAATCCAGGCGCATGGTCAATTCATTCTCCAGTGTTTTGCGCGAGCCGCCAATCCGGAATGGAATTCTGAAGTTAGTGGTGCTGTAACCAACCCCTACCACTACGTCCTTAATGCCATTCTCTGTTACCTGCGCGTTGGTCATGTTCAGCAAGAGGTTCCGTTGGGTTTTGTATTCCAGACGACCAGTCAAGGCACCTTTGGTCCGGAAGTTAATGCCCACCAGTGGGTTCATGCTTTCTGTAATGGCTACCTGGCTTACAATGTAGTACGGGATCACTTCACCCGTGCGCTGATCTGCCCTGTCTGGGAATCCTGAGGGTTTAAAGCTGTAATCCAGTGCCGTGCTGAAGTTCGCCACCGTGTACGTTGACTGGTAGGCGTGGTTCAGGGTAAAGGAACTGAAATACTGTTTGAAGAACGGAAGCGCAGCTAAGCCGTTGTACACTACATTCCAGTTGGGCAACGGGATGGCGTCAAATGGCCCAGTAGGCTTTGCTTTGTACCCATTCACATCTTTGCCTTGGTACGCTCGCATAAACGAAGGAATCAACACATCCTGTGAGTTTAGCTGGTATAGACCAGGACCTCCGTTGGCTTCATTCAATCTGTTGGCAATAGCAGCACGGTTCCGGATGAAGTTCTCAAACGCCTCTGAACTGTTTCCCGCACCTGACTCAAACATGGTTTGCAGTGAGATGAAAGAAACCCGGTAAGAACCGGTCGTGAATGGGTTCTGCCGCTGCACTACCAACGCAGAGTCACGGCGGTAATACACCTCATCTATCTCTGACTTGTTCATCACTCCATCTAAGGTGATAATGAAGTTCCGGAACGGTTCAATGGTAGCGCGGGCCGTCAGGTTCACAGATTTAAGCGAGCTTAGCGGCGTGTTCAGGTACTGGCTGCTATCGGTGTACCAGTTCTCTCTGTCTGCGCGGGCATATAGTTTGTCTAACTCGTACTGCTTTCCTAGTACAAAGTCCAGACCTGGTGCTCCAAACCCATCGGCCAAGCCGAAGCTTTGCGCGGTAGGCAGGAAGCCCGGAAGCAATGTACCCTCGGTGCGGGCGTAAGTGAAGTTCACGGACCTGGCTGACATCAGCGTTCGTAGAATTCCGTTTATTACCTGCCGTCCGCCGCTTCTGGTAGAATCTGGGGTGGCCGGCTGCCCTGGCTTGACCGACTGCTGCCGCACTCCCGGGTTAGGGGAGGCTTCGTTCGCCGCCTTCAGGAACCGAACCTTATTGTAGAGCCGTACCAGATCAAACTTACCACTCAGGCTGGTTTCTGTGCTGTTTTCAATGGTGTTTCCTAGCTGCAGGGTGTCGTTTCTGCTGAGGGCCGTAGAAGCCGAGGTCCAGGTGAAACCGGCCTGGTAGCGGGCATCAGCTGAAACCCAGTCTGTAAGCGGGAATTTATCCAGCGGCAGACGATACGTAGCAGCAATTACCTGATTGAAGTTGGTGTTACGGCCAAAGCGTCTGAGGTTATGCCAGATTTCATCGTTCTTCCAGCGCAACGAGTCTACTTCCTCGTTAATACGTCCGTCAGGTTCGTCCACCACTGCCCGGTTGGTGGCGGTGTAATCCAGCGTAAGGCTCTTGGTCAGATCCCACTTCACGTCATAGATGCGGTTAAAGAAAAACGATTTCTGGTAAGTAGGCAAGAAGCCGGCAGTGTCTGGGAGGCTATACGGTGAGGTACGGCCCTGCAGGAACGTTTCATTGTACCGGCGGTCCAGGTCTGCTCTTACCGAGATCCTGCTAGGCATCAAAGAGAAGTTGAAGTCTTTCAACCACCGCAGGTACGGCGACTGGAAAGCTTTCGCTTGGGCAAACGGGGTGTAGCTTTTAGGACTGTTGTTGTAGTTGTAAGCAATACCGCCGTTGTAGGTTTTGGTATAGTTGCGGTCAGTAGAGATATCTGTGTGCAGCACCTCAGTATAAGCATAGGAGAAAGACAAGTTCTCTATGTCATAGATGTGGGTCTTTGCGTCAGGGTCAGTTTTCTCTTTCCGGACGTTAAGCAGGTTCACGCTCTTGGTGGTAGTTTGGCTGACTACTTCTTGGCGGTAGTTTTCACGTTCGTTTCCTGCCTCAAACTTCTGCAGCGAGAGGTCTAGTTCTGTGTCACGGTCCAATGGGTCAAAGCGTGGTTCGCTCATGGTGGTTCCGTACTGTACAGAAAGCGGCACTACCAAGCCTAAGCCAGAAGGAAGAAGTTTTTCAGCGGCTACGTTGGCAGTAACATCAAACTGACCAGTAGTTTCGCGGGCCCTTAACGCAGCCCTTTGCTGAATTCCTCCAAAACCTACGGTAGTGTAAGAACCCGTGGCGGTGATGTTGGCAAAATCTGCCAGTTTCACGTTGGCCCGGGCAGAGGCGGCCCAGCCAGCGGTACGGTCAAAGTCAGAAACCCGCAGCTCATTCACCCACAACGTAACCGAATGGGCTGCCTTGTCTGGCGTAGCTGGGTTCTCCAGACCAATCATGAGGCTTTGCACGTCACTGAAATCTGGGTTACCTACCACTCTGAATACTTTTCCGTCTTCTCTTTGCTCGGTAAATACCTGGTTCAGCGGGAAGCCTGCCTGGTTTCTTCTTGATTTCAACCGCACAAACTCGTCAAACGCCACATCTATGAAGTTCTGCTCGTTCCAGATCTGGTACGGGTCACGGCTGCCTTGCGGCGTCATCTTCAACGGGATAGAGTATTCGTAGTAGTTCTGGGTAAAGTCAGTACCAATTCTGATGAAGGCATTGACTTCATTGTCCTGGGTTCCGCTTGGGCTTTGCGCGTGCACGTACATTTTCAGGCGCTTGTAGATGAGCATGTCCTGCGACACGTTTTTGTACACGGCCTTGCTGAAAGCGTCTCTCAGGTTCTCTACTAGCAACTGCAGAGACTGCTCGTTTTGGCGGCGGTTGTTGGCGGAGGAGTAATCACGCTGGCGTTCTACACCCGGTGGTACCACGTATGGGATCGTGCCCGCATCAACCTCGCCGTTTTCCTCAATACTTACTGAAGACACGTTAAAAGCAGAGGCATCAGTATCACAGTCGCCTACGCAGGGAGCCCCGTTAGAAAGGATTGTGTTGTAGGTACGCCATTGGTTTGAAACAAACTGCATCTGCACAAAACGCAGCACCACAGGGTCAGCAAACTGGGTAGCATACATCCGCATGAACCGAATGGACTTGAAGCCCTGCATGTTGTTCACGTTGCCGGTTGGCTTTCTTACCGGAATCCGGAACTGGTACCAGCGTACCCGGTTGTTTCCCGAGTCTACAGAGTCTACGCGGTCTACAATGTAGTTACTGCCTACCGCCAGGCGGTTAGGGTTCAGGTCAATGTTGTACTCATAGTACTGCTCCACGTCACTGATGACGTTGTCTTTGTTCAGGTCTTCTTTGTCTGGGAAAGCGTTGGAGGAAAGATTGCTGTTTACCGGCGAGTTGCCTTCCATGCCGTTGAAGTTCTTATAGCGGCCCAGTACACCCGTGTTAGCTGCATCATAAGTCCCGTCTAAGTGGTGACGGAAGTTATCCGCAGAAGGGTCAGCTAAGGTGCTGTAAATGCCCTGGAAGAAAGCACGCTCGTCGTTGTCGTTCAATCCATCCAAACCAATGTCTTGGAACTGGCGTGAACCAGGTTCAGCATCAAAGGCATCGGTTAAGAACTGGTTACGGGTAACGCGGCCCCAAGCGGTTGGCTCTGTGTTTTGTAGGTTTCCGTCGGTAGGTAAGCCGTTCTCAAATTCGTACCGTTGGTCTTTCAGGAGGTCTTCAGAGATGTTTCCTAAGTTGAAGACCAGCTTTCCGTTTTCATCCAGGCTGTTCTGAGCATCGGGTTTGCCCGTGATAATGCCCCGCCCCCGGTCCCCTTTGATGAAGGGGTCCATCATCCAGAACTCCAGGTACTCAATGTTGGCGTTATCAAAGTTGTTGTCAAACGAGATTTCACGGCTAATACCGCCCCAATTGTTTTTAGGGTCATTTTGTAAAAACTGACCGTCATTGGAGACATTGGGGTTGTAGTTGTATTGCCCGCGTTCTCTTGGGTAGTACGCCAAATCAAAGGTATACTCAAAGGTGTTGTTGGTCTCTGGGTCACGGTTCGGGAAAATCTCCCGGCGCTGCACCCCGCGCACGTAGTGGTTTGCCAATTCCTCGCGGGAGATGTTGTTAGGTCGTAAGTTGTTGGAGGAATAGTAGATCTGGTCAATGGTGTACCACGCCAATTTGGCACGGTTATACGCATAAGCCAACCCAGAAGCACCATTTGCCAAAGGAGCAGGAGTGGCTGCTAAACGCCAGGCGTTGGTGTTAAAACCTCCCAGAGAGTAAGGTGTTTTCGCGTTTTCAAAGTCATCTATGTAGGAAACTCCGTCTTCGCCTCTGAAAGCAGTTTTCTGGGGCACCAATTGCGCCACCTCGGCACCCAAAGTAATGGCCGAAGGTTCTTTGGTTTCTAAGAAAGGCAGTTTGTCTGTAAGACGGGTGAGGAGCCTTGATTCACGGCGGTAATTCACATCAAAGCCGTAAATGGTGTTGTTGCTAGGCTCATCACCTATGTTCACCCGCTGAATGAAAGGCCTTTCTCCCTGATGCAGAACCGTGGCCCCCAAGATCAGGTCATTGTCAACCCTGTAATCAAAGCGGGCACCTAGGAGCGTTCTGGGCTGCACACTGAGAATGTCCGCTTTTTCATAGGTCACGCGCAGGTTGCTGGCGCTGTTCAGGTAGCTTGGGTTCAGGATTTTTACGCGGCCTAAGTCATAGAACACCTGGTAGTCCTGGCCTTCTACCAGGCGTGTTCCTCCTGAGTAAACCGCCACTGAACCTTCGGCAATCCGGATACCAGGCAGCGTGATTTCATCGGTGCTAGAAGCCTGGTACCTGCCTTGTATAAAGAACTTGTTTTTCTGGGCGAATTGCTGCGCATCGGTCTGGATGGAGTCATACAACTCCTGAAACACGTACTTGTTGATGTACTGGTCTTCGGCCCCGGCCGTGAACTGAGTTCTTAGGAAAGACCCAAAAGGCTCTACCTGCGGGAAGTAAATGCGGCCACTCTCAGGGTCAATGGTAATACCAGACAAGAAGTCAAAGTTACCGTCTTTGGGTGGGTCATTATTGGTGTTCACGTTATCCAGGTTAAAGACCTGAATCAACGGTATCCCCTTCAACCTGGACTCATCCTGGAAACTGGTGAGGTCGCCTCCGGTAGCGTCATCTTTGTAGACTACATTCAGCTGGAAGTTCTGGCGCTCAATTTGATTCGCATTCAGCGCGTAGACGTTCTTCATCATCAAATCCCAGGTGGGGGTGTTCAGGCCTGGGTTGGTGGCCCGAAGCAACTTCAGGAAAATCACCTGGTCTTCGGGTACGTTCTGGTAATCTTCCTGCAGTTCTCCAACCTTATAGGTACGGCCGTTCAGGGTGTATTCAAACGCGACACCCAGCACCTGTTCAGGGAGCAAAGCAGAGTTCAGGGAGATGTAGCCTAACTGCGGGTTGAATTTATATTCGGTCTGGTCCAGGCGGCGGGCCCGTACATGTTCAAAGTCAATGGTCTTGCGCAAACCAAGGCCTTCCAGAAAATTATCTACCTGTGTGTTGTTTCGGTTGGTAAGGCTTCCGTACAGGCTATTTTGGTTGTTCCCAGCACCGGAAGTGGCCGGTAAATTATTGCTGAACCGACTCTGGAAAGGCTGCGGCTCGCCCAAATCCATGAGGGCTACTACGTTTCTAAGGTTCTGGGTAGCGCGGTTATCATTGGTGATGTATACCTCCAAACGACGCACCACAATACCTGAATTCACGAGCGGAAGGTTGCGGAGGGCCTGGTCATACCGGTTCCGGAAGAACTGCGCCAGGAAGAAGTGACGGTCGCGATCATAATCATCTGCTCTGATCTCAAACCGTCTGTTTTGCGCACCGTTTTGGATATCTACTGCATCAATGCTTCCGCGTTGGTTGGCGGCGATGGCCGTTACAGACAATTTACCCATCTGCAACTGCGCCTTTAAACCAAAGAGGTTCTGACCGCCCTGTATGAGGGAGTTGTTCAGGGGCAAACTCACGTTACCCGCCTCTATTTTTTGGATGATCTCCTCTGGGTAGCCGGTATACTCTAGCTTGAGGTTGTTCTCAAAATCAAAGTTGGCTTTGGTGTCCCAGTTGGCGGTGATGCGCATCTTCTCGCCTATGCGGCCGTCAATGTTCAGGGCAATGGTCTGGTCAAACTCAAAGTCACCTATGCTTTGCTGCCGAAGCGGAATGGCCGGGTTTTCGTTTTTGTTAAAAAGCGCCCCGAACTTCAAGGTAGCCAAACCATTTGGGCGTATATCTACGGTGTTTCCGCCAAACAAGCGGTCAAACGTACGGCCCCCTAAGTTGAGGGTAGGTACCAGACGGCGGCTTGGGGCGGCGGGGTTCTGCTCGTCCAGGCTGGCCGACTTGGTACGCCAGTAATCTTTGATAGCTTGCTGCTGTTGGTAGCGCGAATACTCCTCAAACGTCATGGTGCTGGGATCGCGGTAATCATACCCGCCAATCTGCTCCGTGATCTGAAAACTTTTCAGGCTGTCATCTGGCACCACGTTTAGCTGCACATTTTTAGGAAGCGGCAGCAAAAGCGGTGATAAGGTGGTTCTGTTGGAAAATGGATCTCCCCGGCGGTCTTTGAAAATTAGGTTAGGACGCCTTGATGGGATATACCCCTGGTTTTTGATTGTGTCTTGCGGTTCTTCTTCTACATCTGACAACGCCAGCAGCGTTGTGCTTACACCTGCCATAGATACTCCACTTGGCTCGGCCTGGGAAAGCCAAGCCATCAACGACACCAACCCTACCGCGGCTGCAAGAATGTGAGGCTTCTTTTTATAAAACACAAATAATGGGGAAGTTACTTAGGACGACTTCAATGCAAACTTAATCATTTCCTCCACGGTTAAGCTAGCGCCTTCCCGCTTAATGATTGTATCCAGGGTTTTCTCGGCCACATTCTTCGCGAAGCCCAATGTTACTAATGCTGATAACGCCTCGTCGCGTGAGGTATTGTGCGCACCAAAAGAGACATTTACCGCATCTGGGCCTAAGCCTTTCCGGAATTTATCCCGAAGCTCCAGAATAATACGCTGGGCGGTTTTGGCTCCAATTCCCTTCACCTGTTGAATGGTGCGTACGTCTTCCCGCACAATGGCCTGCT
Source organism: Rufibacter tibetensis (assembly GCF_001310085.1). GTDB lineage: Bacteria > Bacteroidota > Bacteroidia > Cytophagales > Hymenobacteraceae > Nibribacter > Nibribacter tibetensis. Next base: position 2,615,012 of record NZ_CP012643.1, read on the forward strand.
GCACTTCCTGCACGGTCAAGGAGGAAAGGATCATGAGCCCTGTGTTAGGGCCTACCCCTGAAATAGAAATCAAATGCAGGAAGGCGCTTTTCTCTGCCAGGGTGGCAAACCCATACAAAGTGTGGGCGTCTTCCTTGATGTGCTGGTGCGTGTATAGACGGCAGCGTTCGCCCTCTGGCAACTGCCCGAAAGTGTTGAGAGAAATACGGAGCTCATAGCCCACGCCTCCAACGTCAATAATCACAAACGTAGGGTCTTTCTGAGCCAGGCGGCCATCTAAATAAGCGATCATGTGATTAGTAGTAGAGGTATAGTAGTGAAATCAGATTTAAGATAACAAAAACATTCTGTTTCCAGCCTCTTTTAAAGAAAGGGGCTGGAAACAGAATGCGAGGGAAGTATAGTGCTGCTTCTATATATAAAAGAGGGATAGAAGCAGTACGTACTAGTACTATTTTAGTTTTGCCTTACACGTTTGGGCATCTACCACGGCTATGGCCACCATGTTGATGATTTCCCGCACCGAAGAACCTAACTGCAAGATATGCACTGGTTTACGCATGCCCATCAGGATTGGACCGATTGCTTCAGCCCCGCCAATTTCCTGTAAAAGTTTATAAGCAATGTTACCAGCCGCCAGACCCGGGAAGATAAGGGTATTGGCCCCTACGTTGGCCAGCTCACTGAACGGATAGTGCTCGCGCAACAACTCTGGGTTTAACGCCGTGTTTGCTTGCATTTCCCCGTCAATAATCAAATCTGGGTAACGCTGCTTGGCCATGCGGGTAGCCTCGCGGGTTTTGGTAGGTACCTGCCCGGAGCTGGAGCCGAAGTTAGAATACGAAAGCACCGCCATGCGTGGCTCACGGTCAAAGAAGCGCACATAACGGGCCGTCAAACCAATAATGTCTACCAGTTCCTCTGCCGTAGGCTGAAGGTTTACCGTAGTATCAGCGAAGAAGTAAGGTTCTTTCTTGTTTTGGATGATGTACATACCTGCCACTTTATTTACGCCTTCTTCCACGCCAATCACGTGTAGGGCGGGTAGAATGGTAGAGGAGTACTCACGGGTAAGACCAGAAATGAGGGCATCGGCTTCACCTGTTTCCACCATCATACAACCGAAGTAGTTCCGATTGCGCACCAGTTTGCGGCAGTCAAACAGGGTGAGGCCTTTACGCTTGCGTTTCTCATACAGCAGGTGCGCAAACTTCTCGCATTTGGCGTCTTCCTCGCGCGGGTCAATGATCACGCTGCCGGTCAAATCCATGTTGAACTCGGCGATCATGGCCTCAATACGTGCCCGCTCACCCAATAAAACAGGGTAGGCCAATTTCTGCTCCAAGACGGTTTGAGCCGCTTTCAGGATCTTGTAGTGATCGGCCTCAGCAAATACCACCGTTTTAGGGTTCTGACGAGCCTGCGTGAGTACGCGGTTCATCAGTTTCTGGTCAATACCAATGCGCGCCTGCAACTCCTGGTGATAGCGATCCCAGTTTTGGATAGGGAAACGCGCCACACCAGATTCCATGGCTGCCTTTGCCACCGCCGGGCTGATGGTCGTGATCAAACGCGGGTCCAGCGGTTTAGGGATTAGATACGTCCGTCCGAAGGCGATGGAGTTATCGCCGTAGGCTTTGTGCACAATGTCCGGAACACCTTCTTTGGCCAGTTCTGCCAGGGCATACACGGCGGCCAGTTTCATGGCCTCGTTGATCTCGGTGGCGCGCACGTCCAAAGCTCCCCTGAAAATGTAAGGGAAACCCAATACGTTGTTCACCTGGTTAGGATGATCTGAGCGCCCGGTGGCCATGATCAGGTCTGGTCGGGTAGCCATGGCGGTTTCGTAGGCAATCTCCGGATCTGGGTTTGCCAGCGCGAAGATAATGGGGTCTTTTGCCATCAGTTTCACCAATTCAGGCGCTAAAACGTTGCCGGCGCTCAGGCCCACAAACACATCAGCTCCTTCCATAGCCTCAGCCAGGGTGGTGATTTTACGGGTGGTGACAAACTGGGCCCGGTATATGTCCAGGTCGTTGCGCTCTGGGTTGATGATGCCATCTTTGTCAAACATGACAATGTTGTCAATCTTCACGCCCAGTTCCAGGTAGAGCTTGGTGCAGGCAATGGCAGCGGCTCCGGCACCGTTCACTACCATTTTGATCTTATCAATGTCTTTGCCCACCACTTCCAGGGCGTTCAACAAGGCAGCGCTAGAGATGATGGCGGTGCCGTGCTGGTCATCATGCATGAGCGGAATGTTCATCTGCTCGCGCAGGGCATTCTCAATCTTGAAGCTCTCAGGGGCTTTGATATCCTCCAGGTTGATACCCCCAAACGTAGGCTCCAGCGACTTTACAATCTGGATGAATTTGTCCGGGTCAGTTTCGTCTATCTCAATGTCAAACACGTCAATGCCCGCAAACTTCTTAAAAAGGACGCCTTTCCCTTCCATGACCGGCTTAGAAGCCTCAGGACCAATGTTGCCCAAGCCTAATACAGCAGTTCCGTTGGTAATCACACCCACCAGGTTGCCTTTGGCGGTGTACTTGTAGACATCGTCTTTGTTGGCGGCAATTTCTTTACAAGGCTCTGCTACACCTGGCGAGTAGGCGAGGGCTAAGTCCATCTGCGTGCTCACCATTTTGGTAGGCACTACCTCTATCTTGCCGGGTTGCCCCTGGCTGTGATAATTCAGCGCGTCTTCCTTGTTGATTTTAATCATGTCCTTTCCTTCAGTTGTCGTGTTGTAGTCTATGGGGTTCCGTTGCCAAACCAACGCTTGGTTGGCAGGGAATTAATACAAATTGATAAGATTTTTCCAGTTAGCCAAGTAGTACTAAGGTTTCTGCCTTTCAGCTCTAAAGCTCTTTTACCCTAAATGGCTAAAAAACAAATAGCATCCCAAGCCAAAGCCAGAGATGCTATCTATATATCAGGGACAAAATCAGCCTACAATCAGCTTCATGCCGGGCTTTAATTCGTCACCTTTCAGTTTGTTTGCTTTGCGCAGTTTCTCTACGCTCACGTTGTTATAACGGCGGGAAATGTTCCAAAGCGTATCGCCAGGCTGCACGTGGTGCACGGTCTGTGGTTTCTCTACCTCTACTTTTTTCTTAGATGATGCTTGTTTAGAAGACAACATGGCTGTAGCGGCATTTTCCTTCGGAACGCTGTTCGCGTTAGGGCCAGCGTTCTTACCCACAGGGGCTGAAAGGTCTTCTGCCGAGGCCAGTAGCTTGGTCTCAGCTGCCGGTGTTTCTTTCGGCTTCGTGTCCAGTATTTCCTTCGTTTCTGGCTTGAACACAATCAGTTTCTGGTTTGCAGCTAAGATGCTGCCTGAAATCTTGTTCCAAGCTTTCAACTGCTCTATCGTTACGTTCTGGTCTTTCGCGATTTTAGAAAGGTTATCGTTGGGACGTACTGTGTAGAACGTTTTTACTGTGCTGTCTGGGGCAATCGGATCAGCTTTAGCCAGGATAGTAGTAGGTACTTCCTGCAAGGAAGGCAGCTTGGTTCTGGCCGGAGCCACGTAACGCGCAGAATCTAAAATAGCCATTCTGTTTTCTGCCAGGAACGGACGTACATCGGCGGGAATACGCAGGGGGAAATTAGTGACGTTCTCCGGGATATGCTTCAGCTTTAACGCCGGGTTCAAGTCTGCGATTCGTTCTTCAGGCAGGTTCAGTTGCTTGGCCAGCAGCTTCAGGTCCAGCGGTTGACTGATAAGGACCGTGTCCATGGCAATGGGTAGCTGCAGTTTGGCCGGGTGTAAGTTGTGGTCCTCGGCGTGGTTTAAGGTATAGACCAAGGCGGTGAAAGACGGCACGTATGCCCGCGTTTCCTTAGGCAAATACGGATAAATGCCCCAAAACGTCTTCTTTCCACCAGAGCGGGCAATGGCTTTCTTTACGTTACCAGGACCACAGTTATACGCCGCCAAGGCCATTTCCCAGCTCCCGAACATGCGATACAGCTGTTTTAGGAATTTGCAGGCCGCCTCAGTGGATTTCTCCGGGTCCATGCGCTCATCCAGGTAATGGTTCTGCACAAGGCGGAAGTCGCGGCCGGTAAAGTCCATGAACTGCCATAAACCCACTGCCTTAGCGGAGGAAACTGCTTTGGGCAGCAACGCTGACTCCACCACAGCCAGGTATTTCAACTCATCAGGCATGTTGTGCTTAGCCAGGTACCTCTCAAACATAGGGAAGTAAAGCGGCTTACGCTCCAGCACGCGCCGGGTGTATTTCCGGTTCCGGATGGTGAAGTAGTCAATCAACCCTCTTACCTGCTTGTTGAATTCTAAGGGGATCTCCTGTTCCAGACAGCTGAGGCGGTCCTGGATGAGTTCATCGGTTTCTACCGGAATAAACTCTACTGAATCAACAAGTACCTTGGTAGTGTCTTTTACTTGCACAACTGGAACATCCAGTGCCGGTGTTTGCTTGGCCTGCGCTGCAGAGCCCAAGCCTAGTGTAAGTACAAGGCCAGTAAGAAAGGTAGTTTTGCGCATTAGGCAGTTAGGTGTGGTTGATGGTTCATCAGTTGTTTAGAGAAGGCCAGTAGTTGTTCTTCCCCAAAAGCTTTGGTCATCAGCTGTACCCCAATTGGCAGCCCTGCGGCGTCTTTGCCAATTGGTAACGAAATAGCCGGAATGCCTGCCAGGTTTGCCTGTACCGTGTAGATGTCTTCCAGGTACATGGCCAGCGGATCCTTGGTGTTTTCCCCTATCTTGAAGGCAGTGGTAGGGGTGGTAGGTAGAATCAGAAAATCGTATTGGCTTAAAAGCTCATCGGTTTTCTCTTTGATCAGGCGGCGTACTTGTTGCGCCTTGGTGTAGTATGCGTCGTAGTAATCAGCACTAAGCACAAAGGTGCCCAGGATAATGCGGCGCTGTACTTCTTTCCCGAACCCTTCGGAACGGGTTTTCTTGTACATAGAGGCCAAATCCGTCGCGTTCTGGCTTCGGAAACCGTACTTCACCCCATCGTACCGGCCCAGGTTTGAGCTGGCTTCAGCGGTGGTCAGGATGTAGTAGGTAGGTACAATATAGTCAAGGAAATGGAATTCCACCGGTTCAACCGTATGGCCATCGGCCTGTAGTTGATCCAGCACGCCCTGCACAGCCGCTTTAACTTCTGAATTCAAACCCGGACTCTCAAAAGAATCACGGATGAACCCGATGCGGGCCGGACGGTCAAAGGTCAAATTTTGGCTATAAGCAGGAACCGGACGTTGGCTTACGGTGGCGTCAAACTCATCGGGGCCCGCCATCACTTCTAAGAGAAGCGCGGCATCTTCCACGCTCTGGGTGATTACACCAATCTGGTCAAAAGAAGAAGCGTAGGCGATAAGGCCGTAGCGCGAAATGCGGGAGTACGTAGGCTTCATGCCCACCACGCCGCAATAGGCGGCTGGTTGACGCACTGAACCACCGGTATCAGATCCGATGGAGGCTAAGCAAAGGTCGGCTTGTACGGCTACGGCAGAGCCGCCGCTAGAACCACCCGGCACGCGGGTATTGTCTACTTCGTTGAGCGCCGGACCAAAGGAGGAGTTCTCATTGGAACCGCCCATGGCAAACTCGTCGCAGTTCTGGCGGCCAATGATAATGGCGTCCTCAGCCAGAAGACGTTGCACGGCGGTAGCAGTGTAAAGAGATGTGAAACCGTTCAGGATTTGGCTGGAGGCTTGCAACGCGTGGCCTTCATAGGCCAGCACGTCTTTGATGCCAATCACCATTCCGGCCAGTTTGCCGGCGGTACCGGCTTGTAATTTGGCATCCACTTCTTCGGCTTTCCGAAGGGCTTCTTCTTCAAACACCTCCAAGAATGCGTTCAGATGACGCTTGGTGTTGATGTTCTCCAGATAACGCTCCACAAGTTGACGGCAGGAGAGCGAGCCTCGGCCTATCTCCTCGCGGATAGCGTCAAGGGATGTATAACGCATGTATTAAACGTTCGGGTTGTGGGTAGTAGGGTTTGGGTTGGCGTTAGGCGCATTGTCATAAGGCGCGTTGCCGTTGTTGTAATTGGTATTGTTATAACCTGGGTTTGGGTTGGTATAGCCCGGGCCGCTGTTATAATTGTTTCTGTTCTGGGTATTGGCCTGACGGTCATCGTTGGCCGAGTTCTCAATGTCGTTCTTGATCTCTTTGGTGGCGTCTTTGAACTCACGGATTCCTTTTCCAAGGCCACGGGCCAGGTCTGGAATACGCTTGGCGCCAAACAGCAACAGAACGATTAACACAAGAACGATCATCTCGCCGGTTCCTAAGTTGCCGATGAATAATAAGCTGGATAACAACATAGCTTTACTAATAAGGTGTTAAGAGTGTAAAATTAGGGTATAATTTTCAATTACAAGGCACGTCAGGTCAAGTTTAAAACGGAAGGGTAGGCGCACTATTTCAAAACACCCTGTATATTTAAAATCCAGTTTTAGTCTCTTTTCCTGAAAATGCCCGCAAAGGAGCCAGAACCTACGTTTTTTTAGCGACTTCCGGTTTTTTGCGTAGGTTTACTTCTGCGATTAATATTTTTCCTGTGCGCCGGAAGCTTCTTTCTTTTCTTACGTCTTTATCTACCCTGTGGCTATTGTTGGGAGTAGGATGCCAGTACGTGCCGCCGCATGTTTTCTGGCCTGCCGGCTTCATTGCCATGTCTACGCCCGGAGCGCTACTAATGAACGGCGTGCTGTTGCTGTTGTGGCTTTGGCTTTGGCACCGCCCAGTGTGGGCGCTATGGCCGGCGTTGCTTATTTTTCTGTTCTGGGGACAGCACACGCGCTATTTCAACTTTAGTTCTTCAGAAGCAAGCTTGGCCTCTGAGGAAGAGCAAATCACTATCCTAAGCTACAACGTGCGCGTCTTTAACGTGTACCAGCACCTGCACGAGGCGGACCCAGGCTTGCCTGAGAGGGAAATGAAATGGGTAGCTGAACACCCCGCTGAAATTCTCTGCCTGCAAGAGTTCTACAATGAAAAGGGAGATAAAACTTACGACAGCCGTAAAAGGGTAGGAAAGCAACAAGGCCGGGAAATCTATGTTGGAAAGGCCCTTACTAACAGTGCAGGTGCGGAGTTTGGTCTGGCAATTTTCTCTAAATTCCCCATCGTGAAGAAAGGAACCGTCTCCTTTGACCGGCCAACCAAAAACCAGGTGATCTTCGTGGATGTCAAGCTTCCCTCAAAAGATACCTTGCGGGTGTACAACATGCACCTGGAATCCATGGCTATTGAAGAAAAAGACGTAGAAGCAGCCGTGCAGAGCGAGGCTGGTTTAAAAACTAAAGGCCGCAACATTGCCCGTCGGCTCAAAGGCGGGTTCATTGCCCGAAGCCACCAGGTAAACAAACTGCTGGACCACATTCAGGAAAGCAGACACCCGGTGCTACTCTGCGGTGATCTAAATGACTTGCCCAGTTCCTACACCTATCAGCAGTTGCGAAGACACCTCAAAAATGGCTTTGAAGAAGGCGGCAACGGATTTGGGTTTACTTACAACGGCAAACTCCCTATCCGCATAGACAATCAGTTCTTCAGCGATCGCTTAGAGTTACTGCAGTTCGATGTTCTGGACCAGATCCGGTTCACCGACCATTTCCCCATTGAATCTACCTACGTACTGAATGCTTCTTCTGCAGAGAGTGAGGAATAAGGTTCTTTCGCGTTAGTTTGCTGAAAACAGGCTGGAAACGAGATTGACATAGACGCTTATAAGACCTGCGGACACTACGAGGTCTTTTTAGTTAGCGGTATTACGGTTGAATGCTGAACAACAGTGCGTGGACTTACAGATTGTAAACAACCCCCTTCGCCCCCTTCAAAGGGGGAGTATAAGCTAAGGTTGTTGAGGCTTTCACCTCACTGCAGTTGCAAACTGCAGGTCATGGTAGGTCCAAATCACAGACTTGAACCATGGGAAGTGGAACCATGAGAAGTGGGAGGATTAAGAAGAAAACAGCTTTTGCTACTTTCCCTTGTTCCAGTCTTTCCATCGAGCGCCTCGCTTTTGGCCCTAGAAAAGCAGAACTAAGTGAGATGCACAGCTCAGGCCGAAAGGGCAGTGCGAGAGGGGAAGACGGGGCCTCGCGGCCGTGAGCGCACGGAGGGCAGCTATGAAACAATTAAGCATAAGGGCTCCGCATCAACCAGCTACTACGCCAGCAATAAACAAACTGCATGCACCAATAAAAAGGCTTCCGTTTTCAAGCTCCTTTCCAGAATATAAGCCATAAACAGCAAAATCCTCTTCATCAAAACAAAGAAAAAGGCAGCTTAAAGGCACTAACTCCGTACCGTTACCACAAGTACCAGTAAGTTTTATAATTTTGCCGCATGAACCACCCATTATCCTTATATAATACCCTCACCCGCACCAAAGAGCAGTTTGAACCTTTGCACAGCCCGTTTGTAGGTTTGTATGTCTGCGGACCTACCGTGTACGGCGATGCCCACTTGGGCCACTCACGGGCGGGCGTGGTATTTGACGTGTTGTCCCGGTACTTAAGATACCTTGGCTATAAAGTGCGCTACGTGCGCAACATTACCGACGTAGGCCACTTACAGAACGATGCTGATTCTGGCGAAGACAAGATCCAGAAGTTCGCGAAAGCTCACCAGCTGGAGCCCATGGAGGTGGTGCACCATTTCACCAACCGCTACCATGAGGACCTGGCGCAACTGAACGTGATTTCCCCAGACATTGAGCCTCGGGCTTCGGGGCACATCATTGAGCAGATCCAGATGATCGAGGAGATTCTGGAGAACGGCTTGGCGTATGAGTCTAACGGATCGGTGTATTTTGATGTGCCGGCATACAACCAGCAGCACAAATACGGCAAGCTCTCAGGTCGCGTCATTGAGGACCTGATGAACAACACACGCGAAGACCTGGAAGGGCAGGAGGAGAAGCGGTCGCCGCTGGACTTTGCCTTGTGGAAGAAAGCTTCGCCTACGCACATCATGCGCTGGCCATCGCCGTGGTCAGAAGGGTTCCCGGGCTGGCACCTGGAGTGCTCGGCCATGAGCCGGAAGTACCTGGGTACGCAGTTCGACATACATGGCGGTGGACTGGATTTGATGTTCCCGCACCACGAGTGCGAGATCGCGCAGAGCCAGGCTAGCCACAACCACACTGATGCCGCGCGTTATTGGGTGCACAACAACATGATCACCATGAACGGCAAGAAGATGGGTAAATCGCTGGGCAATTTTATCTCCCTCAGAGAGTTATTCACCGGAGAGCATGAGCTGTTGGAGCAGGCTTATACACCTATGACCGTTCGGTTCTTTGTGCTGCAGGCGCACTACCGCAGTACTCTGGACTTCAGCAACGAAGCCTTGCAGGCAGCTCGCAAAGGCTATCTGAAAGTAATGAACGGCCTGCGTATTCTGGATCAACTGCAATACCCAACCGGTACTGATGCGGTAGATGCCAAAGCTGAAGAGGAAATCAAGAAGCTGACGGCTGAGCTGTTTGTGCCTTTGAACGATGACCTGAATACCGCCAAATCTATTGCGTCATTGTTTAACCTGCTCAAGAAGATCAACAGCATGCACACGGGAGGTTTCAAACTGGAGACCATCTCCCAGGAAACATTTGAGGAAATGCGCACGCAGTACCGTGCTTTGGTGCTGGATGTGTTAGGCCTGAAAATAGAGCAAACCGCCGATGCCCAGTCACTCCTAAACGTGGTGCTAGGTTTCTACAAAGAAGCCAAAGAAACCAAAGATTACGGCAAGGTAGATGTAATCAGAGCACAGCTCAAAGGGCAGGGCATCGTGATCAAAGACATGAAAACCGGTATAGACTGGGCTTATGAAGAATAACATGAAAGTTCTGGCTCTAGGCCTGCTGCTGGCTGCCGGCCTTCCTGCCTGCGAAAAAAAGACGAACACTGAGACCGCTACGGCTGAGCAACCAACTGCGGCTACGGCGGCAGTGAATGTTCCGGCGTTCAACGCAGACTCGGCGTACCAGTTTGTCGCAAAGCAGGTTTCTTTTGGCCCCCGGGTACCTAATACCCCTGCGCATCGGGCCTGTGGCGATTACCTTATTAGCAAGCTGGAAGGATACGGCGGCACCTTGCAGGTGCAAAGCTTTACGGCCAACGCGTATGATGGCACTGCCTTGAGCCTGCGCAATATCATGGCGCAGTTCAACCCAAAGGCGAGCAAGCGCATTTTGCTGGCTGCGCACTGGGATACCCGCCACGTAGCCGATAAAGATCCGCAAAACCCCACCAAACCCATGGATGGTGCTAATGACGGTGCCAGTGGGGTAGGTGTGTTACTGGAGATAGCGCGTCAATTGCAGGCTAATCCGTTGCAGAGAAATGTGGGAGTAGACATCATGCTATTTGACGGCGAAGACTACGGCCAACCAGACAATGCCGGTGAATACAAGGAAGATACCTGGTGCCTGGGTTCCCAATATTGGGCGAAGAACCTAATGCCGAAAGGCTACACCGCCAACTACGGCATTCTGCTGGACATGGTAGGAGCAAAGGGTTCAAGATTCGCACGGGAAGAAACCAGCCGCGCTTACGCTGGTGACGTGGTGGAGAAAGTATGGCGTACCGCCAACCAGATTGGCTACTCTAACTATTTTCCGTTCCAAGATAGCCCCGGCATTACAGATGACCATACTTACGTCATTCAGCATACCAACATCCGGATGGCCGATATCATTGCGTATGATCCTAACAGCCCCGATGGCTTCTTTGGGCCGTATCATCACCGGCAAACAGACAACATGGACATCATTGACCGGAATACTTTGAAAGCAGTAGGGCAGACGGTCCTGCATGTGGTCATGACAGAACAGTAAAACCAATAGCTTTAGCTATTTAGGAGCCGTTTTAAGGGAAACACCCTGGAAACGGCTTTTTATTTTTTTTTAAGTATCCAAAACATTAACAAACCGAACGGGTTCTACAATCCGTAAATCTATAATCCGTAGAAAATGCGTTTCAAGTACCTTTTCAGGGAAAGAACTTCCTAGAAGGGAGGGAATGTATTTCCATGGATTCTATGTCGGTTAACTGAAGTTCACTACTGGAAACAACTGTTTCCACCCAAACCTTTACCCATGTCCTACCTGACCACTACGCAAGACTTATATCGCAATGCAGCGCTTACACCAGATATTGGCCTCTGCTGCACCACCACACCCATCTGGCAACTGCCCGGCCTTTCTATTCCAAAGCGAATGCAGGAAATGAACTACGGATGTGGTAGTACGGTGCACCCACGAGACTTAGTGAACAACCCTTCTATTTTGTATGTGGGTGTAGGCGGCGGCATGGAGTTGCTGCAGTTCTCGTACTTTAACCGTCAACCCGGCGGCATCATTGGGGTAGATGTGGTGCATGAGATGCTGCAAGCAAGTGAGGAAAACTTTAAGTTAGCGGAGGCTGAAAACCCATGGTTCCAGGCAGATTTCGTTGATTTGCGCCAGGGTGATGCCTTGAGTTTGCCGGTGGAGAGCGAAACCATAGACGTGGCGGCGCAAAACTGCCTTTTCAACATCTTCAAGCAAGAAGACCTGAAGCAGGCCCTAAGTGAAATGTACCGCGTGCTGAAACCGTACGGACGCCTAGTGCTCTCTGACCCCATCTGCGACGGCGGTATGCCTGAAAACCTGAAGGAAGACGAGCGCCTGCGAGCTCTGTGTTTAAGTGGCGCCTTACCGCTGCAGGAGTACATAAAAGCACTAACCGATGTAGGCTTTGGAACGATTGAGATACGTGCCAGAAGGCCTTACCGCGTGTTGTCTCCTGCGCAATACGCCACCCAGGAGTTGATTTATATAGAAAGCGTGGAAGTGTGTGCCATCAAAGATCCTATGCCCGCCGATGGACCATGTGTCTTCACCGGTAAAACAGCCATTTATTTTGGCGAACAGGAGTACTTTGATGACCAGAAAGGCCACGTACTCATGAACAATCAGCCTTTGGCGGTGTGTGATAAAACTGCTGCTGCTCTGGGTGCTTTAGGGATGGAAGATATCCTGGTTTCTAATTCTACCTTCTTCTATGACGGCGGCGGGTGCTGCTAACTTACTTCATGAATAAATGAAACGCCTCTTTCTAAGCTGTTTTCCTAAAAACAGCTTAGAAAGAGGCGTTTTCGTAATGTAAAGTCGTTCCGGTCTCGTTTACCTGTAGCGTTGCCTCACGGCCTACTACCAGTGCCAGGTTGCGGGTCACGTGCCCTACCGGAAAATCAAAACAGATGGGGTGGCCGTAACTTCCGCAGTGTTCCAAAATAATCTGCGGTACATCTTTCCCGAACGGGACGGCCGTGTCATTCATGTCCGAGAACTGGCCTACTATCAGCCCCGCTAATTTCTGTAGTCTTCCTAAACGGCGGAGGTGCACCAGTACCCGGTCTACGTTGTAGTAATACTCCCCCACATCCTCCAGGAACAGAATCTTTCCGCTGTAATCAACATCTGAGGCGGTTCCTATGATGTTGTTCAACAGAATGAGATTACCGCCTATAACTTGACCAGTAGCGGTGCCTGGCACGTTGGAAGGATTGGCAGCAACAGAATACCGTTGTGGGGCATGAAACAAGATTTGGCGCAGCGATTCATCGGCTTCGGTAGTGTCGGGTTTGCCCATGAGCAGCGGCATGGTACCGTGCACGCTTTCTATGCCTAGTGTGTGCAGGTGGCAGAGCAGGGCCGTTACATCACTGAAGCCAATCACCCACTTAGGGTTTTTCTGAAGGATACTGAAGTCAAGTTGATCTAAGATTCGAGTGGTACCGTAGCCGCCCCGGGCGGAGAATATCGCCTTGATGTCAGGATTGTCCAGCATCTGCTGAAAATCGGATCTCCGCAGTTCATCTGGCCCGCCCAAGTAGCCGTCTTCCGCACCAATGCTCTGCCCTAATACCACGCGCAGCCCCCAGGCTTCCAGCAAACGTATGCCGTCCTTGATATCTTCCAGACTAACTTTGCGGGCTAAACAAACAATGCCAACGGCATCTCCTTTCTGTAGGGCGGGTAAGGTCACGGGGAAAGCTTTATAAAATAACAGGCTTCCAAAGTAGGCATTTTTTTCTGATCACGACCCTCTTGGAGGTTGTTTTTGGAAAATTGGGCCTTAAACGGTTACAGTGTTTTCGTATGCCGTATCTTCCATTTATAACTCATAACTACAAAATGGCCCGCATCAAAATAGATCTCCCCGCTAGTTTCTCTTTTCAAACCGAATTGTCCATCCGGATCACGGATTTGAATTATGGCGGCCACCTGGGCAATGATGCCTTGCTGAGCTTGCTGCACGAAGCGCGGGTTCGGTTCCTGAAAGAACACGGCTATTCTGAACTGGATTTTGCCGGGGCCGGGCTCATCATGTCAGACGTGGGCATTGTGTACAAAGGCGAAGGTTTCTACGGCGATGTGCTTACGGTGCAGGTGCAAGCCACGGAGTTCAGCAAGTACGGCTTTGACCTGGTTTACCGGTTGTCTATCCAAAACGGCAAGGAAATAGCCCATGCCAAAACGGGTATGCTGTGCTTTGATTACCAACTGCGGAAGCTGAAAACTATTCCGCCGGAAGCACTGGAGCGGCTGGAAACTAAAGCGTAAGATATTTTGTACCTTTGTAGTATGAGTACCACATTGATCCCAGATATCGAGATTCTGAACCGGCAGGACATCCGGAAACTGTCTTTGGACCAGCTCAAGGCCTGGATGACGGAGCACGGCGAAAAGCCTTTCCGCGCCAAGCAAGTCTACGAGTGGGTCTGGAAACTGACGGCTACCTCGTTCGCGGAGATGAACAACATCAGTCTGCCGCTACGGGAGAAATTGGAGCGTTCTTTCACCATCAACAGCGTGGAAGTGAACACCAGTCAGCTGAGTTCAGATTATACCATAAAATCCACGTTCCGTCTTTATGACGGAAATATAGTAGAGGGTGTGCTGATTCCCCATCCTAAACGCATGACTGCTTGCGTGAGTAGCCAGGTAGGTTGCTCGTTGACCTGTTCTTTCTGTGCCACCGGTAAAATGGACCGCATCAGAAACCTGAACGCCGATGAGATCTATGACCAGGTGGTGCGCATTAAGGAACAGACCGAGAACAACTACAACCGTCCGTTGACTAACATCGTGTACATGGGCATGGGCGAGCCGCTCCTGAACTATGCCAACGTGATGAAGTCTATTGAGCGCATCACCGCGCCCGATGGCCTGAATATGGCCGCGCGTCGCATCACGGTGAGTACCGCGGGTATTGCCAAGATGATCAAGAAAATGGCCGATGACGGCATCAAAGCCAATCTGGCCTTGAGCTTGCACGCTGCTAATGATACCAAACGCAATGAGATTATGCCCATCAACGAGACCAACTCATTGGAGGCGTTGAAAGAAGCGTTAGTGTACTATCACCAGAAAACCGGCCGCAAGGTGACTTATGAGTACATCCTGCTGAGTCACTTCAATGATAACTTGGAGGATGCACAGGAATTGCTGCAGTTCTCCAAAATCATCCCATGTAAAGTGAACATTATTGAATACAACCCAATTGAGGGAGGTCAGTTCAAGAAGTCAAGCGATGACCGTCTGGAACCGTTCATGCGTTACCTGGTAGACAGGGGTGTACAGGTGAACGTGCGCCGCAGCCGCGGGAAAGACATTGACGCCGCTTGCGGACAGTTGGCCATCAAGGATAAAAAAGGAACAGAAGCATAAACTTCTTTTCTGTACATAAACACAGAGGGCATCGGTTTAATCGGTGCCCTCTGTGTTTATGGTGTGTTTTAGAAAAATTAGTTCAAAAGTGTTACAGAGGTTTGCTGCGTAAAGCGTCCCTGATTTCAGTAAGTAATACTTCTTCTTTGGTTGGCGCCGGCGGAACGTTAGGTGAGGCCGCCTTTTTGCGCTTCAGTTTGTTGATGAGTTTCACTACTGCAAAAATGGCTAGCGCAACGATAAGAAAGTCCACGACGTTCTGCAGAAAGGCCCCGTAGTTTAACGTGACATCAGACACTTTGCCATCAGAACCCATAACGCTTTCCCGTAAAACAACTTTAAGGTCGCTGAAATGATTGCCGCCTACCAGAAGGCCCAAGGGCGGCATGATGATGTCTTCTACCAGAGAGGTAACAATCTTCCCGAACGCTGCCCCAATGACCACCCCTACTGCTAAATCAATGACGTTGCCACGCATGGCAAACTCTTTGAATTCTTTTAACATAGCTATCTTATGTTTTCAGTTGTGAGGTTCTTCTATGAGGTAGTAGCCCTAAAGTGACCTAAGAACTTAGTGGGTTTTTACCACCAGGGTGCTGGCGATTTTGTCGTGCAAGGCTTGCTTGCGAGAAGAGAAAGCCGCCATGATGTAGCCGATGAACAGCACCATGGTGGATAGTATAGTAGCGAAGGATCTACCCAGGGACCTCACGAAGGAAATACGGTTTCCCTGCTCATCCGTTACTTTTAGATTCAAGGCTCTTTTTCCTAAAGTGGCCTGCCAGGAAGAGCTTTCCATAATGGATTTGTAAAGAATTCCCAGTACGGAAGAAATGGTGATAGAGCCAGACATTGCGGAGAGAATTGCAGCCGGGTTGTCTGGAGTAAAGTCGCTTGCCGTAAAGTTGCCAAGAAAAAGGTATTGAAGAATCCAGTTCGGAATCATCAGTACAAAGTTATCAATGATGACCGCCGCAAACCTGATCCAGAAGCCGGCATATACCGCTTGGTGCGAGGTTTCGTAGATGTCAGAGAAAAAAGAATCTTGAGTAGTAGTGTTTTCCATTAGGGCTGGTGGGTTAAGGGTTAGTATGTATTAAATATAGGTTTTATTCTACTTAAGACAAGTGCTATGCTCTTAAAAGCCAACTATTTCCGCTTTCTGGTTTCTCTCAGGAACTGCTGCAATCCCTTTCTGATCTGTTTAGTCCTTTCTTCCTGAAACGTGGAGTTAATACATTGACTCCCTGCGTCATTACCACATTGGCTTTCTTTCCAGCTCCCTTTGAGGTGCTGTGCTATTTTGAGGTAATTAGATGCTGAAGAAGTAGTGTAAATAACAGAGGTATCCATAGAACTAAGTTATCTCCGTGCTTGGGGTGTTGCTTACTATTAGAGTTTATGTTTTATGCCTGTTTAGCAGAAAACAGGCATAAAACATAAACTCCTGCCACGTTGCCGCGGCAGGAGTTTGAAGCATCAGACTACTTAAACTTTGAAACTTACTTGGTCTCTTTCTTCTCTTTGAGCATGATGGCGTCCACGTTCTTGCTCCGGATAAGCTGGTTCAGAGCTGGCAGATCCGTCGCAAATACCTGGTTCAGTTTCTGCAATTGTTCGTCTATTTGAGCCGTCACTTCCTTTTGGAACGCATACATCTGGTCGGTAGGCCGGAAATCACCCACGGACGCCTGAGACGCCAAATTCGCTAGTTTGTTGTTTAACCGGATGGGGTAGTTCAAAGGATCCTGGCCGCTGCGGTTTTTGGTTTGGTACAGCGTTTCCTCTACTTCGGTCATCTTCTTGTTCATGGCCTTGGCGGCATCCAGCACGTCTTTCATATCGGCACGTCCTTGGAAGCGGGCGGTAACGGCATTCATCTGGGTGCGGGCTTCGCGTATTTTGCTAATGGCATCGTGCGTCTCGGTGAGTTTGTCCCGCACCGAAAGCAGGAAGGCCTGTTGCGCCTGCAAATCTGCCAGCGGCGTTTGGCTACGTGGGTCCTGTAGAATCTCGAATTCAGTTTCCTGCGGCTGTCCGTTCACCGTGAGGCGGGCTTTGTAGGTGCCAGGAATTGCTTTAGGTCCTTGCGTACCACCGCCCCACAAGATCATGCCCTCAAAGCGGGAAGCCTCGGGGTACGTCATGTTCCACACAAAACGGTTCAGGCCGGTTTTCGCCTCCAATTTCTCGGCCGCTTCTTTAGCGCCGTAGGTGTATTTTCTGATCAGCTTGCCGTCTTTCTCCAGAATCTCCAGTGCTATTTTAGAGGTGGTGTCTGGCGCAGTAGGCAGGTAAAAGTGCATCATTACGCCACCCGGGTGGTTCTGGCCTTCAAACTTGGTGTTCGCGAAGTTGCCGCCCAAAGTTTTGTAAGTAGGCATGGGTTTGAACAGATGCGACTTGCTATCGGCTAACTGCGGGGTGAGTTGGTGCAGCAGCGTTAAGTCATCAATGATCCAGAAGCCTCGGCCTTGGGTAGCGGCAATGAGGTTGTCGTTTTTGATGGTCAAATCGGTGATGGGCACCATTGGCAGGTTCAGGCGGAACGGCTTCCAGGAAGCACCATCGTTGAACGACACGTACATGCCGTACTCAGTACCAGCGTACAGCAAGCCTGCTCTCTTGGGGTCTACGCGCACCACGCGGGTAAAGTGCGTAGCCGGAATGCCGGTGGTAATTTTAGTCCAGCTTTTGCCGTAATCAGTTGTTTTGAAAAGCAATGGCTGGAAGTCACCAGTTTTGTAGAGCGTAGCGGCCATGTACATCACACCTTTTTGAGTAGGGTGCGGGTCCACGCTGTTGATCATGCTCCACTCGGGCAGTGCTTTGGGTGTTACGTTGGTCCATGTCTTTCCTGCATCACGGGTCACGTGTACCAGACCATCATCAGAACCGGTCCAGATCACGCCTTCTTCCGCGGGAGATTCCATGGCCGCGAAGATGGTGCCGTAGTACTCCACGCTGGTGTTGTCTTTGGTGATGGGTCCACCGGAGGGACCTAGTTTGGTCTTGTCGTTGCGCGTCAGATCCGGACTAATGACTTCCCAGCTTTGGCCCTCGTTGGTAGTCACGTGCACGTGGTTAGACGTGGTGTAAAGTCTATTGGCGTTGTGCGGTGAGAAAAAGATAGGGAAGTTCCACTGGAAGCGGTACTTCATGCCCTCGGCACCATGGCCCATGGGGTTGTCTGGCCACACGTTGATGGTGCGCTCAAAACCAGTTTTATGGTCTAGCCGCCCGATGAAGCCGCCGTAGTTTCCGCCGTACACAATCTCAGGATCTTTAGGGTTTACCGCAATGTGTGCACTTTCAGAACCCGCGGTTTCTTCCCAGTCGTGCTGGCCAATGCTGCGGCCACTGGTGCGACTGGCGATTCTAACGGCACTGTTATCCTGCTGGGCGCCATAGATGCGATACGGGAAGGCGTTATCCGTCACTACGCGGTAGAACTGGCCAGTTGGCTGGTTGTCTGGCGTGCTCCAGTTTTCACCGCCGTCAAAGCTCACCTGCGCTCCGCCATCATCGGCGATGATCATGCGCTTAGGGTCTTCGGGGGCAATCCAAAGGTCGTGGTGGTCAGAATGCGGGGTAGGGATAGACTTAAATGTTTTACCACCGTCGGTGGAGTAGTGGTGGCCTACGTTGAGCACGTACACGCCATCTACGTTCTGCGGATCAGCGGTAAGGCGGGTGTAGTACCAGGCGCGCTGGCGCAGGCTGCGGTCTTCGTTCACCTTGGTCCAGCTCTCGCCGCCATTCTCAGAACGGAACAAGCCGCCGTCTTCGGCTTCCACCAAGGCCCATACACGTTGGTTGTTTACCGGCGAAACGGTCACGCCAATGATGCCCAAGGTGCCTTTGGGTAAGCCGGTGGCGCGGGAGATTTCTTTCCAGGTGTCGCCGCCGTCGGTGCTTTTCCAGATGCCGGAGCCAGGTCCGCCGGAAGATAGGCTATAAGGTGTGCGCTGTACCCGCCAGGAGGTGGCGTACAGGTTTCTGGGATTCACCGGGTCAATGGTCAGGTCTACCACGCCCACCTCGTTGTTCACGAACAGCACGCGTTCCCAGTTCTTGCCACCGTCTTTAGAGCGGTACACGCCGCGCATGTCATTAGGCGCATAGATGTTGCCCATGGCCGCCGCATACACCAAGTCAGGATTCTTTGGGTGGATGCGCACACGCGAAATGTGCTTGGAATCTTTCAGCCCGATGTGTCTCCAGGTCAAGCCCGCATCCTCTGACTTCCACATCCCGAAACCAGACGATACGTTGCCGCGGACCGTTTTCTCGCCTTCGCCCACGTAAATTACGTTAGGGTCTGCTTCGCTCACCGCCACCGCACCAATGGAGCCGCCGAAGTACTTGTCAGAGATGTTCTCCCAGCTTGAGCCGCCGTCTTTGGTGCGCCACACGCCGCCACCCGTGCTCCCGAAGTAGTACAGATTTGGTTTGCCTGGTACGCCGGTCACGGTAGCGGAACGTCCGCCGCGGTACGGCCCGATGGACCGCCATGTCATGCCATTGTATAATTTCTCAGGATACGGGTCCTGGGCTGATTTCTTGTTTCTGGAAGTACTGGATTTCGGCTTTTTCTGAGCCTCAGCGGAGAGGGGAGCCAAAAGGGTTAGTCCACCCAGCAGCAGGGGAAGGCACTGGCGGAAGAACCGGTGTGGGAAAGGGTTTTGCATGTAATTGTGTTTGTTTAGGTGGTGTTTGGAATGCAACCAGTAAGCTACTGAAAAAAGGGCAATCAGGGAGAATGCCTGGTCTATTTTGGAAGCAATTTTTAGAAAGTTTGCCTAAAAAGCATCATAGAAATCATTAGGATCATGCATTCTTGAGATTCTTAGTACAAGTGGAGGGTAGGAAAGGAGGTAATGGTGCTACCTATTGAAGACAGGGCTAAGACAGAATTCTGGCACTACTATGCATGCTTTAGATGCCAAGGGAAAAGGCGAACTTCTTTAAAATTTCATAATAATTAAGTTTTACTATATTTTATAATTGATTTTGTTAATATATTGAGAGTGTCTAAACAATCCTCATCAGATGAAAGCATCTTTTCCGTATCCACCTATGCCTCAAAATGTAGGTGAGCAGGTTATTACCCCCTCCGCAGCGTTTAAAAAAGAAGTTGTGAATGTTGCTGGTGCTATTGCATTTTTTGCGGTAGTGTACGTGGCGTTAATGGCAGCCGCTATCTTGTTAGCGGTGTTGTGCGGGTATGCCGGAGTAATGTTGGTGCTGCTGAAACCGGCGTTTTTCACCCTCATGTTAGGGTTGGGCTTGGCTGGCCTAGGGCTCATGGTTTTGTTTTTCTTGCTTAAGTTCAGTTTTAAGCGTAGCAAAACCGACCGTTCGGGTATGGTGGAGTTTCACGAAGCGGAGCAGCCAGAGCTTTTTGCCTTCATCCGGAATATCACGCAGGAAACGCAGACGCCTTTTCCCAAAAGAATCTATCTGTCACCAGAGGTAAACGCAGCCGTTTTCTATGACTCCAGTTTTTGGAGCATGTTTTTGCCCGTGAAAAAGAATCTGGTGATTGGACTGGGCTTGGTGAATTCAGTAAACATCACTGAGTTTAAAGCCATTTTGGCGCATGAGTTTGGGCACTTCTCGCAGCGCAGCATGAAGCTGGGGTCTTACGTGTACAACGTGAACAAGGCCATCTATAACATGCTGTATGATAATGAAGGCTATGGCAAAACCCTGGAGAAATGGTCTAATATCAGTGGGTACTTTGCCTTATTCGCAGGCCTGACAGTGAAGATTGTTCAAGGCATACAGTGGGTGCTGCAGAAAGCCTATGTGGTAGTGAACAAGCCTTACATGAGCCTTTCGCGGCAGATGGAATTTCACGCTGATTCAGTAGCCGCCTTCGTGACCGGATCTGAGCCACTCATCACCAGTCTCCGCCGCATAGAAGCTGCCGATATCTGCTATTCTCAACTTTTCAACCATTACAATTCCTGGTTTAATGAGAATCTAAAAGCAGACAACATGTACCCGCAGCACGATGCACTTATGCACCGCTTTTCACATGATTTTAATATACCTATGGCGCACGGCTTGTTGCAGGTGAATGCTCAGAGTTTGGCTATTTTCAGCCAGAGCCGAATCATCATTAAAGACCAATGGGCTTCTCACCCCAGCACCGATGACCGGAAAGCTCACCTTTTATTGCTCAACATTCCTGCTGTGATGATGCATGACCCGGCTTGGGTGCTGTTTAGAGATGTGGAGCAAGTGCAGCAGCAAATGACTGCGAAAGTTTATGAGAAAGCTGAGTTTGCTTCGGCACCCCAGTTTTTAACCCTTGCAGGCTTCACCCAGAAGATAGACGCTGAAATAGATGAGCGCAGCTTTGACAAAGCCTACAAAGGCTTCTATGATGACCGGGTTCTCAATGCTTTTGACCTGGAGAAAGCTCAGGCCCAAGCCAGCGCGCTTCCTGATTTCCAGTTTAACGACCTGCTTGCCGACACTAACTGCCAGTTACCTGAGAAGATCACGTGTTTGGAAAGGGATATGGAAATGGTGAAAAGCTTGCAGAAGGGAATGTATGATGTCAAAACCTTTGATTTTGACGGACAAAAATACAGCACCAAAGAGGCTGCTACGGTGCAGCAAGTTTTAGAAAGCGAACTAAAAGAAGCGCAGGAACAGTTAGCCCAATTAGACCAAAAGGTCTTCCAGTTCTTTGTGCAACAAGCTTCCTCAGAGTCTGAGAAAGTAGCTTTGGCCTCTGCCTACCAGCAGTTATTTGCCGCCACTACCGAGGCTGAGGAAGACACGGTCCTGTATCAGCGCCTGTTTGAAACGCTGCAGCCCGTGTTCAACTCAGAAATGACAATGGAGAGCGCGGAAGCTATTATGACGGAGGTAACGGAGCAGGAAGGAGTTGTAAAAGAACGCCTCCACGAACTTCTACAAGAGCTTTTGTATACCCGCTGTCTAACGGCTGAACAGCAAAATAAGCTAGAGACGTACACCCAGCATCAGGCTGCCTATTTTACCCAGGAAGGTTTTGATAACGATGCGCTTTCTGCCCTAACGGAAGCTTTAAGTATTTTTGTAAGTACTGCCTGGGAGAAATGCTTCCGGTTGAAAAAAGAAATGCTGACCCTGCAAATAGGCTTCCTTCAAACGCAGGATGTAAAAGCAGCAATGAATGAGAAAGTTTCTGTTTAGAGGCTGTTTCTTCAAAAACACCTTTAAACGACCAGATAGAAAAGGCTAAAGAGCTACACCTTTGATACGGTGCTGGTGCTTTAGCCTTTTTTTTCCATATCACGCAGCAACCGCACGGTCATGTAGCCCAGCCCAACCGCCAATACGGCAATGGCTGCCCAAATCAGGATTTTGGAGCTTTTAGGCTGTTTTTTGGATTTCACTGCGGAAAGGATTTTGAAGTTCTGCACCTGAACAATGGGCATCTCCTTCGGGATGCTGTCCTGGAAGTACTGCAGGTCGTACTCTGGGGCGTTCAGTTTCTCATTCCCGAAACGCAGCGTGTAGGTTTGATTGGGCTCTAGTGCCGCAATCAGATAGCGGTTAAGCTGAAGCACCTGTACAGAGTCAATGCTCAATGGCGGATTGTCGGCGTTCTCAATTTGAATAGTCAGTTGCTCCACCTTTTGGCGTGGCAGGTCCAGCGCCGCCGGAGCATTAGAGCTTAGCAGCAGCGGTACCGAGATTTCCTTCATACGGGCTTGGCGTCTTTTCCTTCTGCGGCGTTCATATACCTTCTGTTCGCCCAGCACCAATTTGCCGGGGCGGTGGTAAAGTTGCGGAGCTGAAATATACAGCGCTACCTGCTCGGGGTACACGGGTTGCCCGAAGCTTATCCGTAAATACGTCGTGTGGTTCTCGGCACTATCCCGACGGGTAAGCGCCTGAATGGGAATGCGGGTGTATTTCCCGGCCTCAGAGAAGGTGTCGTAGTAGCCCGCCTGCAGAATATTAAGCGGAGTGCTGGTGGAGTCATTAAGCTGTAACTTGAAGTAGCGATAATTGCTTAAGGGGAAGTCCAGCAGCTTGACTTCGGAGGTACTTTTCGTGTTCCGGATGGCATACAACAAATCCCGGTCCTTAAGCACATACCAAACCTGCTGATCATCGCTGCCGCTCAGCGAAACCTGCTTCTGGACTTCGGCATTGCCAATGCGCAGGCTGATGTTGTTTATGCTCCGTTTTTCCGGATTGTGCACCAAAACCTCTGACACTCCACCCGGACGGCGGGTATAGCTCAGAATCTGGTAAGGCTTAAACAACGTGCGGTACTGGACGGGCACCTCTGTGCGTAACAAGTAAGGCACCTGTTGGCCATTTGGGTTGAACAACCGGACGTCCTCCAGGTTAGGTTGAGAATAACCTGTTACCTGCGGAGAAAGCAGGATGCGGTGATAACCCTGCTGGGAGGCAGGTGCCAGCTGAGCCTGCCACGCAAAATCCTGCGCGTAAGCGGGCAGATAGCATCGCAGTAATCCGGCGAATAGAAGCAGCAGCTTACTCTTCATGGGGAACGGGGCTAGCCTCCAGAGGCTTGGTTTCTCCTTCTAAAATAAGGTTTTTGAGCTTCTGGTACATAAACGAAATTACCAGCAGCAGCACGCCCAGGCATATAAAGGCTGCAATCTTTCCGCCTTCCGTCATATCCCGCACATCAAATAGGAAGAGCTTGAGCAGCGTGAGGAAAAACAAGGTGAGCGAGATAATGCGTAGGGTCTTGATTTTCCTGGCCATGCCCATCATCATCAGTACAAACGAGATCACGCCCCATAGAATTGGGAAGCCTATCTTCCGGATGTGGCCCATGCTGTCATACAACTCAGCAGAGGTGGGGTGCGACTTCAACAGCCACAAATGCACTAACTCAAAGCTGAGCAGGAAGACACCAGCGGCACTGGCTAGCCATAGGCTTAGTTTGCCAAATCTGCTCGCAAAGCCAAACTCCCGGTGCACTTTTCTGAGTACCGCCGCCAGCAAAAGAACCAGCGTGATCAGCGGCAGGTAATGGCTTAGGAAAGCAGTGAAAGTTTCGGTTTGGTTGAACAGATAGCCGTTCCGGATGTAACTGGCCGAGGGCTGCAGGTTGATTCCGTACGCCAGCAACCCAACCACTGACAAACCCATGATGATTCTGCCGTAAATAGGGTTTTTCAGTCTTCGGCTCCACCACAGCAGTCCCAGCAAGAACAGGTAATGGAAAAAGCCCAGGAGTTGCACCTGTACATCACCGCTCAAAGTAGAATGAGCAAGTTGGTGTTGTAGCTCCAGTAGAAGCACCAGGTACAGGAAAAGCACGAGTAAAATGCCTACCACCGTGCGGTAAGAAGTCATAAACCTGCCCTGCAGTAAGTCGGTGCTTTCGCGGGCCAACAGCCACCAGGTTCCTGCCAAAGAGGCCACCACTACTATCCCGGTAATGAAGAGTTTGTTTATGAGCAGCGGCAAGCCTTCGCGGGAGATGGAATAATCCAGCCAGTCCATGGTCAGGCTCCCCAGCATCAGGAACAGCACCAGCACAGAGGCGTATTTGATCAACTGAATGCCGGAACGCTGCGAAAGCCAGAGCAACAACACCGCCTCCAGCGCCCAGAACAGCGTGATGTAATTTCCCTCCAGCTGGATGGGCGCCGATAAACTTAGGAATGTTAAGACCAAGCCGATGAGCAGGTACACCAGATTACGATCTACGCGGTTGCTCCGGTAAAGCCCGTAGGCAAAGGCAAAGTTGAAGACGCCCAGCGAGATGGTGAACAGGCCTCGGTAACTTCCGCCGGCTACCTTCGACATCACGTACATGCCCACGCCGTAATACAGAAACGTGTTGCTCAGCAGCATCATGATCTCGGGACCGGTGAATTTCCGGCGTTCCTTCACGTTGTAGATGATGGTCATT
The DNA here is from genome assembly GCF_001310085.1 of Rufibacter tibetensis. GTDB lineage: Bacteria > Bacteroidota > Bacteroidia > Cytophagales > Hymenobacteraceae > Nibribacter > Nibribacter tibetensis. The sequence goes on from NZ_CP012643.1 coordinate 2,639,630, forward strand.
AAAAAGAACACCAGGTAGAACAGCGTCGCGAAAACCAGTGCCCCCACGTACGGCGGATTAGCCATTCCCACCACGCGGGTGCCGAACCAGCTGCCATAGAGAATGATGGTGAATCCGTAAGCAATCAGGTTGAGCAGACTCCACTTCTTGAAATACGCCAGAATCAGAATGCCCACGTTCAGGAGTAAAATAAACACGAACAGCACCAGGTAATTGCCTTCGCCGGTACTCACCATGAACGGGCTCCCGAACCCCCCAATCAAGGCCAGCACCGCCAGTTCCATGCGGTCATAAGCCATTGCCAGAAAGATGGTAAAACCTGTAATGCCCACCATTAACAGGAACGCCACCGTCTGGCTAAAGATCTGGTACTCATGAAAGGCAATGGCAATGGTGAAGTACAGCACTGCCATGCCGCCGCCAATCAGTACCGAACTGAAGGCTTTGTAGTCTTTCCGTAGCCGGTGCGCGACGCCCAGCAAAGCACCACCGGACAGCAATCCAATAGCCACGCGGCCAATCTCATTTATCCAGTCCTGGTCAATGGCATACTTCACGAAGAACCCGATGCCTAGCACCAGAATAGCAATCCCCAATTTGTTGATCAGGTTCTCGCCAATGAACTTTTCCCAATCTAACTTGCGCGAAAAGATAGATGGCTTAGCAGGTTGCAGATCTTGAAAAACAGAAGGCTCCTGAGCCGAGGTGAAAGCAGCCATTGGCACCGGTTCTTGAACCAGCGATGGGGTAGGTTGCCCCACCGGAGGTTCAACAGAAACCGGAACAGGTGGTGTAATCACCGGGGACGGAGCGGAAACTGGAGGCGCAGGAAAGGAGGGAGTTGAAACATCAGAGGGTGAAGGAGCAGACTGGAAAGCGGCCTCTCTCCGCCTTGCTTCTGTGGCGTCGTCTAGGGACGAACGAACCGTGGAGCGGCTGATTTGTTCCCGTAAGCGGGTCAGTTCTTCCCGTACCTCACGCATTTCCTGGCGGTGCTGCAGCAAATGGTTCGAGATTCTGGTACCAAACCAGAGCGCCAACCCCACCAACACCAAAAGCAAAAATACCTCCATAAAAGCTTATTAATCTAAGCTCTATATTACAATTTTATCCTGTAAAATCGTGCGCAGGTACGTGTTGCCCTTGCTTTAGGGCTATTTTCCAGAAAACAACTTAAAAATCCTCCTCCATCAATTCTTTATTCACCATTACACCAGCCATTGATCCCGCTGCAACTGCCAAGGCCACGGTCCGCATCATGGTGGTTGCGTCTCCGGCGGCTAGGACACCTGGTACGGTGGTTCTCTGAAAAGCGTCCGCCTGCAAATGGCCGGTCTCTGTTAGTTGACAGCCCAATTCTTGTGGAATAGAGCAATGCTGCACAAATGCAGGCCGGGCGAAAATGGCATTTACCTCCCGGGTAGAACCATCTGTAAATACCACTTGCCGCACATAACCCTGGTCATGCAGCAACTCTGCCAATTCTTTTTCTTCCACCGCTACCTGTTTTTTCTGTAACACCTCTAATTGTTCAGGGGTGAACGTAGGTTTTCCGTTGGTGAACAACGTGAGTTTAGGCGACCAGTGGTATAGAAGTTTTACCAGTTCAAACCCCATGTCACCATTGGCCAGAATGCCCCATTGCTGGTTATGAACTTCATAGCCGTGGCAATAAGGGCAATGTAGTACTGAAATACCCCAGCACTCGGCAAAGCCTTTCAGGTCAGGCATCAGGTCTTTTATGCCGGTGGCGAAGATGAGTTTGCGGGCCCTATAAGTAGCTCCTGAAGCGGTGGCCACCTGGAAGTCATTGTCCTGTCTGGTTGCTTTGACTGCTTCCTCAGCCTTAAACGTAACCGTGGGGTAGGCCAACACCTGCTCCCGGGCTTTCTGGGCAATGGCGGCTGGTGTCTCGCCGTCCTGCGTAAGAAAGTTGTGGGAGTGCGGCGTTTGTCGGTTGCAGGGAGGGCCTGTGTCCAGGATAAGCACTTTGCGCAGAGACCTGCCTAACGCCATGGCGGCGGAAAGTCCGGCGTAACTTCCGCCAATGATGATGACATCAACATCTGTTCTCTCTTCCATGGATTTTATCTATTGTATGGCTACTGCAGAAAGCGTCAACGGAGTGCGTGCTGATTCGCTACTCTTTAGAATTCTCTTCCAGAGGTTGCCAAGGGTGAATGTTTTTTGGCAAATGTAGAAAAAAGAATTACTATTGCAACATTGTTGCATTATTTGAGATGAAAAGACGAACTACCCCCGCCCAGCAGGAAATTTTAGGTATGCTGCAAACTTCTGACTCGGCCTTGAGCCAAGACATGATTGAGCAGAAGATGAAAGGAGAGGCCGATAGAGTAACCATCTACCGGGTCTTGAACCGGTTCTGCGAGGATGGCTTGGCGCACCGAATTGTCTCTGATGACGGAAAGGCTTACTTCGCCCTTTGCCGTGGCTGCCAGCAGAACCACCACACGCACGACCACTTCCACTTCCGGTGCCTGAACTGCCAGAAGGTAGAATGCCTGGCCGAGAAAGTACAAGTTTCGTTACCTCAAGGATATCGCGCCACGAATGTGAACGCGTGGGTTTCGGGCTATTGTGCGGGTTGTAGTGCCTGACAAGAGAACATCGCTCTAAGCTGATTTTCTGAAAACAGAAGCAAAACGAAATTACAAGAAGTAACCGCTGGCGCGAGCCTCCGGCTCGTGTCCGCAAGTTTTCCTGATCTTCTTTAACTAGCTGATCAACAAAAGTGATTCTGTTATGCGGACGGACACGGCGCCAGCGATGGTGGTGACTGCTTTAAACCTGATTTCTGAAAATTGGCTTAAAAGCGGACATGAATCGGGGAAAACAAAAAAGGGTCTTGCTGTTACAGCAAGACCCTTTCCATACATATTGATTATCGCTTAGCCGTTGGCCTGTGCGTAACGACGGTTTACTTCGTCCCAGTTGATGAGGTTGAAAAAAGCCGCAATGTACTCTGGTCTACGGTTCTGGTATTTCAGGTAATACGCATGCTCCCAAACGTCCAAACCTAAGATTGGAACGCCACCGCAAGAATCAACACCTTCCATGAGTGGGTTGTCTTGGTTCAGGGTAGAGCAGATTTGTACAGAACCGCCTTCTACGGCGCAAAGCCAAGCCCAGCCAGAACCGAAACGAGTAGTAGCGGCTTTGGTGAATTCTTCTTTGAAGGCATCAAAAGAACCAAATGCTTTGTCAATCGCCTCGGCTACCGGGCCGGTTGGGTTTCCGCCAGCGTTTGGAGCTAGGATAGTCCAGAACAGGTTGTGGTTGTAGAAACCACCGCCGTTGTTACGGATGGCTGGGGTTTTAGCGGCGTCACGCAGGATTTCTTCAATAGACTGACCTTCTTTTTCAGTGCCTTGAATGGCATTGTTCAGGTTAGTAGTGTAGGCCTGGTGGTGCTTGGTATGGTGGATTTCCATTGTCTGACGGTCGATGTGCGGTTCCAGCGCATCGTACGCATACGGAAGTTGCGGAAGTTCAAATGCCATAGTTTTATGTGGTTTTAGGTTAGAAATACAATGGTTCTGTTATTAATACGGAACGGGCCAAAGATAAACTAAATTCTTTTTGCCCGAAAAAACTCCGTCATCAATTGCGCGCACTCGTGGGCCAAGATGCCGGTGACTAATTCGGTCTTTGGGTGCAGCAGATTCACGCCAGTTCTACGGTAGCCGCGTTTCTCGTCATTGGTGGCGTACACTACCCGCTTCAACTGCGACCAGTAACTCGCGCCTGCGCACATCACGCAGGGTTCTACGGTCACGTACAGGGTGCAGTCATGTAGGTATTTATTGCCCAAATGGTTGGCAGCAGCGGTGAAGGCGAGCATCTCGGCGTGCGCCGTAACGTCGTTTAGTTTTTCCGTTTGGTTATAGGCACGGGCAATGATCTTGTTCTGGCAGACCACCACGGCGCCAATGGGAATCTCGCCTTCTTCTAAGGCGTACTGCGCTTGCTTGTAGGCCTCGCGCATGAAGTGTTCGTCTGAATGGATGCTAAGCACAGGTGTAATTTATTTGGAAACAGTAGCCTATTTTTACTCTGTATAAGTTCTTTGGTTGTGTAGAAAGCAGTTGGGGCCTGTTTTCTGAAAAACAGGCCCCAAACAAAAGCAATTATTTTCTGAGGTGAAACTACTTCACACTGGCAGTCGCCATCACAGCCCGAGCCGTTTCCTGCCACTCTTTTTGCAGAGCTACCGGGGAGTTAAAGCTGAAAATCACCATCTGGTCTTTCTGGAACGTGTATTGAATAAGCGTGTACTTGCGAATAGGGGCCATGTTGCGGGTGCGGCGCTCATCGCGTACGGTAGAGACAAATTCATACACTAGAAAATCACGGCCGTTGATGGTCTGTTTCTCCTCACGCAGGAACTGCACCTCGGTGAACATCCGCTGGATAGAGGCCTTGTAAAAAGGTAACAGAATGTTAATGTCGTCAGCGGGGAACGTGCTGGGGCGTTGGTTCACGTTGATGTCAATCTGGCCGTCGGGGCTGGTGAAGACGCCTAAGGGCTTACGGGCCGCCGGGTACTCGCGGGCAATACCGTCATCGGGCAATACCTCAAAGTTCTGCGGAATAGAAAGCGATACGTTTTTGGCTACGGTCACTTTCTTCAGTTTAGGGGCAAACGCCAGCAGAAGTGCCAGCGGTAGTACAAAAGCTATTAGATATTTTCTATTCATATACATACAGGTCCAATGCGTCTTTCAAGAACGTAACAGCCGAATGCAGATACCGTGCCGTTAAGTTCCGGAAGGGTGCAAAGGTAGAGCAGAAAGTGACTTTTTCAATTTGGGTCTAAACGGAAAAAGCCCAACTAAAGTAGTTGGGCTTTTATCGAGTTGAAGAAAACTTACTTTAAAAACTAAGGGCAGCCATAGAGAAGGAGGGACTTCTTTCTGATTGCGAGCGTGTGATTACACAACTCATGACCATTAGTGCCTTAATTTTAATTAATATTACAAGAATCCCTAATTTTTTCTAATTTTTTTAAACAAAAACGATTTCATGCCTCTGATTTTGTAAAATAAGCAGAACGGTTGTTCGTTAGAGGTAAGGCTGAACCAGTAAGCCCGTGCAAAATGCTTTTTAGTTTGAATCTTAGGTTTAAGTGCCTACTTTTGCACCAAATCCCTTAATAATATGGAAACAACTGTCCCTGCACAATATTTACCGGGAGATTATCTTCCAATAGTGATTCAATTTGTGGCGGCGCTTGGTTTTGTGGTGTTCTCTATGGTGGTAACGCACCTGATTGGCCCAAAACGTAAAAGCGCAGTGAAAAATGCCTCTTGGGAATGCGGTATTGAGTCTAAAGGCGATGCCCGTGCTCCTATCTCCATCAAATACTTTCTGATTGCCATCCTGTTTGTACTTTTTGATGTGGAAGTGATCTTCCTTTATCCTTGGGCTGTGAATTTTAGAGCCTTAGGGTTAGATGGCTTTGTCTGGATGCTCATGTTTATGGGACTGCTGTTAACCGGTTTCTACTACGTGATTAAAAAAGGTGTTCTCAAGTGGGAATAATCTTAGAATTAGCCGTGATGACGGCAAACTTTTACAAGCGATAAAGTGTTCAGAAAGAGGCCGGTTTAAGGCCTGTTCTTCTGAAAACTAAGCGAAAACAGACTCATGAGCGATAACAATAGCAATTTAACCATGGTAGACGCCCCAGAAGGGGTAGAAGGAACCGGCTTTTTTGCCACTTCCCTGGAGAAAGTAGTTGGACTGGCCCGTAAGCACTCTTTGTGGCCATTGCCGTTTGCTACCTCCTGCTGCGGCATTGAGTACATGGCTACCATGGGCTCGCATTATGATATTTCCCGCTTCGGGTCTGAGCGCCCAAGCTTCTCGCCCCGCCAGGCCGACCTTTTGATGGTAATGGGTACCATTGCCAAGAAAATGGGTCCGGTGGTGAAACAGGTGTATGAGCAGATGGCTGAGCCTCGTTGGGTGATTGCCGTAGGCGCCTGCGCTACCAGCGGTGGTATTTTTGACTCTTATAGCGTGTTGCAAGGCATTGACCGCATTGTACCCGTAGATGTGTACGTGCCTGGTTGCCCGCCACGCCCTGAGCAGATCTTGGATGGCTTGATGCGTATCCAGGATTTAGCCGAGAACGAGTCGCTCCGACGCCGGAACTCCCCGGAATATCAAGCATTACTGGCTTCTTACAACATTAAATAAGGCATGGCCGAACTAACCAACGAACTGCTGGTACAAGCGCTGCAAGAGAAATTTGGCGACCAGTTGTTTGATATGCATGAGCCCTACGGGCTTGTGACCGTGACCACTACCCGGGAAAACATCATCCCAATGCTGCAAGCCTTGTATGATGATGCCTTCCTGCAATTTCAATTCCTGACCACTCTATGCGGTATTCATTACCCTGACAATAAGGGGCAGGAATTAGGCGTGATTTACCACTTGCACAGCCTGGTGCATAACGTGCGGCTGCGCATCAAAATCTTCTTCTCTGAAGACGATGCCGTGGTGCCAACGGCCACTAACCTGTACGCCACCGCCAACTGGATGGAGCGCGAAACCTTTGACTTCTACGGCATCCGCTTTGAAGGACACCCTAACCTTATCCGCATTTTGAATGTGGAGGAGATGGAGGCGTTCCCAATGCGCAAAGAGTTTCCGCTGGAAGACCAGACCCGCGAAGACAAGATCAATACCTTCTTCGGAAGATAAACTTCATAAACGCCAACGGCTTTGTTCCAGAGACAAGGCCGCCGGCGTTTCTGCTTACTACTAAGTTCCCACATGGAGTTAGCCAAACAGAATACACAGATAGTTACCCCAGATTCCTACATGCAGGAGCTCACCACCCTGAATTTAGGACCTACGCACCCGGCCACGCACGGTATCTTCCAGAATATCCTGCAAATGGATGGCGAGAAGATTGTGTCTGGTGTGCCGACTATTGGGTACATACACCGCGCCTTCGAGAAAATTGCGGAGCGCCGTAACTTTTACCAGATCACCCCGCTCACTGACCGCATGAACTATTGCTCCTCGCCCATCAACAACATGGGCTGGTGGATGACGGTAGAGAAGCTGTTGGGCGTGACGGTTCCAAAACGTGCCGAGTACATCCGGGTAATTGTAATGGAATTGGCCCGTATTGCCGATCACTTGATTTGTAACTCAATTCTTGGGGTAGATACCGGAGCCTTTACCGGCTTCCTGTACGTTTTCCAAGAAAGAGAGAAAATCTACGAAATCTACGAGGAAATCTGCGGTGCCCGTTTAACGACCAACATGGGTAGAGTGGGTGGCATGGAGCGTGATTTATCCCCGGTAGCTATTGAGAAGATCAGAGATTTCCTGAAGAATTTTCCTAAGGTGATGACCGAGTTTGAAACCATGTTCAACCGCAACCGGATTTTCATTGACCGGGTGGAGAACGTGGGCCCTATCACCGCAGAGCGCGCCTTGAATTACGGCTTCACCGGTCCTAACCTGCGTGCTGCGGGCGTGGATTACGATGTGCGCGTCATGAACCCTTACTCTTCTTACCAGGACTTCGATTTCGAGATTCCGGTAGGCACCAAGGGTGACACCTACGACCGCTTCATGGTACGTAACGAGGAAATCTGGCAGAGTTTACGCATCATCCAACAAGCCATGGACAACCTTCCGGAAGGTCCGTTCCACGCCGATGCGCCGGAGTTCTACCTGCCGCCAAAGCAAGCGGTGTACCGCAACATGGAAGCGCTTATCTATCACTTCAAAATTGTGATGGGTGAGATTGACGCTCCGGCTGGTGAAGTATACCACTCAGTAGAAGGCGGTAACGGAGAACTGGGCTTCTATTTAGTGTCTGACGGAGGCCGCACGCCGTATCGTCTGCACTTCAGAAGACCTTGCTTTATCTATTATCAGGCATACCCAGAAATGGTGGTAGGCACGCAGCTGTCAGATGCGATTGTGATCCTTTCCAGCATGAATGTGATTGCCGGCGAGCTGGACGCCTAAGCAGTTCCTATTTTAGAAACGATTTTTCCTAAGCCTGCCTAAAACGCAGCTTTTATACCTGCCATTGACCAAATGGATCAAACAGTAGAGAAACCACAAGTACAGTTTTCGGAAGGGGCCATGGCCGAAATCCGGCGCTACTTATCTCATTACCCTGCTGAACGTCAAAAATCAGCTATTTTGCCTATCCTGCACATCGCGCAAGCGGAGTTTGGCGGTTGGGTAAGCCCCGAGGCAATGGATAAAGTGGCCGAAATATTAAATATACAGCCAATTGAAGTGTACGAGGTAGCTACCTTTTACACCATGTTCAACCTGAAGCCGGTAGGCAAGCACGTGCTGGAAGTTTGCCGCACGGGTCCTTGCATGCTGCGTGGCTCTGACCAACTAATTGAGCACCTGGAGAACCGTCTGGGCTGCAAAGTAGGGGAGACCTCTGCTGACGGTAACTTCACCCTAAAAACAGTAGAATGTTTGGCATCCTGCGGCACCGGACCGATGCTGCAAGTGCGTGAGCAATTCTACGAAGACCTGGACCCTGCTCGCGCAGACCAGATGCTGGAAGACCTGAAAGCCTTAACCGTAAGGAAACCATGGGAAGAAAATTATTAACTGAACATATCAACGTTGAAGGCATTCACACCTTTGACGTCTATCGCAAGCACGGCGGCTACGCTTCTGTTGAGAAAGCTTTGAAAACCATGTCCCCAGAGGAAGTGGTGGAAGAAGTGAAAGCGTCGGGCTTAAGAGGCCGGGGTGGTGCCGGATTCCCTACCGGGATGAAGTGGAGCTTTTTGGCCAAGCCAGAAGGCAAACCCCGTTACTTAGTATGCAACGCCGACGAATCAGAGCCGGGTACTTTCAAAGACCGGTATTTGATGGAGAAACTGCCGCACCTGTTGATTGAGGGGATGATTACCTCCAGCTACGCGCTGGGTGCCCGTACCTCTTACATCTACATCCGCGGTGAGTTATTGTATGTGCTGCGCATCCTAGAAAAAGCCATTGCCGAAGCCTACGCGAACGGTTTCCTGGGCGAGAACATCTTAGGAAGCGGTTATTCCCTGGACTTGCACGTGCATCCAGGCGGAGGTGCGTACATCTGCGGCGAGGAAACTGCGTTACTGGAATCTCTGGAAGGCAAACGCGGGAACCCACGTAATAAGCCTCCGTTTCCGGCGGTGTGGGGCCTTTACGGCTGCCCAACTGTGGTGAACAACGTGGAGTCTATTGCTACTGTGCCTTGGATTATCACCAACACCGCTGCTGAGTATGCGAAGTTCGGGATTGGCCGTAGTGCCGGTACTAAATTGATTTCTGCTGGTGGTAACATCAACAAGCCAGGCGTGTACGAGATTGAGTTGGGTGTTCCCGTGGAGGAATTCATCTACTCAGACGAATACTGCGGTGGTATCTGGAAAGGCCGCGACATGAAAGCGGTCATTGCTGGAGGTTCTTCCGTTCCGATTCTGCCGAAGGAGTTAATCTTGAAAACCACTAATGGTGAAGATAGATTGATGACCTACGAGTCGCTTTCTGACGGAGGTTTCGCCACGGGTACCATGTTAGGTTCCGGCGGATTCTTCGTGATGGATGACCAGACCTGTATCGTGCGCCATACCTGGACCTTAGCCCGTTTCTACCACCACGAGTCATGCGGACAGTGCAGTCCGTGTCGTGAAGGAACCGGTTGGATGGAGAAGGTATTGCACCGCATTGAACACGGGCACGGCCACATGCACGACATCGACCTATTGGTAAGCGTTGCCAAACAGATAGAAGGAAACACCATCTGTCCGTTGGGTGATGCGGCTGCCTGGCCAGTTGCGGCGGCTGTTCGTCACTTCCGTGAGGAGTTTGAATGGCACGTGAAACACCCGCAGGCAGCTACGGCTCCGGGCGCGGTGTTCAACAAAGCTGAATCTGTATTAGCATAAATAATTGTTTCAGGTCTGTTTTAGAGAAAGCAGGCCTGAAATAACTTCTTAAATAAGTATGTCATTGCCGAGGGGTTACGCGAGTAGCTCCCGACAATCAACGATAAATTTAACATGGTAAAAATAACGTTTGATGGCATAGAGGTGGAGGTAGAGGAAGGAACTACCATCCTCAACGCAGCCCGTAAAATCGGCGGCGAGGTGGTGCCCCCAGCCATGTGCTACTATACCCCTTTAAAAGGAACCGGCGGAAAATGCCGTGCCTGTATGGTTCGGGTGGCAGCCGGTTCAGCGAAAGACCCGCGCCCGATGCCTAAATTGGTAGCGAGCTGTATTACGCCGGTACAAGACGGCATGGTGGTGGAAAACACGACCAACCCAGATGTATTGGCCGCTCGCAAAGGCGTGGTGGAGATGCTCTTAATCAACCACCCGCTGGATTGCCCTATCTGCGACCAGGCTGGGGAGTGTGACCTGCAGAACTTCGCCTACGAGCATGGCACGTCCGGCACCCGTTACGAGGAAGAGCGCCGCACCTTTGACAAAATAGACATCGGGCCGTTGGTGCAGCTGCACATGACGCGTTGCATCCTGTGCTACCGCTGCGTGTACACTGCCGATCAGCTGACCGAGAAGCGCGTGCATGGCGTGCTAGGCCGTGGTGATGCCGCCGAGATTGGAACCTACGTTGAAAACATCATTGATAATGAATTCTCTGGGAACGTCATTGATGTGTGCCCAGTAGGCGCCTTGACAGATAAGACATTCCGTTTCAAAAACCGCGTGTGGTTCACGAAACCAGTAGATGCGCATCGTGATTGCCCAACTTGCTCTGGTAAAACAGTGCTTTGGATGCGTGGTAATGATGTGTTGCGCGTGACGGCCCGCAAAGACGAGTACAACGAGGTGCAGGAGTTTATCTGCAACACGTGCCGCTTTGACAAGAAAGACCCGAATGATTGGACCATTGAAGGACCGCGCAAGATTGCCCGTACGTCAGTAATCTCGGCGAACCATTATGAGTTACCCGTGCTGAACGTGAATGTGATTCCGAACTTGCCAGGCTCAACTGAAGAAGACTTACAATCCACTCCTTTTAACCTAGGAAGACAAGTATAATGGAGCTATCATTATTATTGATCAAAGGGCTCATCATCTTTGCCGTTTTCGGTATTACGTTGCTGATTGCCACTTACTCCACCTACGCTGAGCGGAAAGTGGCTGCGTTCATCCAGGACCGCGTAGGCCCTAACCGTGCCGGTCCGTTTGGATTGGCTCAGCCGTTGGCTGATGCAGTGAAACTGTTCTTCAAAGAAGAGTTTGTACCGGCTAACGCAAACAAGTTCCTGTTCGTGGCTGGTCCTTCGCTGGCTATGTTAACAGCCTGTATGTCCAGTGCGGTCATTCCGTTTGGCGGAACGTTGCTCATTGGCGGTGAGTACATCCACTTGCAAGCCATTGAGGTGAACATCGGGATTCTGTACATCTTTGGTGTAGTAGCCTTAGGTGTGTACGGCATTATGATTGGCGGCTGGGCTTCTAACAACAAGTTCTCCTTATTAGGTGCTATTCGGGCGGCTTCCCAAAACATCAGTTACGAGCTGGCCATGGGTATGTCTATCATCGCGTTGTTGCTGGTAACAGGCACGCTTTCCATGCGTGACATCGCTGCGCAGCAAGGACAAGAGCTGTTTGGCGTATCTGGTTTGAACTGGAACATCTTCTATCAGCCGGTAGGCTTTCTGATTTTCATCATCTGTGCTTTCGCAGAGACCAACCGTGTTCCTTTTGACTTACCTGAGTGTGAGACGGAATTGGTGGGTGGTTACCACACCGAGTATAGCTCTATGGGCATGGGCTTGTACCTGTTCGCAGAGTACGTGAACATCTTCGTAGCCTCGGCGGTAATGGCAACCCTTTACTTTGGCGGGTACAACTTCCCGTTCATGAACCAGTTAGGTTTGCCGCACAACGTGGTGACTATCCTGGGAACGGTGGTGTTGTTCGCTAAAATCTTCTTCTTCATCTTCTTCTTCATGTGGGTACGGTGGACTTTGCCGCGTTTCCGCTATGACCAGTTGATGAACCTGGGCTGGAAAATCCTGATTCCGTTGTCTATCCTGAACGTGATCGTGACCGGCGGAGCTATTCTGTTAAAAGCAGAGTTGTTCTAAAGACAGTATGAGTAGAGGAGGAGTTTACGCTCCTCTTCCAATCATTTAAAGTTTATAAGAGACATGCAATCACTTAGTAATAGAGCGAAAAAGCTGGAGAAGAAACCCATGAATTTTTCCGAGAGAATGTATCTCCCGGCAATTTTCCAGGGCTTGTCTATCACCATGCGTCACTTCTTCAAGAAGAAAGCTACGATTAAATACCCAGAGGAAACCCGCCCTATGAGTGCGGTGTGGCGTGGTTTGCACGTGTTAAAGCGTGACGAGAAGGGCAGAGAGCGTTGCACGGCCTGTGGTCTGTGCGCGGTGGCTTGTCCGGCAGAGGCCATTACCATGGTTTCTGGTGAGCGCAAGCGGGGCGAGGAGCATTTGTACCGCGAAGAGAAATATGCCATCAGCTACGAAATCAACATGTTGCGTTGCATTTTCTGCGGTTTGTGTGAAGAAGCCTGCCCTAAAGCGGCCATCTTCCTGCAGAACGACAAAGTGGCTCCGGCCCGCTACGAGCGCGATGAGTTCATCTACGGCAAAGACCGTCTGGTAGAGCCCATGCCTATTCAAAACCAATAATCCGCCGATAACAAGCGCATATCATCCAAAACTATGACGGGTAATTTCTTTTACTTTCTAACTTTCTTAACGCTTTTCGCGGCCATTGGGGTAGTTGCCTCCAAGAACCCGGTGTACAGCGTTCTGTTTATGATTTTGACGTTCTTCGCCTTAACCGGACACTACATTCTTTTGAATGCCCAGTTTCTGGCGGCGGTAAACTTCATTGTGTACATGGGCGCCATCATGGTGTTATTCCTCTTTGTGATTATGTTCCTGAACATGCGCGAAGACACCGAGCAGCACAAGCCTTTGCTGAGCAAGATTGCCGCGGCCATTGCCGGAGGTATTCTGTTCGTGGTGATGATTGCTGCTTTGAAAGACGTGGACACCCAAATGAAAGCTACCGCTGTGTTTGATTCGCAGATTGGAATGGTGGAGAACCTGGGGAAAGTGCTTTTCAGAGATTACCTGTTGCCGTTTGAGTTAGCATCGGTGTTGTTCCTGGCGGCGATGGCCGGCGCGGTGATGCTGGGCAAGCGCGAGCCGGGCGAGCAAAATAGATTCTAAGTCTCTATTAAGAGGCTGAAAAAGGACAGCTATCCACGTTGTCCTTTTTTATTGCCACGGCTGCAAGCTATTTCAGGTCTGATTTCCTGAAAACCGGCCGAAAGTAGGATTGCCCTGCTGGCTAGAAGTTAATCGTTTCAGAGGCTTTTTCCTGAAAATAGCCCTGAAACGCCAAAAGAAGAATACAGACTGCCCGGTAGAGGGTGGCTTTTCATATGGTTTTACCAAAAAATGGGAATAACTTTGGGCACTGTTGTCAAGCGCGTCCAACGCTTATTTCACCAACGTATTTATCATGAATGATATTCCTGAGGTCATAAGGACCATCCCGCTGAACTATTACCTGTATTTCAGCACCGCTCTTTTCTGTATCGGGATTATTGGGGTTCTCACCCGCCGCAACGCCATCATCATCTTTATGTGCATTGAACTGATGCTCAATTCGGTGAACCTGTTGCTGACAGCTTTCTCTTCGTACCGCTCAGACCCCAACGGGCAGATTTTCGTGTTTTTTATCATGGCGGTAGCTGCCGCCGAGGTGGCCGTTGGTTTGGCCATTATTGTGATGATTTACCGGAACGTGCGCTCCACAGACATCAACATCCTGAACAAGCTGAAATGGTAAAGCGGTTTTCCGCTCTGCTGAATCTCTAAAGAATACCGTTCCATTTACGTTTTAACAAATGCAAGAATTTATTTTGCCGGCAAACAACGCTGAGATGACCTGGGTGTGTTTGCTGATTCCGCTCCTGCCGCTAATCGGGTTCCTGATTAACGGTTTGGGTAACCGGAAATTGCCGAAAGGGCTGGCGGGACTGGTGGGTTGTGCCACCGTAATCGGTTCATTCCTGCTGTCACTGTACCTGTTCTTCGGGTTTGAAGGCTACGGCAACCGTCCGTACACCACAGACATCTTCAACTGGATTCACGTGGGTGCTCTGCGCATTCCGTTCTCGTTCCAGATTGACCAACTGTCGCTCATTATGCTGCTGTTGGTAACGGGCGTGGGGTCGGTGATTCACATCTACTCGGCCGGCTACATGAGCCATGACGAGAACTTCGGTAAATTCTTCTCTTTCCTGAACCTGTTCGTGTTCTCCATGCTTCTGTTGGTAATGGGGTCAAACTACGTGATGATGTTCGTGGGTTGGGAAGGCGTGGGGCTTTGCTCGTACCTGCTCATCGGGTTCTGGAACAAGGTCACTCCTTATAACAACGCCGCTAAAAAAGCCTTCATCATCAACCGCATCGGGGACTTAGGCTTCTTGTTGGGTATCTTCCTTATTTTCCAAACCTACGGCAGCGTGGTGTACGGCGAAGTGTTCAACCAGGCTTCCCAATTAAGCGAAGTGAACGACGGCGTAGTGATTGCCATTACCTTGTTGCTGTTTGTAGGCGCGATGGGAAAATCGGCGCAGTTGCCGCTCTACACTTGGTTACCAGACGCGATGGCGGGTCCAACTCCGGTTTCTGCCCTTATTCACGCGGCTACCATGGTGACAGCCGGTATTTACATGGTGATCCGTTCCAACGTGCTCTACACGCTGGCCCCAGATACCTTAGAGATTGTAGCCATTGTTGGTTTAGCTACGGCTTTGTTCGCGGCTACCATCGGCCTTTTCCAAAATGACATCAAGAAAGTGTTGGCTTACTCAACCGTGAGTCAATTAGGGTATATGTTTTTGGCGTTGGGCGTGATGGCGTATTCTTCTTCGCTGTTCCACGTATTAACGCACGCGTTTTTTAAAGCTCTTTTGTTCTTGGGTGCGGGTAGCGTGATTCACGCCATGAGCGGCGAACAGGACTTGCGTAAAATGGGCGGTTTGAAAAAAGCCTTACCCATCACGTTTATTACCTTCTTAATTGGAACGCTGGCCATCTCTGGTATTCCTCCGTTTGCTGGCTTTTTCTCTAAAGACGAGTTGCTGGCGCACGTGTTTGTGCACAGCAAAGTGATGTGGGGCTTCGGGGTGTTGACATCGTTTATGACGGCTTTCTACATGTTCCGTCTGCTGTACCTGGCTTTCTACGGAAATTTCCGGGGCACCGAGGAGCAACGCCATCACCTGCACGAGTCTCCTGCGGTGATGACCATTCCGTTGATCATTCTAGCCATTCTTTCTACCATTGGAGGATTCATGGGCTTGCCAGCGGTATTCAGCGAAAACCACATGTTGGGGAACTTCCTGTCGCCGGTGTATGAACTGGCCAGAAGAGCCGTACCAAGCGCATTTGAAGCGCATCACCTGTCGCACGAGACCGAATACATGCTGATGGCGGTATCCGTAGGGGTGGCAGTAGTTGCTATTATCATGGCCTATTTCATCTACGGGAAGAAAAGAACGGTTCCCGCTGAGGAAGGCGCTGCGTTGTCGCCGCTGCACAAACTGGTGTACAACAAATACTACGTGGATGAACTCTACAACGGCTTGTTCGTGAAGCCGGTGATGGGCTTGTCTACCGGGCTGTACCGCTTCGTGGAGAAAGGTATCATTGATCCCATTGTAAACGGGTTCGGGAAAGCCACGTTAGGCGGCGGTCGTTCGCTGCGCTTTGTGCAAAGCGGAGCCACCGGTTCTTACTTGCTCCTGATGGTGCTGGGCATCGCGTTAATCTTATTGCTGAACTTTATTAACTGATATTGCCAAACATGTTAACCGCTTTAATAATCTTATGGCCCGCATTGGCCGCACTGCTGGTACTGTTGGTAAAAGGTCCTGGAGCCCGGAAGATTGCTTTTGGGGCTGCCTTGGTGGAACTGGTGCTGGGCGTATGGGCCTGGATTAACTTCGTTCCAAACGGAAGTACCCAATTCCTACTCAATGAGCCTTGGATTGCCAATGCCGGCATCATGTTCAAAGTAGGCATTGACGGCATTAGCTTACTCATGGTATTGTTAACCGTGTTCCTGGTTCCGTTGATTATCCTGTCTACGGCCAAGCACACCTACGAGAAGCCTTCTTCTTTTTACGCGCTCATCCTGTTCATGCAAACAGGTTTGCTGGGCGTATTCACCGCCTTAGATGCATTTGTTTTCTATTTCTTTTGGGAGGTAGCGCTGATTCCAATCTATTTCATTGCCGGTATTTGGGGAGGTGAGAACCGGGTACGGGTTACGTTCAAGTTCTTTATCTATACCGTCTTCGGAAGTTTGTTCATGCTGGCTGCGTTTGTGTATCTGTATTTCCAGACGCCGGGCACGCACAGTTCTGAAGAAGTTGCTTTCTACCAATTAGTGCTGGATGCCGGAACCCAAAGCTGGTTGTTCTGGTTCCTGTTCATTGCTTTCGCCATTAAGATGCCGGTGTTTCCGTTCCATACCTGGCAGCCTGATACCTACACCACGGCTCCGGCCGCCGGTACCATGCTTTTGTCTGGTATCATGTTGAAAATGGGTATTTACGGCGCCTTGCGTTGGTTATTACCGGTGGTGCCGTTGGGCGTAAGCCAATGGGCAGACGTGGCGCTGGTGTTAGCCATTATCGGGATTATCTACGGTGCTATCATTGCAATCCGTCAGCAGGATATGAAACGTTTGGTAGCGTTCTCCTCCATCTCGCACGTAGGCTTGATTGCCGCTGGTTTGTTCACTTTGAACCACCACGGTTTACAGGGAGCCATGATTCAGATGCTGAGCCACGGCGTGAACGTAGTGGGAATGTTCTTCATCATTGACATCATCCAGAGCCGTACCGGTACCCGCGAGATTGCCGCCATGGGTGGTATCACGCAGAATACACCGTTCTTATCAGTGACGTTCTTAGTGTTGTTGTTGGGTACTGTAGCCTTGCCGTTGACTAACGGGTTCGTGGGCGAGTTCCTTCTCTTGATGGGGGTGTACCAGTACAATGCCTGGATGGGTGCTGTTGCCGGTCTCACTATCATTCTGGGAGCCGTGTATATGTTGCGCATGTTCCAGCGCGTGATGTTTGGCGAAAAGAACGAAATCACCCAAGGATTCACCGATTTGACCTTCAACGAGAAAGCCGTGTTGGTGCCGTTGGTAGTGATGGTGTTCTGGATTGGCTTGCACCCAAACACGTTCCTGATGATTTCTGAGCCTGCCGTTCTGAAACTATTGGACGTGATCAAACGCTAACCCTGACGCTATTTTAACCCAGGAAATTACCTGCTCATGACCTCAATTATTCTACTTTCCATATTCGGTATCCTGAACCTCTTTGTAGGCTTCATGAAATCTAAAAAGGTGCTTATGCCTGTGGTGCTGCTTTTCTTAGCAGTCGCCTTGGGTGTTACCTTGCTTGACTGGAACCAGCCGCAAAGCTATTTCAGCAACATGCTGGCCACCGACAACTTCTCTGTGGGCTTTACCGCCGTGATGGTGCTTTCCACGCTGTTCATCCTGCCATTTTCCCGCAGCTACGTGGTAGCCGAAAACTCCAATCTGGCAGAATACTACTCACTGCTGCTTTTTTCGTTGGTGGGCGGCATCATGATGGTGTCCTATGAAAACCTGCTGATTTTGTTTGTGGGCATCGAGATCATGTCCATCAGTATGTACATCATTGCAGGTTCTGATAAACGTAACATCCTGTCCAATGAAGCTTCCATGAAGTACTTCCTGATGGGTTCGTTCTTCACCGGTATTATCTTGTTTGGGGTTGCCTTGTTATACGGTGCTACCGGCGCTTTCTATCTAACCGACATTGCCGCTGCTGCCACCCGAATGGACCCAGGCACTGCGCCTATGCTGTTAATGGGTTTACTGCTAGTGTTAATTGGTATTACCTTTAAGATTGGAGCTGCCCCTTTCCACTTCTGGACGCCAGACGTTTACGAAGGAACACCTACTGTTTTCACCAGCTACATGTCTACTGTAGTGAAGACTGCCGGTATCGCGGCTTTCTACAAACTGATGTCCGCGGCCTTTGGAGGCGTTTACGCCGAGTGGTTCCCAACTGTAGTGGCTATCACTGTGCTGACTTTGTTGATCGGGAACATTGGGGCCGTGGCGCAAACCAGTATGAAGCGGATGCTTGCCTATTCTAGTATATCGCACGCTGGTTACCTGATGATTGCCTTAACCGCTTTCAATGACCGCTCTGAAAATGCGCTTTTGTTCTACTCATTAGCGTATGCTATCGCTACCATCGCGGCTTTCGGTATCCTGAAGTACGTGGGCGATGCCCGTAAATCAGATGACTATACTGCTTTCAATGGTTTAGGCAAAACCAATCCGTTGTTAGCCTTTGTGATGACAGTTGCCATGCTTTCTTTGGCGGGTATTCCGTTAACCGGTGGTTTCTTCGGTAAACTGTTCCTGTTCTCTGCTGCCTTGGAGCAAGACATGATTTGGCTGATTATCGTAGCTGTGCTGATGTCAGCGGTAGGTATCTACTACTACTTCAGAGTCATCATCGCCATGTACATGAGAGACGCAGAAGGCGAGCGCATCGCGGTTGATCCTTTGGCTACTTTCACCTTGATTTCTTTGGTAGTGTTAACCGTGCTGATGGGCGTAGTACCAAGCTTGTTCAACAACTTGCTGTAAGCATTCAGATAGCTTTCCATAAAGCAGAAGAGGCACCCGAGGGTGCCTCTTCTGCTTTATGTCATTTTAGACCAGTTTTAGAGAAAGTATGCTCTAAACAGGATGTCTAGTCACAGAGTAAACCTGCGCAATAGAGAAAGACCAATTATGAAGCGTGACTAAGACAGCGCATGCCTTGTCCCTACTTTTTCTGGCCCATATAATGCTGCCAAAGTTCTTCCACTGGCACTGGTTTTCGAACTACTTTAGTGATGTCGCTGCCTTCTGTTGTCCAGAGGTATGGATAGCAGTGAAAGGCTTGGTCGCCGGAGAGTATCTTTACTTCCTCCCGCCAGCCTTTCCAGCGTAAGCCTTCGTAGAAACCGTCCAGGTTAGCGGAGAAACAGAACTGCAGGAAATCAGAGTAGCTCAATTGAGTAGATTCCCACTGAAGATCATCGGGAGACAGATAGAAGACTCTGCCTAAATCTTTCTGACCTAGTCCACCGGCATTGATGGCGAAGAAACCACCTAACACATCATCAGCGATCAATAAAAAGGAGGGTTGTTCTCCGTCCTTCTGGTAAGATTTACCTTTGTTCCAGGTCATCAAGCTGCGGGGCATCAGCGCCGTGCCGGAGCCCAGAATCCTGAGCCAGCCATCGTCAATCAGAATACCTCCGGTTTCATACACCACCGCGCCCATGGGGGAGCGGGTGGTTACCTGCGCCTGCAGCAAAGCCGCTTCGGCCGTGGCTTGGGTGGCAGGAAGTACATCCACCTTGTTTTTGGCCTCTTTTATCCATTTCAGCAACAAATCCCAACCAGGTTCTTTTGCATCAATGAGCTCCTCAAGCGTGCGTTTTTTGACTGTTTGCCCGTGGGCAGAGAAGAACAGGGCGCAGAGAAGGAGGATGAGTATATTTTTCATAGTGGTTAGTGTCGTAAAGGAAAGTTAATTCAAATTCTGGGTTTACCTTTCTTTTCTTTAAAATAGCCCTAAAACAAAACGGGTAAGATCTCAGACCTTACCCGTTTTGCTATAGCGTGCTTGTGTTTACTTCTTCAACCGAACATCAATCTGCAACTCGTCTAACTGCGCTTGCGCGATAGAAGAGGGCGCGTCAATCATGACATCACGGCCAGAGTTGTTTTTAGGGAACGCAATAAAGTCCCGGATAGAATCTGCGCCACCAAACAAAGAGCACAGACGGTCAAACCCGAAGGCTATACCACCGTGCGGAGGCGCGCCGTACTCAAAGGCATCTAACAAAAATCCGAACTGCGCTTGCGCTTCCTCGGTGGTGAAGCCAAGTAAGTCAAACATGCGGGACTGCACGGCCCGGTCATGGATCCGGATAGAGCCTCCACCTACTTCCACGCCGTTAATGACCATGTCATAAGCATTGGCGCGCACCGCACCGGGATTGGTGTCAATCAGGTCCATGTCCTCAGGCTTGGGCGAGGTGAACGGGTGGTGCATGGCGTGGTAACGGTTGCTTTCTTCATCCCACTCCAATAGCGGGAAGTCCAGCACCCACAGGGTGGAGAACGTGTCTTTGTCACGCATGCCTAAGCGGGTTCCCATCTCCAAACGAAGCTCATTTAAGGCCTTGCGGGTTCTATCGGCTCCGCCGGCTAATACCAACAGCAAGTCGCTAGGCTGGGCGTTGAAGGCTTGGGCTAATTGCTGTAAATCTTCGGGTGAGTAAAATTTGTCCACGCTTGATTTCACGCTGCCGTCTTCTTGCACGCGGGCGTACACCAGACCAGTGGCGCCTACCTGCGGACGCTTTACAAAATCGGTGAGTTCGTCCAATTGCTTGCGGGTAAAGTGGGCACTGCCGCTGGCGTTGATACCTACTACCAACTCGGCATCGTCAAATACTTTAAAGCCTTTGTTCTTCACCACCTCATTCAGTTCCACAAACTGCATCCCGAAACGGGTGTCTGGTTTGTCAGAGCCGTACAGACGCATAGCATCAGCGTAGGTCATGCGTGGGAAGTCAGCCAGCTCAATACCTTTCACCGTACGGAACAAGTGCTTCACTAAGCCTTCAAACGTGTTCAGGATGTCTTCCTGCGTCACAAAGGAAAGCTCGCAGTCAATCTGGGTAAACTCCGGCTGACGGTCGGCACGAAGGTCTTCGTCTCTGAAGCATTTCACAATCTGGAAATACTTGTCAAAGCCAGACACCATTAACAGTTGCTTGAATGTTTGCGGCGACTGCGGCAAAGCATAGAACTCACCGGGGTTCATGCGGCTTGGCACCACAAAGTCGCGGGCACCTTCGGGCGTAGATTTGATGAGCACTGGGGTTTCTACCTCAATAAATCCTTGGCCATCTAGGTACGAGCGGGTTTGCTGGGCCATGCGGTGACGCAGTTCCAGGCTCTTGCGGACCGGCGAGCGGCGCAAGTCCAGGTAGCGGTATTTCATACGCAGATCATCGCCCCCGTCAGTCTCGTCCTCAATCAGGAAAGGCGGCAACTTGGCCGGGTTCAGGATTTCCAGCGTGGTTACTTTTATCTCGATGTCGCCGGTGGCGATTTTGTCGTTTTTAGACACGCGCTCAATCACGGTGCCGGTGGCCTTGATCACGAACTCACGACCTAAGGTGCGGGCTAGGGTAAGCGCCTGCGGATCAGAAACACCTTCTTCCAGGCTCAGCTGCGTGATGCCGTAGCGGTCGCGCAGGTCAACCCAAAGCATACCGCCTTTGTCGCGTGATTTCTGTACCCAACCGGTCAGGGTCACTTCCTGACCAACATTCTCGAGGCGCAATTCGCCGCAGGTGTGTGAACGAAGCATTGTATCTGTTCTTTAAAGACTAAGCCCAAAGGTAAGGATTGTTTCGCTAGTTGCCGAAACGCGTTTAGGGGCTGTTTTCAAGAAAATGCCCCGGAAAACAACGAATGGTACGCACATAAACTTTCCTGAAGATTACTGTGCAAAGACAGGCCATGCTCCCCATGTTTCCCGCCTGTTATTTTGAGGAAAAGAAGTCTTCCTGCAGCCAACTCTTTCTCTTTCTGCACTTATGTAAAGTGTCCAAAATCGAATAATTACTGTTCGATCCTGAACAGTAAAGTTGGGGTGTTTGGTTATTAATTAACTGACTATCAATAATATAAATAGTTGGCATTTCTCTTGTCTATGTCTTGGTGGCTAAGGACTCCTCCGGCAGAAAGTTCATCGCCTTCTTGCCTCATTTTTTGAAAAACACTATCAAAAAATATGTACACTAAGAAACTTACCCTACTCTTAACTTTTGGGCTTTTCTGTCTGGCACCTTTGGTGTGGGGACAGGAAAACAATTTCTATGAGCTGAAAGGGGTAGTCAAAGACGCGAAGGGCGAACCTTTGCTGGCCGCCAACCTGCAACTAGTAAAGGATTCCAGCCAGGCGCTGGTGAAAGTGGAGGTAAGCGGACAGGACGGTTCCTTCTCCTTCACCAACATCCCGGCGGGCAATTACAAACTGATGGTGATGCACTATGACTACGCCATGTATACCTCGGGTACTATCCAGCTGCAGAAGAACACTAATGTAGGGGAGGTGAAACTGGCAGAGCGGGCAGTGGCATTGAAAGAAGTGAAGATTGAGGCGCAAAAGCCACTGGTGGAGCAGCACTTTGATAAAACTGTGCTGAATGTGGAGAACAGTATTGCCGCAGCCGGAAGTACGGTGCTGGAGGTGCTGGAGAAAGCGCCCGGCGTGAACGTAGACCAGAACGATAACATCAGTATGCGGGGGAAAGCAGGTGTGGTGGTGATGGTAGACGGAAAGCGGGTACCTATGTCTGGCTCAGAGTTAGCCAACATGCTGCGTGGCATTGGTGCCAATTCTGTGGCGAAGATTGATTTGATTACAAACCCTTCGGCGAAGTACGAAGCAGCTGGGAATGCCGGCATCATTGACATCCGTCTGAAGAAAGACAACCGCGTGGGCACCAATGGTACCCTGTCTTCTTCCTTCGGGATGGGGATGTTCCCTAAAGCGAACCAAGGACTGCAGCTGAACCACCGCAACAAGAAGCTGAACGTGTTTGGCTCCTACAACTACGTGCACCGAAACGACATCAACGAACTAGATCTATACCGTCAATTCTACCAGGTGAATACCAACGAGGCAAGTGAATCCAGTCCTGGCAACTTAATCGGCATTTATGACCAGAAAAATATATTCGGGCACATCATTAACAACCACAACGGCAGGGTAGGCCTGGATTACAGCTTTACTCCGCAAACCATTGTGGGTATTGTGGCCAGCGGAGCCCTCGTGGACATTAACCGCACGGTGAACAACAAAGCCAATACCTTAGATGCCAGCCTTCAATACGAAAACTCTTTCTTCACCGACGGTTTCACTGACTCTGACCGGAATAATCACGCAGTAAACCTCAACCTGAAACACTCCATTGACTCCACTGGTCGGGAAATCTCTGCCGATGTGGATTATGCTGCCTTCAGCACCAAAGACCTGCAGAACTTCACCACTGAATACTTTGACTTACCCAAAGCCCGTCCAGACTCGGTGCTGTATGGTGACTTAGATGGAGGTCTTGCCATCTACTCCGCCAAAATAGACTACTCCCAACCTTTGAAATCTGTAGAAGCTAACTTAGAGGCGGGTTTAAAGAGCAGTTTGGTAAAAGCAGACAATAACCTGCAGTTCTTTGACCATACTGAAGGCCGAAACAATTACATAGAAAGGCAGAGCAATCATTTCCTGTACTCAGAAAACATCAACGCAGCGTATCTGAACCTGAACAAAAAATGGACAAAGATGAGTTTGCAACTGGGCTTGCGCTTGGAGAACACCATCGCAGATTGAAAGCAACTCATCACCGGCGATAACTTTGACCGGAACTACACCCAGCTGTTCCCAAGTGCCTACGTGGGCTATAACGTGAGTGAAAAGCATGATGTGGGGCTGTCCCTGAGCCGCCGCATAGACCGGCCTACCTATAACCAGCTGAACCCGTTCAAATTTTTTCTGGATCCTACTACCTACACGCAGGGAAACCCTTTCCTGAAACCGCAGCTCACCTATTCTTTTGAGTTCACGCACACTTTCCGGCAGAAGATTGTGACCAAACTAAGCTACAGCCGCACCACCGACAACATGGTTACTGTGCTGTTCCCCATTGAGGAAACCACCAATGACGGTAAACCAGTCATCATGCAGCAGGACCAGAACCTTGCCCAGTTAGATTACTATGGCGTAAGCGTGTCTCTCCCCATTACCGTGAAGCGCTGGTTTACCAGCACCAACAACATTGAGATGTACTACGGTCTGTACCAGGGGAATCTGGCCAGAACCAGCTTGCGCAATGGTAGACCTACCTTCAACATCAATTCCAACAACTCATTCCTGCTACCCGAAGATTGGTCGGCGGAGGTGATTGGCTCTTACCGGGCCCGGGAGGTATATGGCTTTCTGGATGTGCAGCCGATGAAGTTCCTATCTATGGGTGTGCAGAAACAATTCCTGGACAGAAAAGCCAGCTTTAAGCTGAACGTAACCGATGTATTCTATTCAAACAAGGTACGTGCTACTACCGCCCTCACTGGTTACTCTGAAAGGTTCTATCAACGCCGCGACACCCGTGTGGCCACTTTGAGTTTCACTTACCGGTTTGGGAAAAGCCAGGTAGCCCCATCGCGTCGCCGTACTGGTGGTGCCGAGGAGGAGAAACGCCGGGCTGGGTAAAAGCCTTTTTGTAAGAAAATTCGGTATCACTAACAGCCCTAAAACGCTTCTGTTTCAGGGCTGTTTTTTTTGATTTCAAGAAGTCTCTATTGTTAGTAAAAGGACAAATTTGACTTTAGAGTAGGAGTGCAAGAGTTTTATAAATAAAGTGCAGAATGCTGAAGTGGGAACTTACAGGTGCCGAATTGAATGCTGCTTTGTTGATTGAGCTTAATTTTAGGAGAATAGATGAAGTTGTTATATTCTTCTAAGAAATACTTTGGTGTGTCGCCAAATCTTGGTAAATAGCTTAAGTTAAGTGAAAGTGATAAGCCTTTTGATGGGTTTTTAAAAACTGAATTTATCTAAGATATATCAAGTATTGGCGTTGTTTTAAGCATTCTTTTTAATAAATATTGGTGATGTTTAACTCTATCTGGAAAACACTGAAGTTGGGAAAGTCTAAAAATAGACTTGATTTAGTTGGGTTGGGGAAAAAGGATTATTTTGATGGGGTGAATTACGTGCGTACCGTTGCAGGTTTGCGCAATGTGTTAACAAAACCTAAGCAGTTGAGCACCAATACCAGTCGGGAGGTAACCTTTAAGGGTCTTTGTTTTGGGGCAACTATTAAAGAAGCAAAACGCCTGCTGGGTAAACCAGAATTCCATGTGCGCCAGGACCAGGATGTAGTGGGGCATGAAGTGTTATTTTACTTCTCTTATGTTGGGTCAGTTAAGGTGACGCAGTGCCTGCACTTCCTTTATGGTAAATTCATTATGGGCCAAAGCATTGTGAAGACACCGAAGCCCGCAAAAAGTAAGGCTATTATCGAGTCGGTTCTTTCCGGGTACAACCTGATGCCTGAAAATGAAGAGGCTGCTATGGGTGTCCTCTTCCCTGTTTGCGACGGTTCTTTTAATCGAATTGAAATACACCATGTCTTTGATTTGATTCTTACTTACACCACTGGTGACCCAGAAGTGCTGCCACTGATCACCAAAGTGCAGGTTCAGGAAAAGACCCGAAGTTCTTTGTTGAGGCGTGCTTTGCCTGAACAAGTGGTGCGCTACGTGTAGCCGCAACAACATAAGGCCTTATTGAAAAAGCCGATGCCCTTTCCTGTTAGGAGAAAGGGCATCGGCTTTTTAGTCGTTAAGCAATTTGGAAAAAGCAACAAGGAGTTGCCTTAAGCTTTCCTATGTCAAAGCTGATTTGATTAGTCAATGTTGCTAGAACAATCCTGTCTCCTGCTTTCTCAGGTTCTAAGTGATCCCAAATTTGCCATCTGACTTGATTGATGTATTTATGTAGTTCACTTTAATTTCTGTTCTTCTCATTGCGCTTTTGTGTGCTTTGTTCTGTGTTAGAAATTCTTTAGCCAGACAATTCTTAGGGCTAAGAAATTAAGTTACACCACCTGATTGTTTCTTTCACACAAACTTTTAATTCCTCAACTAGTTTTTTTGCTGGACGAAATTCCTAATTAGTCCACTTTTCAGCTTTGTCAGATATTTATATGGAGAAGGTGAAATGGCTGAATTCAGAGCATAAGGCGCTTTTAGGTAAAAAACAAGATTATTATAGCATTTAACTGCTATGTTATCTGTTGTTGATGATTTTTACTGATATAATTATAAATATGGCTTTGCTATGGCTTTACAGCTGAAATAATGTGTTATTGCGTGTCGCTACGAAAAAAAAAATAAGTTGTTTTGGCCTTTTAGTTGAATAAATATGGAATATGGGTTAAAATTTATTCCTGATGAAAATGCTGTTTTTAGCGAATATGAGCCGTTTTTGAAAAATTATGACAATAAAGGGGCCTTTTTTAATATTAGAACTTGCATGGTATCTAGCGTTTACTCTATATTTGTCACATTCTTTTACACAATTGAAATTTTTGAATCCACTGGAATGGGGCTGCCTCTTGTTAGTGAATTTGAATCCCTTTTAGTTTATCTTAAATTTTACAAAAAAAATGCAACGCTTGAAAGTTGTGTTATGCTTGCTGACTTTACTAGTAACTGCTTTTCAAGTATATGCATTACCGGGAATTCCCCTATCTGGAATTTCCTCAAAAAAAAGAATAAAGGAGATCTCTCAAGTCATTAAGCAGGAGCCAGCTAATGGGCAGGCTTATATGAATCGGGCAGATGCCAGGAGTGAGGTTGGAGACTTTTATGGCGCTATCAAGGATTATACCCTTGCCATAGTTTTGTTGCCTGCATTAAGCTGCAAAGCCTATGTTGGTAGAGGAAATGCCTTTCTGGAAGTAGGTGCTTACCAGGAGGCCATAAGGGATTTTGATAAGATCCTTTTGGTTAATGCCTCTGCCGAGGCGTTGTACGGAAGAGCGGTTGCCAAATACTACCTAGATGATTACTTAGGGGCAATTCGTGATTTAGATGAGGTGATAGCTGAGGCTCCAGAGTTTCCAACGGCATTGTGTAACCGAGGTATTATGAAGTTGGAGTGCAATAAATTAGAAGAGGCGGTAGCAGATTTAAGTCTCTATCTCTCAATCAATCCTGAACATCAGGAAGCGCTATATGCTTATTCGGTAGCAATAAAACGGTTGCAGAAGCGAGCCGCGAAAAGCTAAAAGAAGATTTCTTTCAAAGAATCTAAAGTATTTAGATAGACTATTTCTGGTGTCTGCGCGAGACACCCATTTGATTTTACATTTAAGACAAACAACAAAAGACAAACAATTAAAACAACCATGAAAAACTTTTCGCTTACCCTTTGCTTTGTGTTCGCTTTGGTTCTTAACGTAGTTGCTAAGAACGGTCCTTCTGACCCAGTCTTAGAGGAAACTTGTAGTTCAGTAACCAGACTTATGGTGCAAGCCATTGGGTTAAATGAAAGTGAGTATATCATCATAAAGGGATTAAACCAGAATCGTTTATCAAAGGCGGCCGAGGTAACTAAAATGTACGGCAATGATGCCGAAATGCGCAATATCCGTTTAAAGGAAATTGAAAGCGATTTTGAAGCTGAGTTGTTTAAAGTATTAAATAGCCGCCAAGTTGAAGCATATTATGCTTTCAAAGCGCAGCCTGAAGGAAACTTCTTAGCAATAGTACAGGAAGTGGCAAAGGCAGGAAAAAAATAAAACCACCCTTTTTACCATAAAAGGAAAGCCTGCTCTCAAAGGGGGCTTTCCTTTTATGGTCTTTTTGTTAATTCAGGCTTAAAACGTCTTAATAAGAAGTTAAGGCTTAATATTATTGGTAAGTGTCTTGCTTACTACATCCCAAATCACCACCCCAACCGTCACCGAGATATTGAGGGAGTGTTTGGTTCCGAACTGTGGAATCTCCAACACGCCGTCGGCAGCCTTGATCACATCTTCTTCTACGCCAAATACCTCATTTCCGAACACAAAGGCGTATTTTCCATCAGGCAAAGGTTTGAAATCGGTCAGGAAAGTGCTTCCTTCGGCTTGTTCAACCGCCCATACCTGGTACCCCTGTTTTTTCAACCCTTCTACTGCCTCTAAGGTAGTAGCCGTATGGGACCACTCTACTGACTCAGTGGCTCCCAAGGCAGTTTTATGGATCTCTTTGTTAGGAGGGGTGCCGGTAATGCCGCACAGGTAGATTTTCTCCACCGCAAACGCATCGGCGGTTCTGAAGGCGGAACCCACATTATGCAGGCTACGCACGTTGTCCAGAACCAACACCAACGGATTTTTTTGCTTATTTTTGAAATCCTCCACCGAATCTCGGTGGAGTTCTTCCATGCTTAATTTACGCATACACGAAATAGAGTGGCCTAAATGGCCTGAATGTTTCACAAAGGTAATACATTGGTAGAATAGACACGTTTATGCCTTGTTTTAAAGAAACAGGCATAAAACCACCAGAACAGAAGAACGGAAATGAGGATGCATTCTAAGGGGCGAGGTGGTAAGAACTTCCGTTATCTGGTTGCAGAATACCTTAAAAAAAATTAGCAGAGTAAGCTTTGACCAAAACCGCAGAATTCAGCGCTACGCCGCTGATGAAACAATATAATGCCATCAAGGCAAAGCACCCGGGGGCTCTTTTGCTCTTCAGGGTAGGGGACTTTTACGAGACCTTCGGGGAAGATGCCATCAAGGCCAGCAAGATCCTGGGGATTATGCTTACCAAGCGTGGGAACGGATCGGCCTCAGAGACGGCCTTGGCGGGGTTCCCGCATCATTCTCTGGACACGTATTTGCCCAAACTGGTGCGTGCCGGGGAAAGAGTGGCCATCTGTGACCAGCTGGAAGACCCCAAAACGGTAAAAGGTATTGTAAAGCGGGGGGTGACCGAACTAGTAACTCCCGGGGTTTCTTTCAACGACCAGGTGCTGGAGCAGAAGCGGAATAACTACTTGGCTTCGCTCCACTTTGGCAAAGACCAGATGGGGATTGCCTTGCTGGATGCCTCCACCGGTGAGTTCCTGTTAGCGCAGGGTGATGCCGGATATGCCGCCAAGCTTCTGCAGAATTTCAGCCCCGCCGAGGTGCTTTTCTGTAAAGGTAAAAAAGAGTCTTTCTTCCAGACGTTTGGGGGAGATATTTGCCATTACGCCCTAGATGAATGGGTGTACAACTATGATTTCGCGTTGGAGGCTCTTACCAAACAATTCAACACAAAGACGTTGAAAGGGTTTGGGGTGGAAGCTTTGACCGAAGGGATCACGGCAGCCGGAGCCATCCTGCATTACCTCGCAGAAACCCAGCACCATGACATGCGCCATATCACGGCCTTGGGTCGGTTGGAAGAAGACCGGTACGTCTGGTTAGATCGCTTTACCGTGCGCAACCTGGAGTTGATTTACCCGCAGCACCCTGAAGGCGTACCGTTGATTGACGTCCTGGATTCCACCATTACCCCTATGGGTGGTCGGCTGCTGCGCAAGTGGTTGGTATTACCCCTGAAAGACGTGGCCCAGATAAAACGAAGGTTGGATACAGTAGAGGCCCTGCAAGCCCTTCCGGATTTGCTACAGGACATTCACCACTACTTAAAACAGATCAGCGACTTGGAACGACTTATTTCCAAGGTAGCAGTGCGCCGGGTAAATCCGCGTGAACTGCTGCAACTTGCCCGAGCGCTAGAGGCAACATTGCCTATTAAGGAGCTACTGGCAGTAAGTGGGGTGCCGGCTCTGCAGAAACTTTCTGACCAATTGCTGCCTTGCGAATCCATTCGTGATGAGATCCAGTCCATCCTGAAACCCGATGCGCCCATGCTCACAAACCAGGGCAATATGGTGCAAACAGGCATTGATGCGGAATTGGATGAGCTGCGCGCCATTGCGTTCTCAGGTAAAGATTACCTGTTACAGATTCAGCAGCGCGAAATCCAGAACACAGGCATCACTTCCCTAAAGATCGCTTTTAACAAAGTATTTGGCTATTATTTGGAAGTGACGCACGCCCACAAAGACAAAGTGCCCAGCACCTGGATGCGGAAGCAGACCCTTGTCAATGCGGAGCGCTATATCACCGAGGAACTAAAAACCTACGAAGAGAAGATTCTGCACGCCGAGGACCGGTTGTACGTCATCGAGCAGCGCATCTTCAACGAGCTTGTCCTTAGTGCCGCCGAGTTTGTGCCGCAGATTCAGCAAAACGCCAAAGCACTGGGTATGCTGGACTGCTTGGCCAACTTTTCCCAACTGGCCACCCAGAACAACTACGTGAAGCCTGAGGTGAACGAAAGCACCATTCTCAACATTACGCAAGGCCGTCACCCAGTCATTGAAAAGCAGCTGCCTCCCGGAGAGCGGTATGTGCCCAATGATATCAGGTTAGACAACGATGACCAACAGGTGATCATCATCACCGGGCCCAACATGGCCGGTAAAAGCGCTTTGCTTCGGCAAACTGCTTTGATCGTGCTCATGGCGCAAATTGGCTCTTTTGTACCTGCCGAGGCTGCCCAAATTGGGGTGATTGATAAAATCTTCACCCGCGTAGGCGCCTCAGATAACCTCTCCCGTGGCGAAAGTACATTTATGGTGGAGATGACTGAGACAGCCAGTATCTTAAACAACCTCTCTGAGCGGAGTCTCGTGCTTATGGATGAGATTGGCCGAGGAACCAGCACCTATGACGGTATTTCCATTGCCTGGGCCATTGTAGAGCACCTCCATAATGCACCAAAAGGACGAGCCAAAACGCTTTTCGCCACCCACTATCATGAGTTGAACCAACTGACAGAAGATTTTCCAAGGGTTCGTAATTTCAACGTGAGCGTGAAGGAAAGTAACGGCAAGATTCTGTTCATGCGCAAGCTTATAGAAGGCGGGAGTGCCCATAGCTTCGGGATTCAGGTGGCCCAAATGGCCGGGATGCCTAACAGCGTTGTGATCAGGGCGAATGAAATCATGCACCATTTAGAGCAGGAAAAGATTAGCCACCCGCACCAGGATCCGCAGGAAACTCTGAAAAGCCTTCCCAAACAGCCCTATCAGCTCAGCATGTTTGAATTAAATGACCCGCAGTTGGTGCGTATCAAAGAGGTGTTTGAAAAACTAGATATCAACACTATCACTCCGGTAGAAGCCTTGCTCAAACTGAATGAGTTGAAGATGCTGGTAGATGGAAAGAAGGAAAAGGTGTAAGTAACTATCAGGTTTACCTATGAAGTGAAGTTTTCGGGAGCCCGTTTCTCAGCTGTTTTACCTAAAACGGTTAAGAAACGGGCTCCCCTCTTTTGTCAATGTTGGAAAGAGGTAAACCGCCGAACCATAGGCAATAAGATTAGAGTCTAACTTACAACCCATCATTCACTAGGAAACTGATTTAGTCTTAGTTTTAGAAAACTGCCCTTCAATAGGTCTAGACAAAGAAATTGATGAAAAATTTCTCCCTGATTTTCAGAAGGATTGGTTTTTTGTGAAGATTTTTTTTGGATCAATACTTGACTTCGTAATTTTTGTGCTTACCTTTGTATCACTAATTCAAACAGCGAATTAGAAAACGCGAAAGTAGCTCAGTTGGTAGAGCGCGACCTTGCCAAGGTCGAGGTCGCGGGTTCGAACCCCGTCTTTCGCTCAAAGATAAAAGACGTTACTCCGGTAACGTCTTTTCTTTATCTGCTTATTTCGTCTTTGTAAAAAGACGAGGTTGCCGGGATGGTGGAACTGGTAGACACGCAAGACTTAAAATCTTGTTTCCATTAGGAAGTGCGGGTTCGATTCCCGCTCCTGGTACTTATTCAAAACAATAAAGCCCTGCTGATTAGAATCAGCAGGGCTTTATTGTTTTTAGATTATTTGATAGAAAATGCTTCAATAGACGAGTAGTAGCCTACTTCTTACAAACATCGTTACTCCCTTCCGTAAAAGTAAAGGTTCACAGCTGCTGCTAAGCCTTTCTCACTTAAGGTGAAATAGCCAGAATTTGTGGCGGAAAACGTGACAGACTCCCCCTGAGGTTCAATGTGGTATGGAAGAGATTTGAATGGACCTTTCAAAAGGTACGTTTCCAAAGATTCGTTCGACTTCTGTTTGTAATGGTATAAAGCTCCATAGGTTTTTACGATAGCCTCTTTTCCGTTAGGAGAAAGGGCGGCGCTCACCACATAGGGATAGGATAAGGTACCCACTAGCTTTGCTTCGTTCATGGAGGGCGCAAATGGGTAGGTGAGCTTGAAGACTCTGGACAGGGTATCAGTTTTAGTGATAAGCAGGATATTCTTCGTTTTGGGGTCAATTAGAAAAGCTTCGGCATCATGGGAGCCATCTGGGTATTTGTAGCGGATAACGGAGACATTTCCAACTGTGTCAGTAGAGGAGGTTGGCTCCTTGAAATGGTAGATGAAGTACTCCTTAGCAACTTTGGCGTTATCTCCAATGTCAGCTAAATAAAGTTGGTTGCCAACCAAGGCCATGTCCTCCCAATCACGGTTTTTAACTCCTTTGATGGGTATCTTTTTAACCACTTTTCCATTGTGGTTTAATAGGATCAATTGGGCCGGATTGCCGCTGTCTTCCTGAACCCAAAGATGTCCTGGCAAGGTCTTGCTGTCTGCAATTCCTGATGCTTCATTAATTATAGGAATAACAAGCTTTTTTGAAGGCTCTGTATTGACAGGGGTGTCTATTTTGATTGTGTCATTGGTACTGCTGCAGTTGGCAATACTCAATAGAAAGGAAAAGAAGAGGTCAAGCCGTAGGTATGTTTTCACCAAAAATTCCTTAAAGAATAAAAGTATTGCATGAATGTCGGAGACAGGTTAGATCAAAAGGATTTTAAATAACTCGTTCCTGATATCCTCAGCAATTTCATTTCTTAATATACAAACACAACGCTATTTATCGTGAGAATGTGATTACTTTGACTCCTGTTCTCTTTGGATTCAATTTTCATATTTCACCTTTAAAGCTCTTTTTAAGGTTTAGGTCTTGTATCATGCCAAGTATCTCAGTTTGATTAAGTAAAGAGGTTGAGAGCAATTACCATACTTAATCGTCTCTGCCATTTCTATCCAGATTAAAGGAGAGTAGGTATAATAAAGAGTGAAAGATGTTTGCACATTACATGCTTAAAATAAACTTTCGGGCAGCATAGAAATGTTTTTATGAGAGTAGCTTATAGTGTTGCCATGTTCCTCCATTTTTAGTTTTCGTAATGATGAGTGCGCAATTTTGGCTTTTCTATGCGGTATTAGCGGCCCGTTACCTCTTCATAGCGGGAGTAGCCTACTTGTTGTTTTATATCTTCCTTAAGCAAAGTTTGCGAAGAGGAAAATACAGGCTTTGTTTCCCAAGCGGAAAGACTATACAAGGGAGGTGGGGTATTCCTTCTTTACCTTTCTGGTGTTTGCATGGTATGGAGTGGTGCTGTCTTCTGAGGTTGTGTTGCCCTACACACAGGTGTATACCGAGGTGTCTTCTTATGGATGGACTTACTTTGCGGTAAGTGTATTATTGGCATTAGTGATTCATGACACGTATTTTTATTGGACTCACCGGTTCATGCACCATCCAAAATTATTCAAGCTGTTTCATTTAACACATCATAAATCTGTGAACCCTTCGCCGTGGGCTGCTTTCTCGTTTAGTCCTTTGGAGGCAGTGGTTGAGGGCGGGATCATCTTTGTGGTGGCGTTGCTCATTCCTATACATCCATTGGCAATTGTGGTGTTCTTGCTGTTGATGACGGTGTACAATGTATATGGCCATTTGGGGTATGAAGTGTACCCACACTGGCTTGTGAACAGCCGCTATGGAAAATGGCTAAACACCTCAACTAACCACAACATGCGCCACAAGTTCTTCAAAGGAAATTATGGATTGTATTTCCGGTTTTGGGATGAATGGCTAGGTACCACTCATAAAAACTATGAGGAGACGCTCAGGCATTTGGTGAGTTCTGGAAAAGAGGAAGATTCCGCCCCTAAGGTGCTTGAACGGAGTTGATCAAAAAATCTATTTACATCAAAAGCCCTTCAAATCAGCTGAGAAAGACCAAAGTCTTCATGCTGTTTTGAAGGGCTTTTTGCGAAAAGGACTTATAAGCAGGCCTTTGACTTTATTTTATAAAAAATTGATTTGCGAGCCATAACGAAAGTTACTTGGCTGGCTTTATACCTTCGGAAGTCATGACTACTCTTTTCATGGTGCCATCTTTGTTGTAGTCAAGGTAGTCAATGCAGACAGATCTTCTGAAACTTCCGCCATCTGTTGGAATGGCCCCGTTGTGATAGATGAAGTATGATTTGCCTTTGAAGTCAATAATGGCCTGGTGGTTTGTGTTGGAATTGCCAGCCAATTCATTCAGGATGCCTTTGTACTCCCACGGGCCCTCAATGTTCTTGCTCATGGCATAAGCTGTTTTCTCTGGAAACTGATACGCATAGGACAGGTAGTACATGCCTTTATGTTTGTGTACCCACGGGGCTTCAGTAAAGTGAGGGAGCTTGATGGTTTTAATAGGGCCATCCAATTCAACCATGTTCTTCTTCAGCTTGGCGTAGTGCAGGACAGTGTTACCCCAGAAAATATAGGCTTGTCCGTTGTCATCAATAAAAACAGCCGGATCAATGTCATCCCAGCTAATTTTGGTGTCGGTGGTCATGTCATTGGTGATAAGCGCAGAGCCCCGGGCGTCTTTGAACGGACCAATAGGATTATCTGATACTGCTACCCCAATGGCTTTGCCCTTGATGGTGGCATGCTCCACGGTAGAGAACCAATAAAATTTTCCGTCCCGCTCTATCACGTGCGAGGCCCATGCTTCGCCTTTTGCCCAGGCAAAGTCAGTTGGTTTCAAAGGACTCTTATGCTCCGTCCAGGTGACCATGTCTGGCGAAGAAAAGACCAGCCATTCATTCATGACATACCCTTCCCTGCGGGCCGGTGCCTCATCATGGCCTGCATACAAGTATACCTTGTCTTTGTAGACCAATGCCGCTGGGTCAGCCGTATATTTGTGGGTGAAAATGGGGTTGCTTGTTGCTCTGATGGTAGTATCAGCGGGGCTTTGAGCTGAGGCCGACGTGCCGGAGAGGGTACAAGCAACCAATGCAGCGGCAAGTCCGGCAACTTTGGAGAAACAAAAGCGAAAGGATAATAGATTTTTCATGCTTGTGAAACTGTGGGTGATTAAATCAAGAGGACCGAATGCCGTTTTTAATCTCCTTTTCTGAAAACAAACTTGAAGCCAGAATGCAACTCAAGTCTCTTTGTGGAAGAGTAACTACTAATTGAAAAGAGCAACTATGCTGTTCAAATAAAAGGGCATCGGGTAAAGCCTGAAATAAGAACTACTTGGTAAGGCTAGAAAGAGTGTTCTTTCTGCCTTACCAAGTAGTTGCAGATACCTGTTTTTTTACTTCATTTCAAGAACTACCACCGAAAACGGAGGTATTTCCACATTTAGGGTGTTCCCTTTTAGTTTGGCACCTTTGAAAGCAGTTGGGGTGATAAGGTTTGGTTTGGCAAACGTGTTGTGGTCTTGCAGGTTTTTGGAAGAAAGAATACGGCCAGAAACAGACTTGTAGTTAGCTCCTTCAATGTTGATCGAAACTTCCTGCTTCTTTTTAGGATCAATGTTCACCAGGGAAACATGCGTAAGGCCGTTCTTGTCTTTTGAAGCAGACCCATTTACGGCTGTCAGTTTTTCGTTGCCAAGGGTGTAATCGGTGCTTTTTACGGTTAACGGAAGGTAAGTAGCGTCCTGGTGCACGTTGTACATCTCCATCACGTGGTAGGTAGGAGTCAACAGCATTTTCTCCTCATCAGTTAAGATAACGGCCTGCAGAACATTAATTGCCTGCGCCAGGTTGGCCATGCGCACGCGGTCTGAATGGTTGTTAAAAATGTTCAGGGTAGAACCAGCAATCATGGCATCACGCATGGTGTTCTGCTGGTACAGAAAACCAGGGTTGGTGCCAGGCTCCACGTCATACCAACCGCCCCATTCGTCTACCACTAAGGCTACTTTTTTCTCAGGATCATATTTGTCCATGATGGCGCTGTGCTTCTGAATTAATTCTTCCATAAAGAGCGCACTTTTCATGGTGCTAAAGTACTGCTGCTCGTTGAAGGTGGTTGACGGGCCTTTTTTATCCCATTTGATAACGGAGTAGTGGTGCAAAGCCATCCCTTCAATCAGGTTCTTAGGCACAATCCTCATGATGGCCTCGGTCCAGTTGTAATCAGCGGAGTTGGCGCCGGAGGCTATCCGGAATATTCCGCTGGAGTTGGTCCAATCAGACACGAAGGTGGCGTACTTGCGGTATTCGTTCGCATAGTATTCGGGAGTCATGTTGCCGCCGCAGCCCCAAGCCTCGTTGCCAATTCCCCAGTACTTCACATTCCAGGGCTTATCCCGGCCATTTTCCCTGCGGAGCTTAGACATAGGGCTTACGCCTGCAAAGTTGGTGTACTGCACCCAATCAGCCAGTTCCTGCACCCCGCCGGTGGCCATGTTGCCCGCCAGGTAAGGCTCGGTGCCTAACAATTCGCACATGTTCAGGAAATCATGCGTCCCGAAGCTGTTGTTCTCGGTAACGCCCCCCCACCAGGTATTCACGATAGTAGGCCGTTTATCTTTCGGCCCAATCCCATCTTTCCAATGGTAAGTATCAGCGAAGCAGCCGCCGGGCCAGCGCAGGTTAGGTATTTTCAGTTTTTTTAAAGCATCAACCACGTCTAGCCGTACGCCGTCCTTGTTTGGAATTTTGTTGTTGTTCTCGCCAACATAAAATCCGCCATAAATACAGCGGCCTAAGTGCTCGGCAAAATGACCATAGATGTGTCTGCTAATGATTCTGTCTGGTTTGGCGGGTACGGTAAGCGTGGCCGTGTTTTGCCCATAGGAGCTTAAAGTGCCTAAGAGAAGGAGGAAACTCAGGATTGTGTTCTTCATACTTGCGGTAGGTTTTTGGGGTATTTCTCTGCTATAATTTAAAATGAAAGATTATTTATTCAAAAACTTGCAATAAATATAAGTGTATTTATTACATTTATAAAACCAAATTAGAAAGTTTCTTTTAAAAGAGCCTGATTAACCCTCCCACCATGGTTTCTAATTTGGCGTCAGGTTATGGAAATGGTGTTGGAGTCTAACATGTCTTACAAAAGACTTATTTGAAGTTGCAAAGAGTTAAGGGTGAAAACAACAGAGAGGTTAATTGGAGAAGGTGCTAATTACCAAGACTTGATATGCATTAGTATAAAGTATCTAAAGTTGATGTAGAGGTGAGGAGTAGAAAATGCCTTTGAAAATAAACCAAACAGAAGGGCTCCTCTCATTGGGTAGCAGGAGTGAGGTCAGGTTGTCCTGATAATTGCCCTTATGGCAACTAATAAAAATTTATATAATTGAAGAAAACATGAAACCTGCTTTTTTCAGACCGTTTTTAACGCTTGCGTTACTTGCCGCAGTTTTTCTGAGCTCCTGTAAAGAAGACGAAGAACCTTCGCCGGCAAATAAGCCAGGTCCTTCTGAGGAAAAACCATTTAACCTCAACGAACTGACGGATACCTATGGTCACTTAGCCCCTATCTCTTTATCTGGGCGTTGGGGGCCCTATAACCTTCATGACCCGTCTATCCTGAAAGATGGCGAATGGTTTTACTCATACAGCACAGACGTTGCCTACGGGGCCGCCCCCCACGTGGGTATTATGGTGCGCAGGTCCAAGGATCTGGTGCAATGGCAGTATGTTGGCTGGGCCCTGAACGGCTTGCCAGCTATGGGTGTGCAGCATATTACCTCCAACGGCGCTACGCCGGTCAAGGGCTTGTGGGCTCCTTACATCATGAAGGTGGGCAGCGAGTTCCGCCTTTACTACTCCCTTGCGGCAGAAGTAGGCAAAACCAGTGCCATCGGGTTGCTGACTTCTAACTCGCCATTGGGGCCCTGGGTAGAGAAAGGCCTGGCAGTTACCTCTGTCAACATCGGACCCGGTACCAATGCCATTGACCCCTCAGTGGTGGTGACCCCCTCTGGCCAGCACTACATGGTGTATGGGTCGTCCTGGGATGGTTTGTTTGAATTGCAACTGAACCCAGCTACCGGCCTAGCCCAGAATTCCGGCGACAAAGGCGTGCGCATTGCCCGTCGCGGAAGAACCAACAACAACACGAACGGCAATCTGGAAGGCCCTGAGCTTATCTACAACGAGCAGACCAAGATGTACTATCTGTTTGTTTCGTATGACTGGCTTTCTACCAAATACAACGTGCGGGTTTACCGGTCTACCAGCCCGACCGGCCCGTTTCTGGACTGGAACGGTGTGAACGTAGACAACCAGGCCGACAACGTGCCCATGATTCTGTCGCCGTACAAGTTTATGGGCCACGGCGGCTGGCAGGGCGTATCGCACCCGGCTGTTTTCCAGGACAACGGACAGTATTACATGGCCCACCAGGGCAGACCTGGGGTTGACCCCGCCTTTATGGTGATGCACGTACGCAAAATGTTCTGGACGCCCGAAGGCTGGCCCGTGGTTTCCCCGGAGCGCTATGCCAACGTAGCGCAGCCCCCTGTTACTGCCGCGGACATACCGGGTGAATACGAGCAGATTGTATTGCTGCAGTCTGTGGTGCCTGGCTTCGGAAACGAACAGACCGACCCTAACTTTTCTGAGGCCTTTACCACCACCTTAACGCCGAACGGCCTTATCAACGGAGATGCCAACAACACCTGGACGTATGATGCGCCCTGGCTGACCCTGCGCTGGGCTGGGGGCATGTTCGTGGACAAAGTACACGTGTCAAGAGAAAGAGACTGGGAAAATAAAAGAGAGTCTACAGTGGTCATGACCGGATTGAACGGAGGCGGCGTGGCCATTTGGCTGAAGAAAAAGCAATAATTAAAAAAAACACTAGTGCGTTTTAGCCTTAACTTATTCAAAACAAAGCTAAAACGATCCTAATAAAATTGACAACAGCCTTGAATTAAGGCCTTTTTGGTAGTAAGACGGTTACCCTCAGATGAAAGGAAAACTCTTAGGTATTTTGTTTTTTGTGTTAAGCCCGGCACTATGTCTGGGGCAGCAGGGAAGTATGCAGTCTTTTCCGCTGGAATCAGTGCGGTTGCTGGACAGCCCGTTTAAGCAGGCGCAGCAGACCGACCTTAAGTACATGCTGGCCTTGGACATGGACCGTTTATTAGCTCCTTTTCAGAAAGAAGCAAAAATCCAGCCGAAAGCGGAGAACTACGGAAACTGGGAAAACACCGGGCTGGACGGACACATTGGCGGGCATTACCTTTCGGCCTTGTCTCTAATGTATGCCTCAACAGGTAACCCAGAATTGCTGCGGCGGATTAACTACATGGTAGATGCTTTGGAAGCTTGCCAGCAGAAAAGCGGTGACGGTTATCTGGGCGGAACACCTGGTGGGAAGCAGATGTGGCAGGAAATCAAAGCCGGAAAGATAGATGCCGGAAGCTTTTCATTGAACAAGAAGTGGGTGCCTTTGTACAACATCCATAAAACCTACTCGGGACTGCGCGATGCCTACTGGTTTGCCGGAAACGAGAAGGCCAAGGGTATGATCATCAAACTCACCGACTGGTTTTCAGATGTGACGGCTAACCTCACCGATGCCCAAATCCAGGACATGTTGCGCAGCGAGCACGGCGGCATGAACGAGGTGTTTGCAGATGTAGCGGAGATTACCGGTGACCAGAAATACTTAGCCCTCGCGAAGCGGTTTTCCCAAACATCGGTGCTCAACCCCTTGCTGCAAGGCAAAGACCACCTGAACGGAATGCACGCCAATACTCAAATCCCGAAGGTGATTGGGTACCAGCGGGTAGCCGAGGTTTCCAGAGACAAAACGTGGACCAACGCCGCTGATTTCTTTTGGAAAACGGTAGTAAATAACCGCACGGTGTCTATTGGCGGGAACAGCGTGAGCGAGCACTTCCATCCGGCCAACAACTTTACTTCCATGATGGAAAGCAAGGAAGGCCCCGAGACGTGCAACACCTACAACATGCTCAAACTCACGAAGCAGTTGTATTTGAACAGCGCTTCGGCCAGTTACCTGAACTACTATGAGCGAGCACTTTATAACCATATCCTCTCCTCACAGCACCCTACCAAAGGCGGTTTCGTGTACTTCACGTCCATGCGCCCGCAACACTACCGGGTGTATTCAAACCCGCAGGAAGATTTTTGGTGCTGTGTAGGTTCGGGTCTGGAGAACCACGGCAAATACGGCGAACTCATCTACTCACACACAAACAAAGCTTTGTACCTGAACCTTTTCATCCCGTCAGAACTGGAGTGGAAGGAGAAAGGTCTCACGTTAACCCAGACCACCTCTTTCCCCTTTGAGGAGAAAACAGAGGTGAAGCTGAAGTTAAAAAGAGCCAACAAATTCACGTTCTACATCCGGAAGCCTGAATGGCTAAAAGGTGATCAGCTAAAAGTGCTCGTGAACGGAAAAGAAGTAAGCCCAAACACCGCCACCAACGGCTACGTGGGCATTGAACGCAAATGGAAATCTGGTGACGTAGTGACGGTGCAGTTGCCTATGGAAACCAAAGCCGAATACCTTCCAGACAATTCTCCCTGGGTTTCCTTCGTGCATGGCCCTATTGTATTGGCTGCAGTAACCAGTAAATCAGACCTGCCTGGCTTGTTAGCCGATGGTAGTCGCATGGGGCATGTGGCCAATGGCCCTTTGTATTCACTGGAAGAGGCGCCTTTGTTGGTATCTACTCAGAAAGACTTAACAGCGCATCTTTCTCCGGTATCTAACAAGTCTTTTACCTTCACCTTGTCTGGAGTGGCAAATCAAAATGCTGGGCACAAGTTGGAATTGGTGCCTTTCTATCAGATTCATGATGCCCGCTACATGGTGTATTTTCCGGTCACTACCCCAGAAGGTTTGGAGGCCCGTAAGGCTGCCATCAAAGAAAAAGAAAGAGAGCAGTTGGCTCTGGCCGAGCGCACGGTAGACCAGGTGGCGCCGGGTGAGCAGCAACCAGAATCAGATCATGGGTTCCAGGGTGAGCGCACAGAAACCGGCGTTCATAGAGACCGCCATTGGCGTCATGCCCAGGGTTGGTTCAGCTATAACCTAAAGAACAAAGGCCAGGGGCCTCGCAAACTTCGAATAACTTACTTCGGGGCAGATAAAGGCCGCAACTTCCAAATATTGATCAATGACAAACTGGTAAAAACCGTGGTGACCGATGGCTCCGGCGGCGACAAGTTTGTGGACGTGGAATATGATATTCCTGCGGAGGTGTTGACCAAAGCCGCTAATAATACTTTGAATGTGAAATTTAAGGCAAACGAAGGTTCCTCCACAGCCGGAATTTACGAAGTAAGATTAATGAAGTAAATCACCTGCAAACGCATTTAAAGCAGCTAATCATGCTGCCTTTTAAATATTTAAGATTGAGAATCCCTTTTAATTGAACCCCATGAAGCACAAACCTTTTTCTTTTGTTGCCCTGGCTGCAGGCTGTATGATGGCTTTCAATCTATCGGCGCAGACCGTTCCCTCTGTGAAGACTTTCCAGGTAAAAGCAGACCAGGTGTATGGCGAAATAGCTCCCACCATGTACGGAATCTTCTTTGAAGACATTAACCTGGGTGCCGATGGCGGTATCTACGCTGAGTTAGTGAAGAACCGTTCTTTTGAGTTTGATACGCCTTTAATGGGTTGGAAAGAACAAAAGCAAAACAATGCTGAAGGTACCTTGCTGGTGCACAACCGGGGTGAGCTGAACGGGGCCAACCGCAGGTTCCTTCGCTTGACCTCTAAGTCAGACCAGGGAGGCTACGGCGTTTTGAACGAAGGCTTCCGGGGCATGGGCATCAAGAAAGGCGAGCAATACAACTTCACGGTAATGGCGCGCCAACAAGGCAGCAGCGCTATGCCGGTAGTGGTAGAGTTGCTTACTGCTAAAGGTGAAAAACTAGGCGCTGCCACCATCACCCCAACTGGAGCCGACTGGAAAGAATACAAGGCCAGCATTACGGCTACGGGTACAGACCCGAAAGCCCTCTTGCAAGTGGTGGCCCAGGGAAAAGGCACGGTAGACCTGGATATGATTTCTTTGTTTCCTAAGAACACCTGGAAGCAACGTCCTAACGGCCTCCGTGCCGACATGGTACAGTTATTAGCCGACATGAAGCCGGGTTTCCTGCGTTTCCCTGGAGGTTGTATCGTGGAAGGCCGTACTCTGGATGAACGTTTCCAGTGGAAGAAAACTATTGGTGAGGTAGCGAACCGTGCCACCTTGGTCAACCGCTGGAACACCGAGTTCAAGCACCGCCACACGCCAGATTATTTCCAGACGTTCGGGCTAGGCTTTTTTGAGTACTTCCAGTTAGCCGAGGACATTGGAGCCGCGCCGCTTCCAATTCTTAACTGCGGCATGGCTTGCCAGTTCAACACCGGTGAGGTGGTGCCTTTGGACCAACTGGATCCTTACATCCAAGATGCCTTGGATTTAATTGAGTTTGCCAACGGACCTGCTACTTCTGAGTGGGGTAAAATCAGAGCCGAGATGGGGCACCCGGCTCCGTTCAACCTGAAATACTTAGGCGTGGGTAATGAGCAATGGGGCGAGCAGTACGTAGAGCGCTACAAAATATTTGAGAGAGCCCTGCGTGCGAAATACCCAGACGTAAAGCTAATCACCACCACCGGGCCGTTCCCGGATGGCCCTGAGTTTGATTACCTGAATAAAACCATGCGCAGCCTCAACGCTGATATCATTGATGAGCATTATTACCGCGCCCCGGAATGGTTCCAGGAAAACGTGACACGCTATGACAACTATGACCGCAAAGGTCCTAAGATCTTTGCCGGTGAATACGCATCTCAGACGGTAGCCATTGCTAGCCCGGATAACAAGAACAACTGGAAAGGTGCCCTCTCCGAAGCCGCGTTCATGACCGGCCTGGAGCGCAACGCCGATGTAGTGGTAATGGCTTCCTACGCGCCATTGTTCGCCCACGAAGAAGGCTGGCAGTGGACCCCAGACATGATCTGGGTGAACAACCTGCAATCCTTCGGGACACCCAACTACTACGTGCAAAAGCTATTCTCTACAAACGTAGGTACGCACCTGGTGCCTATTCAGCGCAACAATGCTAACGTGACCGGCCAAGATAAACTGTTCGCTTCCGCCAGCCTTAATCAGAAAACAAACGAACTGATCTTAAAAGT
The DNA here is from genome assembly GCF_001310085.1 of Rufibacter tibetensis. Taxonomy (GTDB): domain Bacteria; phylum Bacteroidota; class Bacteroidia; order Cytophagales; family Hymenobacteraceae; genus Nibribacter; species Nibribacter tibetensis. Next base: position 2,682,704 of record NZ_CP012643.1, read on the forward strand.
GGTGAACACGTCAGACAAAGCGCAGGACGGAGAATTTGTTCTGGATGGCGTGAAAAGTACGCAAAGTAAAGGCACAGTGCAGAAACTGAGAAGCAACAACCTGGAGCAGATGAACTCCTTTGCCAATCCTACGGCCATCAGCCCGGTGCAGCAAACAGTACAAGTGAAAAACAAACGCGTGAAGTTATCGCTGGAACCTTACTCAGTGAACGTGATTAAGGTAAAAGTGACGCCAAACGAGGGGCAGTACAGCCTTAACAAAAAGTAAGAGGATCGGGGCGTTTACAGGCTGTTTTGAGTAATTCAGCTTGTAAACGCTTTTTGTTTTTCTTCTGTGACGCAGATTTATTGCCGTGACTTTCCTGAAGCTTGCATTAGGCACGGAAGTATATCTTAGCCGAGATGTCTAAAAGCGCAGATGACCGCCTCTTTCTAAAAACTAGCCTTTAAGCGCTTCTCCCAGTTAAAAGAAATGTACATGTCCCTACCACGTAAACAAAATAGATCTGTATTCAGGAAGTGCCAGTACATCTTAGTTGCCTTCGGGCTGCTGGTGTTGGTTTCTTGTTCGCAGAAAAGCAGTAGCCCTAGTAGTTCTGCCATGGAAAAGGAGTATACGCTGGAAAGCCCAGATAAAAGCATTGCCGTGCGGTTCAGCCTTGCCGCAGACCAGGGCGCCACTTATGCCATCACCCGCAACGGCGCTCCTGTGCTGCAAGACTCTAAATTGGGAGTACGCATGGAAGACGCTGACCTGACCAGAGGTTTGGCCTTGGAATCGGTTTCAAAGGTGGAGTCGGTAAAGGACGATTACGAGATTCTGACGGCTAAACGCAGAAAGAACTCCTACCGCGCAAACAAACGCACTTTCCATTTAAAGAATGCCCAGGGGCAGCAGATGGATGTCATTTTCCAAGTGTCTGATGATGGCGTGGCCTTCCGGTATTTCTTCCCGGGCCAAAGCGGAGAGAAAAAGAAGATCAACCAGGAGTTTACTTCTTTCAAATTTCCGGAGAGCGCCAAAGGCTGGTTGCAACCCATGTCTGATGCCAAGACTGGTTGGGAGAGCACCAACCCTTCGTATGAAGAATATTACCTGAAAGGCATTCCGGTGGGCACCCCGTCGCCTATCAAAGCCGGTTGGGTGTTCCCGGCGCTATTTCAGAATGGCGAGAACTGGGCCTTGATCACGGAGTCGGCTCCGGACGGAAGTTACTGTGGTTCCCGGTTGGCGCAGAATGCACCGGGCGGCGAATACCAGCTTGCCTTTCCGCAGGAGGCTGAAAAGATGCCTAATGGCGTAGTGAATCCAGAGTCTGAATTGCCTTGGTACACGCCTTGGCGCATTATTGCCGTGGGCTCTCTGAAAACCATTGCGGAGTCTACATTAGGCACCGATTTGGCAAAACCAGCCATAAACCTAGATCAAAGCTTCATCAAGCCCGGCAAATCAGCTTGGAGTTGGGCTTTGCTGAAGGATGATTCTACGGTATATGATGTGCAGAAGCGGTTTATTGATTACGCGGCCCGCATGAACTGGGCCTATACGCTCATTGATGCCGATTGGGACAAGAAGATAGGCTATGCTAAAGTAAAAGAACTGGCTGATTACGCTAAAGCCAAGAACGTAGGTTTGTTGCTGTGGTACAACTCCGCTGGTGCTTGGAACACGGCGCCGTACACCCCCAGAGATAAAATGCTTATCCATGAAAGCCGCATGCAAGAATTTGCCAGACTGCGCGACATGGGCATCAAAGGCGTAAAGATTGACTTCTTTGGCGGCGATGGACAGAGCGTGATGCAGTACTACAATGACATCTTGAAAGATGCTGCGGAGAACAAACTGCTGGTGAATTTTCACGGTTGTACCTTGCCCCGGGGCTGGCAACGCACCTATCCTAACCTCATGACCATGGAGTCTATTAAGGGCTTTGAGTTCATCACCTTTGAGCAGCAGAACGCCGATGAAGAGGCTGCCCACGCCACGGTGATTCCGTTCGCCCGTAACGTTTTTGATCCTATGGATTTCACGCCGGTGAATTTAGACCAGATTCCAAGAATCACCCGCAAAACGACCAAAGGCTTTGAGCTGGCGTTGTCGGTGCTGTTTGTTTCAGGAATCCAGCATTACGTGGAGATTCCGCAAGGTATGGCAAAGCAACCAGCATATGTACAGGGTTTCCTTAAGGAAGTGCCTGCTGTGTGGGAAGACTCTAAGTTTATTGACGGCTATCCTGGCAAGCAGGTGGTCATGGCCCGGCAAGCGAACGGCAAGTGGTACGTGGCAGGCATTAACGGTGAGAACACCGCCAAAAGCATGGTACTTGATTTGTCTTTCCTGAAAGGCAAAAAAGGCTCCTTCATCACTGACAGCAATGAAGCTTCCGGCATGCAGCAGAAAGCGGTGGAGATTGCCGCCAACGGGAAAACCACTGTGGATCTGAAACCGAATGGTGGCTTTGTAATGGTGTTCTAAGGAACAGTATCCTTCTGACCTCCTCTGTGTGGGTGTATAAAAAACCAAATTAAAAGCGCTGTTTAAAGGCAAATTTTGCCAAAGCAGCCTCTAAATGAAAACAAACAATCATGAAACATACAAGTAAAGGTCTTTATCTTCTCTTAGTGCTGTTAGCAGCAGGTGGCTGTGCCCAGACAAAGCAAGCAACCTCCACCACCCCAGCTGCAACTGCCGCCGCTTCTACGCCGGCAGCTCCTTCAACCGCCGCTGCTGCTCCAACCCCAGCTGCTCCAGCGCAAACGCCACCACGGGGACAGCAGGTGGGAGAGGTGCGACCAATGAGCAACATCACCGTGCATGATCCAGTGATGGCGAAGCAGGGAAACACGTATTACCTATTTAGCACGGGGAACGGCATCTCGGTATGGTCTTCTACAGACATGCAGAACTGGAAAATGGAAGCTCCTGTGTTTGCCTCAGCACCTGAGTGGGCTACCAAGGCTGTTGCTGGTTTCAGGAATAACCACATCTGGGCGCCGGACATCAGTTTCTACAACGGGAAATATTACCTGTACTACTCTATCTCAGCCTTCGGGAAGAATACTTCTGCCATTGGAGTCGCGACTAACACTACCCTAGATCCGCAGAATCCTAACTTCAAGTGGGTAGACCACGGCAAAGTCATTGAGTCTGTACCGGGGCAAACCAATTGGAATGCCATTGACCCAAACATCATCACTGATAAAAACGGGACGGCCTGGATGAGCTTTGGGTCTTTCTGGGGCGGGCTAAAGCTGGTGAAAATGAGCAAAGACCGCCTGAGCGTGGCCGAGGACATCTCAAAAATACCGACCATTGCCAGCCGCAAAAAAGGGTTGACGCTGCAAACTAATCCGGCTCCTTTGCCAGGAAACCCAGCCGAAGCGGGAGGAAACGCCATTGAGGCACCCTTTATTTTTGAGAAAAATGGCTATTATTACCTGTTTGCTTCTATTGACTACTGCTGCAAAGGTGCTAATAGTGACTACAAAATGATAGTGGGACGCTCTAAAACCGTGCAAGGACCTTACTTGGATAAAAAAGGAGTGGCCATGGATGCGGGCGGAGGCACCATTCTGCTGGAAGGAAATGAAAATTGGAATGGGGTAGGGCACAACTCGGTCTATACCTTTGACAAAACAGATTACATCATCTTCCATGGGTATGACGCTGCTCAAAACGGAAGGCCTAAATTAAGGGTGGAGAAACTTGCCTGGGACAAAGACCAGTGGCCAATAGTAGCACTAGCGCAGTAGTCTGGTAATCTTTGCTCTGGGTAGAAATCCTGTGAAAAACTCTTACCTTCAAAAAATAATCTGTTTAACCCTATAACTCATCTATGAAATACGTATTAAGACCTGTTTCCACGTTACTTGTAGCTTCAATGCTATTGGTGAGCGCCTGTAATCAGAACGCTGGGAACAAGGAAACTGCTAACACAGAAAACCAAACCTCAAACACTGCCAACGAAGTGAAACTACCTGCCCGCGCTGATTTCCAGAAGACCATAGACGGTAAACAGACTGATCTGTTTGTACTCAAAAACAAGAACAACGTTCAGGCGGCCATCACCAACTACGGTGGGCGTGTGGTAAGCCTTCTAGTGCCGGATAAGAATGGCAAGCTGACGGATGTGTCCATCGGGTTTGCCAACGTAGAGGATTATACCGAAGGCGCTGATACGTTCTTTGGGGCTACTATTGGCCGTTACGGAAACCGTATTGCCAAAGGCAAATTCAATCTGGAAGGGAAAGAATACACCTTAGCCACGAACAACGGTGCGAACCATTTGCACGGTGGCGTGAAAGGTTTCTCACGGGTGGTTTGGGATGCCAAACAAGTAGACGACAAAACCCTGGAGCTGACCTACCTTTCAAAAGACATGGAAGAAGGCTACCCAGGTAACCTGAATGTAAAAGTGACCTACACCCTCACCGACGAGAATGAATTGACGGTGAATTACCAGGCCACTACAGATAAAGCCACCCATGTGAACCTCACCAACCATACGTTCTTCAACCTGAACGGTGAGGGAAGTGGCGACATTCTGGGACACACCTTGCAGATAAACGCTGACCGTTACAACCCGGTAGATTCCACCTTGATCCCAACGGGTATTGAGCCGGTGGCTGGCACTCCATTTGACTTCCAGCAGCCAACAACTATCGGGTCTAGAATCAAAGAGCAAAACCAACAGTTGAAATTCGGTAACGGTTATGACCACAACTATGTCCTGACTGGCGGAAACGCAGGCAAGGAGATGAAATTAGCCGCTACTGTAACTGGTGACAAGAGCGGCATCACTATGGAAATCCGCACGCAGGAGCCAGGTATCCAGTTTTACAGCGGCAACTTCATGGAAGGATCACATACCCTCAAAACAAACGTGAAAGATGAGTTTAGAACTGCTTTCTGTTTAGAGACCCAGCACTTCCCGGATTCTCCTAACCAGCCGGCTTTCCCTTCTACCGTGTTGAAGCCAGGGCAAACGTATAACACCACCACCGTGCATAAATTCTCTGCGAAGTAACTGATTTTGGACCTGGTGTCAGGGTTGGCCACTCTGAGTTTCAGGCCTGTTTTTCAGAAAACAGGCCTGAAACAATTCCGGATAACTTGGAATTGACCGGATATGAGGTCCTTTTTGGATGTGAGCGGGGAGAAGGGAGATGAATTAAATCCCTTGGCCTTGGTTGATAATTGCCTATTATTTCAATATTCGCTTTCCTGTTAATCGTTTCTTGCGCAGACCGCGGAAAAGGCAGGAAGGCATTACCACTTTTCAAAGCCATGGACCCCAGTTGGTTTGCCTGGTGCTTTGAGTCAAAAAAAGCGTAATATGCCCGAGACAGTAGATTTTGATGTAAGAGCACTTACGAGTAAAATGAAATATGTGGGTCAAACCAGGTTTCTGGTTGCAGTAGACTGTATCATCTTTGGGTTTGACGGCGAAAATTTTAAACTGCTGCTGATTCAGCGCGGTTTTGCGCCCCAGAAACAGAAGTGGAGCCTTATGGGCGGTTTCATTCAGCCCAACGAAAGCCTTGAAGTTGGCGCCCAGCGCGTTCTGAAGCAGCTGACCGGTCTGGAGGGGGTATATCTGGAGCAAATAGCGGCTTTCAGCGAACCTACCCGTGACCCGGTGGAGCGTACCATTGCAGTGCCTTACTTCGCCCTTATTGATATCCAGAAATACGAGGCCCAGATTAGTTCTGACTACCATGCTGAGTGGTTTCTGCTGAACGAGATGCCCAACCTTATTTTTGACCACGAGCAAATGGTGGAGATGGCCAAAATGAGGTTAAGGTACAAAGCCGCCCTGCACCCCATTCTGTTTGAGCTGCTCCCTGAGAAGTTCACCTTGCCCCAACTGCAAACCCTTTACGAGAAGCTCTACGACACCACCTTTGACAAACGTAACTTCAGCCGGAAAGTACTTTCCACGGAGCTGCTCATCCGGCAGGAAGAAAAAGACAAGGAAAACTCCCGCAAAGGCGCTTTCTACTTTAAGCTTGACAAAGAAAAGTATTATGACAACTTCCAGGCCTTCCTGAAATTCATCCCCAACCCGGAGAAGTTTTTATTGTAGAAAACTAGAACTTAGGAGCCCCAACCCTTCCCCTTAACTTCTGACCTTCCGTTTAGGGCTGATTTCCTAGAAACAGCCCTAAACGGAAGGTCTTTTTTCGGGGCGGGGGCAGGTGCCGGTCAACTATGGCCAATTATGGAATGATTTGGATCTGCCTGTAGAAAGAAGATTTTTTTCCTTGAAGCTGTTTAGAGTTTCTCACTTTTAGTTATTTCCCTGATGAAGAGCACTGCGAAAGCCAGTAAATGTAGCGTTAACCAATGCTGTGCCTTGGTCTCAAACCTGATGAGCAGCGCCTTGAAGCTGTCGAGCCAAGCATTTGCATGCCCGATGACATTCCTTCTTTTGAAGAGCTCCTCGTCGAAGTACACATAGGCCTCCGCCGGCTCCCCATTCTGGGGTTGAAGGCAATACTAGCCTCGATCTTCATCTGAGCGCACAGGCGCTTGGACCCTTGCGAGCCAAAACTGCTGCGTTCAGAAACAGCCCTTCGGTCTCGATGCCCGCCTCCTGGGGCACCCCGCACAGCTCCCTGAACATTTTCTCTATCCCGTACAGGTCATGGCGGGCCGCTGCCGGCAAGCAGGGTTCCCCTGCTGTCAGAAAGGGACAGGCTGTTGCAGGTTTTGGCCGCTTTTCTTGCCTGGTACCCCACGTGCTCCCCGCCGTCCTTACTGAGCGTCTGCCTCCCGTCCAGCTGAGTGCTCGACAAGTCCAGCAGCCTCCGCCTACTTTTCAGAGGCTGCGCCCAGGCCTTCCTCAGGCTACCGCCCGCTGCCCATTTCCTGAAGTGGCGGTACACTCCCTGCCAGCTCAGCCCGGACCCGCCGAAGAATGCCCTTGCGGGCAGCTCCCGCCACTGGTACCCAGTCTTGGGCCGGTACAGGATGGCACCCACTACCGCTGATGGTTTCAACTGTAGCCTGGCCCCCCTTGCCGACACTTAGGTGGGGGACTATCCAACGATCTATCCTATCTTCGCTTATGAATCCCAAAGGGTCAGGGGCTTAGCTCTGAAATGTTCTCGCAACACTTTTGCCTCCTTAATCCTTTGGAAGTGAAAATCTCTAAATAGCTTCATAGTTTTCGGCCGCTTTTTCCAAAAACAGATCTAAACCGGCAGTAAGTTGCAGGTGCGGCTGGTAAGCCTTTTGATATCTTTTCTCTTTTTCCAGCGAAAGGGCATCTGCTTCTTGGGTTGTGAAATGGTTTTCGCCAAAGATGCGGGCCAGTACCTCGCTGTTTTTGCCGTACATCTGCGCCCGTACCTTATCCTGGGCCAACGTAGCATTCAAGTCATTGGTCAGAATCTGGTGCCACGCCTGGGTGTGGAATTACATATCTTCAATCATGGTGCCGTTCATGTCAAACACGAAGGCCTGGTAAGTGGAGAATTGCATGAAGCTTCTTTTATGGGTTAAGGTACGGTTTACGGGCTGGAACATTGGTAAAACGGGTTCCAAAAGAGCCCGTTTTACTAATGTTCCTAATCCTATCTATTTATCTGTTGAGGGGGCTCCGCCCCATTTCTAGCAGGTGCTTTTCTCTCCTTTTCTTTTGGGCTTGTAGAAAGCCAATTCATGGCATGTTTTGCCCATGCAGCACAACTTGGCTGTTGGCACACCCAGGGTTTTAGCCTTACAATGCCTTTCATGGCCCCCGATAAAAATCACATAACCGTATTACTTTATATAAATGTCGATTGTACATTTAAAATTTTATAAAACATAGTCCTACTTAGATTTTCTTTCAGTTTTGGGTTTAAACACACCCAGCTAATAATAAGAAGGTAATGTGTTTTTGCACATGATCCACAAAAGCTAAAATGGACAAAGGCAAAAAAAGTAAGATGTTAAGACTATGGTAACTTTACAAAGCAAAAGAGGCTGGTTAAGTAAGAGATTAATAATTTTCAGAAAAATATTTTAAATATTTTAAATGTCAAAAATACACTATATATTTGATTACTTACTCACATCAGCCTTGGGAATCAGTTTTATTTGAGGTTGTACCTGCGTTTAAATTTTTTTTTAAAACGGCGTTTATGAACTTTAAACTACTCAAAATTAAACCTATATGAAGAAACCTTTCCGTAAAATTATGCTGGTGGTACCAGTAGTGTTATGTGGCTGCTTACAAATACCTTTACATGCGCAGGCATTGGCTGCGATGTCAAGAAACTATGGCAGCCAAGGGATTGTTGGATCTGGTGCTGGAATAAAGAAAGCAGTTGCCATTACGGTCTCGGGTAGAGTTACAGGCGAAGACGGTACAGGCTTAATTGGCGTAAGTGTTGCTTTGAGAGGTGCCTCTATAGGTACCAATACAGATGTGAACGGCAACTATACGTTGAATGTGCCTGATGGGGCGGAGAACGGAGTGCTTGTTTTCTCCTATATTGGTTACGCACAACAGGAAGTGCCGATAAATAACAGAACTACTATCAATGTTCAGTTAGAGCCAGATCTGAAAGCCTTGGCAGAGGTGGTAGTAATTGGTTACCAGACCATACAGAAAAAAGACCTGACTGGTGCGGCTTCTGTTGTAAGCCCGGAAGCAGCCCAAAGAGTTACGGCTGGTACAGTAGCAGAGTCTATTCAAGGGTTAGCCCCAGGAGTTACGGTGCGTAATTCAGGCCGTCCAGGAGCAGGTGCCGCCATAGATATCCGTGGGGTTGCCAGCTTTACTAATACCACTCCCTTGTATGTGATTGATGGTATGATTACGGATGCGGGACCTACCATCAATCCTAATGATATTGAATCCATCCAGATCCTGAAAGATGCTTCTGCGGCGGCTATTTATGGTTCAAGAGCTGGTAACGGTGTCATCATCATCACAACTAAACGAGGTAGAACAGGCCCGGCAAAAGTAGGCTTTTCTGCGAGGTCCGGTCTTCAGCAGCTTCCTAAGCTGTGGGATGTGATGAACTCGGAACAATTTGCGGCTACGCAACGGCAGCAGTATGAGAACTCCGGCGCCACACCACCTGCCAGCGTTTCCCTGACTCCTCCTCCTGCTACTGGTCCGAATAGTGTAAGACACTGGACAGTTACAGATACTGACTGGCAGAAAGAGTCAACACAACTAGGAACACTGGCGGATTATAACCTTTCGTTATCTGGTGGTTCAGAAGCCGGTAATTATTTTATTGCCGGATCCTATTTTACGAATGAAGGCGCTGTGGTTGGTAATTCATTTGACCGGGCAAGTGTGCGCGTGAACACCCAGGGAACAAAAGGCAGAGTAACCTTTGGTGAGAACCTGGCTTTAACCCATTCTTGGGAAGAGCGCCCTTTGCTGGCTAACCCTTTTTATGATATGCCACAGTTGCTGCCGGTTATTCCGGTTAGAGACCCTGCTCTGGTTGGCCCAGGTAATCCGGGAGGCTGGGGGATTGGTGATCAGACTTCAGCTCCTATTTATGCCTGGAATTATCTTGCTATGAGGGAACTGTTCAACACCACGCACAGATACACCAGAGCTGTAGGCAATGCGTTTGCTGATGTGAAGTTATTGGAGGGCTTAAGTTACCGGTTCAATGCCGGTGTGGATGCCGGTTTTGACTTTCATCAAAATGTAAGAACAGAAGGTAACTGGGTACTGGCACAGGCTTTTGAACCAAGCCACGTGTACCAGAACCGACAGAACTTCCATTCTTTGCTGTTTGAGCATACCCTCAACTTTAATAAGGAACTCGGCCGTCATCGCATCAATGGGGTTGTCGGCTATTCTCAGCAGTGGAACAAAAGGGAAGTATTGGAAGCCAGACGAAATCAACTGGCAAATTTTGGTGGTGAAAACCTGACCACCATCAGTTCTGCTACCGGCGAACAATCTTCAGAAGGAGGAGTGCCGGAAGATTTCCGCATCAACGGTACACTGGGTAGGTTAAACTATACTTTCGATGACAAATATCTTTTAACTCTGACAGGTCGCTATGACCAGGATTCTCGTTTTGGAGCTGCCAATAGAAGCAAATTCTTTCCATCAGTAGCCTTGGGCTGGAGAATCAGCAATGAAGAATTCTTACAAGTACCATGGGTGTCTGACTTGAAACTGCGTGCCTCTTACGGACAATTAGGTATAGCCACCGTAGGTTCATGGGATTATATCGGAGTTATCAATAATAACCCGCGAATAGTTTTTGGGCCTAACAACGACGTTATCGCTGTAGGTGCCTACCAGGCAAGCCTTATAAACCCAGACCTGGGATGGGAAATCAGAACTTCAAAGAACATTGGCGTAGATGCAGGTTTATTCAATAACAAATTATTGATAACAGCGGAATACTATCAGTCTTTGTCTGAGGATGTGCTGGTGCGTTTGCCAATACCATTCTACACAGGTAACCTAGGAGGTGACCCGTTTGTGAACGCTGCTTCCATCAGTAACCGCGGGGTAGAGTTCTCTGCCACCTACCGCAGCACAGAGAATGCCTTTAAATGGGATGTGTCTGGAAACTTTACTACTATAAAAAACAGAGTAGAGGATGTAGGAAACCGGGGAGAAGGAATAAATTATCTAACGGCGGGAGCAACCCGTTCTCAGGTAGGCCGCGGTATTGGCGAGTGGTTTGTGGTAAAAACAGCTGGTCTCTTCCAAAGTGAAGAGGAGGTGCTTAGTCACAGAAGTTCTAACGGTACAATCATTCAGCCTTTCTCCAAACCAGGCGATATTCGGTTTATAGATCTGAACGATGACGGGCAGATCAACGACGATGACCGGACTTTTGCTGGCTCTCCGTGGCCTACGCTACAAACAGGTGCTCAGTTCAATGCTTCTTACGGTGGTTTTACCTTTAACCTGCAACTAGTAGGGGTGTTCGGTCAGACTGTGTTCAATGATGTTAGAAGAATCTTGGATTCCTATGTAAACACCAACTTCCGTAGCGACATCAGCCCATGGACTCCTACGAACACCAACACTAATGATCCAAGACTTGCCCGCAACACAGAACTAGGCGTTATATTCAACAACCGCTATGCAAGTGACCGTTGGTTGGAGGATGCTTCTTATGTGCGCCTTCGTAACATAGAAATAGGATACAATCTGCCGGCAAGCTTCCTGAGCAGGGTTCATACAAACAATGCCCGTGTGTTCATTAGCGGACAAAACTTATTGACCTTTACAGATTATTCAGGTCTTGATCCGGACGTAACGGGTGCTGGTCTCCTTCAAAGGGGATTAGATGCCGGAAACTGGCCAGCCAGCCGGGTGTATACTGTAGGCCTGAATTTTGAGTTTTAATACTTACTTGTAAGAAGAATTTCTTTATGAAAAAGATACTATATTTTGCGTTAGCAGCCGGATTGTCTTTCTCCAGCTGTGAACAGGACTTAGACATTGATAACCCAAATGCTCCTACCACCGTTCAGTTCTGGCAGAACGCTACTGATGCACAGCAGGGAGTAAACGCTATTTACAGCACCTTGCACCGGGGGCCTATCGTGCTCTGGCAGTGGTTTTACTATACGGTGCGTTCTGATGAAGCCTTTAGCCGTAGTCCCAGGGTAGAAATTCCAAATAACATGGATAAATTCCTGATAACGGACTACAATTTCGGTGAAACCAACTGGGTTTATGGGGATAATTTCATTGGTATTTTCCGTGCGAACCAGGCGCTGGCAAATGTTCCTAATATACAAATGGATGAAAACCTGAAGGCACGTCTTATAGGAGAAGCAAAATTCCTCAGAGGCTTCTTCTATTTTAACCTGGCCAGCTTATACGGTAATGTGCCGCTTATCCTGGAACCATCAAAGCCAACCCTGTTGCCAGCAAATGCAACACGGGAGCAGGTTTACGCACAGGCGGCTCAGGATTTGAAGGAGGCTGCAGCAGCTCTGCCACTAAGTTACTCCGGTGCTGATGTTGGGCGTGTTACCAGAGGAGCCGCTAATGCTTTATTGGCGAAGGTATACATGCAATTACGCAACTACAATGCCGCTTTGGAGCCACTGCAATGGTTAGTGGAAGGACCAGGTAGCCAGGTGTACGGTCTGATGCCAAATTATCGTGATAACTTCCTTTCAACAACCGAGAACAACCGAGAATCTGTTTTTGAATGGCAATTTGCTACAAACGAGTCAGAATTTACAGACAATGATGTGCAAACGCCAAACCAGAACTACGGTTCGCCTCTCCCTCAGTTTATCGCACCAGCAAACGTAGGCTTTTCTGATGCTGAGATTCATAGATGGGTCGTGAATGAGTTCCATAAAGATAAAACAGTAAGTGGACAAAGGGATCCTCGCCTGGCAGCTTCCTTTTTCTTCGACTCAACTGATGTAAGAGGACCTGGGTCCACCATGATATACGGGCGGACCTTCACAGCACGATACGGGGCGAATGATAGAAGGGTATGGTTAAGAAAATTCTCTAACGATGCTCAGGCAGGGCGTGCAGCAGAAGGGTTCCGATCTGCCAATAACTATCGCTTTATCCGTTACGCAGATGTGCTGCTAATGTATGCTGAAACTTTGAACGAACTAAATAGAACAACGGAAGCCTATCAGTATGTAGATAGGGTAAGACAAAGAGCAGGACTTGCTACTCTTTTATCAACTAGACCAGGTATGACGAAGGCGCAGTTCCAAAGGCAGATTGAGCACGAAAGAGTAACAGAGCTAGCCGGCGAAGGACACCGTTGGAACGATTTGGATCGTTGGGGTTACTTTGAAAACCAGGCAAAGCTAAATGAGCTTATTCAGCGGGATCCAGCATTCACAACTTTTAGACTTGGTACACACCGGTTGCTGCCTCTTCCGCAGCGCGACGTTGATATTAATCCAAATCTGGTACAGAATCCAGGCTATTAAGTTTACACTTTACCTCAGGGTCCTGAAGGTTGATAAAACAATTCTCAGGACCCTGAGATTTTTTATAGTTGAAAGAGGCTAGTTTTTAAATAAAGTAGGAAAATAAGCACGTTCAAATTCCTCTCTCTGCAAAGGAAAAGCCTCACCATTTCTGGTAAGGCTTTTTTGCGTTTACTAACTTAAACACAGTTGCCTTCTATAAAAGCAATTATTTTAGTTTTGACTAATCTTAGGGCCCAAGGGAAAGCTGCAGATAGAAGTATTTATTGAAAAAAGGCAACAAAAATATTGGCAATATAGATAGGAGGTGTAGAAAACCGCTTCTGGTAATCTTACCTCAGGTTCCATTTTTGTAGAAGACAAATTCTAAAACCCAATACTACCCAAACATTCACGTACAAACGCTCAAACCATGTCAGACACTGAAAAAGGATTTACGGCCCCAACATTATTAGTCCAGGATTTTCGGCAAACCATGGGCGGCAAACTGACGGATTTGTTTTTCCTGCAAAATGACAACGGGGTGCTGGCGGCCATCACCAATTATGGCGCACGCCTGGTGGGCCTGTGGGTGCCGGATAAAAACGGAGATTTGCGTGATGTGGTCATCGGCTTCGGGCAAGTGCAGGGCTTTGCCGAGGGAGAGGATACCTACTTCGGGGCTACGGTGGGCCGTTACGCCAACCGCATAGCCCACGGGAAATTTGAGCTGAACGGGCAGGAGTACACCCTGGCCACCAACAACGGGCCCAACCACCTGCACGGGGGCGACACCGGATTCTCCCGGGTGGTATGGGAGGCCGAGCAGCCTGATGCCCAGACTCTCACTCTGACGTATACCTCTGCTCATCTGGAAGAAGGTTATCCGGGTGAACTTAAGGTGACGGTGCGTTATACTCTGACAAACCAAGATGAACTGAAGATTGACTACACCGCCACCACTGACCGGCCTACCGTGGTGAACCTAACCAACCACGCCTATTTCAACCTGAACGGCGAGGGCAGCGGCGCCATCTTAAACCACAAGCTGCAGATCAACGCAGACAAATACAATCCCGTTGATTCTTCCTTGATTCCTACGGGTACCGAGTCGGTGGCCGGCACTCCATTTGATTTCCGGGAGGCCACTACCATTGGGGCTAGAATCAAAGACCAGAACCAGCAGCTGAAGTTTGGCCAGGGATATGACCACAACTACGTGTTGAACGGCGGCAAGGGAGAAGACCTGAAGAAGGCCGCCACCGTGGTAGGCAACGAAAGCGGCATTGTGATGGAGGTATTCACCCAGGAGCCCGGGCTGCAGTTCTACAGCGGTAATTTCATGGATGGCAGCCACACCCTGAAATCTGGCGCCAAAGACGACTTCAGAACAGCCTTCTGTTTAGAGACGCAGCACTTCCCAGATTCTCCAAATCAGCCCGCATTCCCGTCTACCGTGTTAAAGCCCGGGCAGACGTACAACACCACCACGGTGCATAAATTCTCAGCTAAATAAGCTTTTGCCTTTCGCATGAACACATATCCCCGGGCATCCCTATCACAGGAATACTCGGGGATTTTTCTTGGCTAACAGACTAGTTTCAAGGTAGTTCTTTGCGGGTACTGTCTGTTTTTATGCTGTTTTTTTGAAAACGGCATAAAAGTCAGCTACTATTTCTTTATTTGCTTCAGAATTGGATTACAGCAGTATTATCTGCTTATACCAACGATAGCATTTAGGTTTTTTACAAGATTACAAAGTCAAACAGCAGAAAACGTGTGCAAGGGAAAACCTTCTTAAGCAGGTGTTCTTGCCTCTATCTTGAACTGAGGATTTCGTAATAAAAGAGTAAAGGAATGATGAAGTATTCGGGCCAGACAAGGGTCCTTGTTGCAGTAGACTGTATCATATTTGGGTTTGACGGTGAAAACTTCAAGCTACTTTTGATTCAGCGGGGATTTGCGCCGCAGCGGCAGAAGTGGAGTTTGATGGGCGGATTCATTCAGCCAGCCGAGAGCTTGGAAACGGGTGCCCAACGCGTTCTTAAACAGCTTACCGGGTTAGAAGGCGTGTACTTGGAGCAGATTCCGGGGTTCAGTGAACCCATCCGTGACCCTGTGGAGCGCACCATCGCTGTGCCGTACTTCGCACTTATTGACATCCATAAATACGAAGCCCAGCTAAGCTCAGAGTACCACGCCGAGTGGTTTCTGCTCAGTGAGATGCCAGACTTGATCTTTGATCATAATCAGATGGTAGAAATGGCCAAGATGCGGTTGAGATATAAAGCAGCCTTGCACCCCATCTTGTTTGAGTTGTTGCCCGAGAAATTTACGCTTCCCAAACTGCAGATCCTTTACGAAAAACTCTACGAAACCACCTTTGACAAGCGTAACTTCAGCCGGAAAGTGCTTTCCACCGGCTTGTTGGTGCGGCAGGAAGACAAAGACAAAGAGAGCTCCCGCAAAGGCGCGTTCTACTATAAACTGGACAAGGAGAAGTACTACGACAACTTTGAGGCCTTCCTGAAGTTCATTCCTAACCCAGAGAAGTTCCTGGTATAAAACAGGGAAGGAGAGATAAGCTCCTGAGCTTCACCCAGGCTGCCAGTTAGAACCAAATAAAAAAACAGATATTCCCGTTTAGAGCTACTTTTCAGAAACTAGCCTGTAAACGGGAATATCTGCGTATGAAGCAGTTGGTTAGCAGAAATTTGCCTTTTGAAGCCCTCTTCTTACCCTATAATAAGCGTAATAATAAATATAAGTGTCATACGTACATTTGTAAAACATTATTGCTATACTTGTAAAGTAAATGCCTTTGCAAGTGGTAGAATTTTAAAATCCATAAAAGTTTACTGCTGAGAATTTGGCAATAGGTAAATAAGCGTTAATTTGACATCAATAAAATAGATATGGCGCAAGATGTTTTTGTAATTGGTGTAGACTATGGATCAGACTCAGTGCGGTCTGTTCTGGTAAATGCCCGGAATGGGGAAGAAGTAGCTTCTTCTGTGTTCAATTACCCCCGCTGGAACAAAGGAGCTTACTGTATTCCGGCTGAAAACCAATTCAGACAGCATCCTTTAGACTACGTAGAGGGGCTGGAGAAAACCATCAAAGATTGCCTTCAGAAAGCCGGTGCAGAAGTAGCCGCTAAGGTGAAAGGGATCTCCGTAGACACCACCGGTTCTACACCTGTAGCGGTGAACAAACAAGGAATACCCTTAGCGTTGTTGCCGGAGTTTGCTGAAAACCCGAACGCCATGTTTGTGCTCTGGAAAGACCACACCGGCGTACAAGAGGCGGCGGAAATCAACGCGCACGCTACTAAATTCGATCCGAATTACTTGAAATATGTGGGCGGGATTTACTCTTCTGAGTGGTTCTGGGCCAAATTGTTGCATGTACTGCGCGCAGATGCGCAAGTACGCGATGCTGCCTACTCTTGGGTAGAGCACTGTGACTGGATTCCGTTCCTGTTAACCGGCGGCACCGATGTGGATGCCATGAAACGCGGCGTTTGCTCCGCGGGCCATAAATCCCTATGGGCCGAGGAGTTCGACGGACTTCCGCCAAATGAATTCTTCTCTTCTTTAGACCCGGTATTGGATGGATTCACTTCCCGCCTGTTCAAAGAAACCTATACCTCAGACCAGGCTGCCGGGCAGTTAAGCCAGGAATGGGCTGATCGTCTGGGCTTGTCTACCGAGGTCGTGGTGGGCGTTGGGGCCTTTGATGCGCACATGGGCGCCGTGGGCGGACAAATTGAGCCGTACCACCTGAGCAAAGTAATGGGAACCTCTACCTGTGACATGCTGGTAGCTCCTCTAGAGGAAATAGGTGACACCTTAGTAAGCGGTATCTGCGGTCAGGTGCCTGGTTCCGTAATCCCGGGCATGATGGGTCTGGAAGCGGGTCAATCGGCTTTCGGAGATACCTATGCCTGGTTCAAGAGAATTTTGCTGTGGCCTTTGCAGAATCTGTTAGCCAATTCCCAGGTGATTGACGCCGCTACTGCTGAGGCGTTAGTGGAAGAAGTGTCTGCCAGAATCATTCCTGAGTTGAGTATTGCCGCCGATCAGATTCCATTGTCTGAGAACAACGAGTTCGCCATTGATTGGTTCAACGGCCGTCGTACGCCAGATGCAAACCAAGTGTTAAAAGGGGCTATCTCTGGGTTAGGCTTAGGCAGTGATGCACCGCGCGTGTTCAGAGCCTTGGTGGAAGCCACTTGCTTTGGCGCCAAGAAGATCGTGGACCGGTTCAACGAGCAAGGAGTGCCAGTGAAAGGCCTTATTGGTCTAGGCGGTGTGGCAAGAAAGTCACCGTTCATCATGCAAATGATGGCCGATGTGATGAACATGCCGATTAGAATTCACAAATCAGAGCAGACTTGCGCCATTGGAGCGGCTATGTTCGCGGCTACCGCAGCAGGTTTGTATACCAGGGTAGAAGAGGCGATGGAAGCCATGGGCCAAGGCTTTGACCTGGAGTACTTCCCTAACCTAGAGAAAGTAGATTTGTACGCCAAGCGCTATCAGAAATACACTGAGTTGGGTGGTTTTTTGGAAACTCATAGCATGTCTGCCAGACCAGAGGTTCTTTCTGATTTGCCTGAAGTGAGTAGCCCGGCCCAGGATGGCCAGACCAGAGAATCTATTCAAAATCAGGAAGCGCTGGAAGGCCTTTCCCAAGCCTCAGTCAAATAAGCATCCATGAGTTCTTACCAACACATCAAAGAAGAGGCTTACCAAGCCAACATGCAATTGCCCAAACTGGGTCTAGTCTTGTTTACTTTCGGGAACGTGAGCGCGGTGGATCGTTCACAAGGTGTATTTGCTATTAAGCCCAGCGGTGTGCCGTATGAAGACCTTTCGCCGGAGAAAATGGTGATTGTGGATTTTGATGGCAACACGGTAGAAGGTTCTTTGCGGCCTTCCTCTGATACCAAAACTCACGCCGTGCTGTACAAGCATTGGGAAAGCATCGGTGGTATTGTGCACACGCACTCTACGTACGCCACTGCTTGGGCTCAGGCCCAACGTGATATTCCTATCTACGGTACCACCCACGCTGACCACCTCACCACCGATGTGCCTTGCGCCCCACCCATGGACGATGCCATGATCCAGGGGAACTACGAGTACGAAACCGGTTTCCAGATCATGAACTACCTGCAAGAAAAGGGCATGAGCTACGAAGAGGTGGAGATGATCTTGGTAGGAAATCACGCACCGTTCACCTGGGGCAAAGACGCGAAGAAAGCGGTGTACAACAGCGCCGTGGTGGAAGAAATTGCACGCATGGCATTCTTAACAGAGCAGATAAGACCACAAGTGCCCCGCCTGCAAGACTCGCTCATCAAGAAACACTTCGAAAGAAAGCACGGGCCAGATTCTTATTACGGTCAGTAATCTTTTCTCAATCGCAGGAGGCAAACCATGCCTCCTGCTTTACATTGTCAAATAATCACTTAAGCCCTCTTTACTCATGAATGCCGGATTCGCTCCTTTAGATTATATCATTTTTATTGTATATGCTATAGTCATTATTGCCTTAGGTCTTTGGGTGTCCAGAACGAAAGATGGTATTGAGAAAACCTCAGATGAATATTTCCTAGCCGACAAATCGCTGCCTTGGTGGGCGGTGGGTGCGTCGCTTATTGCGGCCAACATCTCGGCCGAGCACTTTATTGGTACCTCTGGCTCTGGTTTTGCCATTGGTTTAGGGATTGCCGCTTATGAATGGATTGCGGCCATAGCCTTGATCATAGTAGCCAAGTACTTCTTACCGGTTTTCCTGGCGCGGGGCATCTTTACTATGCCGCAGTTCCTAAGCCAACGGTTTAACAAAGGCGTGAGTACCTCTTTTGCGGTGTTCTGGCTGCTGGTATACGTGTTTGTGAACCTTAC
The DNA here is from genome assembly GCF_001310085.1 of Rufibacter tibetensis. Taxonomy (GTDB): domain Bacteria; phylum Bacteroidota; class Bacteroidia; order Cytophagales; family Hymenobacteraceae; genus Nibribacter; species Nibribacter tibetensis. Next base: position 2,701,505 of record NZ_CP012643.1, read on the forward strand.
CTCAGTAAGTTACCTGGGCGCCCTGGCCATGGAAAACATCATGGGCATTCCGCTCATCTATGGTATCATTGGGTTACTGGTGTTCTCTGGAGTCTATTCAATCTACGGTGGTTTGGAAGCCGTAGCCTGGACCGATGTGGTGCAGGTAGTGATTCTGGTAGCTGGTGGCTTAATAACTTCTTTCATGGCCTTGGATGCCGTTGGAATGGGAGAGGGGGTATTTGCGGGCTTTGCCAGCATCTATGAAAAAGCGCAGGACCACTTTGTGATGATCATCCCGGAAGGGCAGATGTTTGTGCCGGACGGTGCGGGCGGAAAGAAAGATGCTTTCATGGATCTACCAGGCTTAGCAGTGATCTTTGGGGCGATGTGGTTAACTAACTTGGGCTATTGGGGCTTTAACCAGTACATCATCCAGAAAGGTTTGGCTGCCAAGAGCATTGACGAAGCCAAGAAAGGCTTGATTTTCGCCGCCTACCTTAAAATCCTTATCCCAGTGATTGTGGTAATTCCGGGTATTGTGGCGTACGTGTTGATTAACGGGTATACCCCGCAGGAACTTTCTACCATGCTGGGCAAGCCTATTGAGGCCATGGGAACCATCTCCAAATCTGATGAAGCGTATCCGTGGCTCTTGAAAAACTTTGTGCCTACTGGTATCAGAGGATTAGCCTTCGCGGCCTTGGCGGCAGCCATTGTGTCTTCGCTGGCCTCCATCATCAACAGTACGTCCACCATCTTCACCATGGACATCTACAAGCCGTACTTTAACCCAAATGCTACCAGCCACCAGTTGGTGCGCATGGGTCGTATTGTGGCGGTAGTGGCGTTGGTGATTGCCATGGGAGTGGCGCAGAAGTTAAGTGCCTTAGACCAGGTGTTCCAATACATTCAGGAATACACCGGGTACATTTATCCGGGCGTGGTGGCGGTCTTCGGTATGGGACTCTTCTGGAAACAAATTACAGGCCGTGCCGCTTTGATTACTTCTTTGGCAACAATCCCGGCGGGTATCTTATTTAAGATCATGTTACCAGACACGCCTTGGATTTTGCGCATGGGCTACGTGTTCATCTTCCTGTGCCTTATTGCCTCTGTCATGAGCTTTACCGAGCGTGGCACCAAAGTACGGATGGCGTTGCCGCAGGGCAGATATAGGCAGTCTGCTTTAACAGCCAGCTACATTATCTTCGCCCTAAGCGTTGTTTGCTTCGTAGTAGGACTGTTGTATTCAGAACCTTACAAAAACCTGGCCTTGGAGTCTATCTACATGCTGGGCGTGCTGTTCCTTATGTTGGCCATTATTCTGTACACCAACGTGAAAATGGAAACCGGCGACGAGAAAGCCATTGTGGCAGATCCGGAATTGTTTAAAACCAACGCAGGGTTCAACGTGTCGGCGGCAGGAGTGGTGCTCATCATTGGGTTGCTGTACTTCTTCTTCTGGAATTAAAAAGCCACACTACGTGGGGCAGAGAGTGTTTCATTTCCCTCAATAAGTGATAAAATATTTAACAACTTGCCATGATTGATCTAAAACAATTTGAAGTCTGGTTCATTACCGGAAGCCAGCATCTGTACGGCGAAGAAACCCTAAACCAGGTAGCCGCTCACTCCCAGGAGATAGTGAAGGGCTTGGACGGCGCTGAGCAAATTCCGGTACGGATTGTCTTCAAACCAACGGTAAAAACCACCGAGGAAATCTTCCAGGTTTGCCAAGATGCCAACGTTGCTGAAAACTGCATTGGCGTGATCACCTGGATGCACACCTTCTCGCCCGCTAAAATGTGGATCAGAGGCCTGTCTATCCTGAAGAAGCCTTTGTTGCACCTGCATACCCAGTTTAACCGCGATATTCCATGGAATTCTATTGATATGGATTTCATGAACCTAAATCAAAGTGCCCACGGTGACCGTGAGTTCGGGTTTATGGTATCGCGCATGCGCAAAGACCGCAAAGTGGTAGTAGGCCATTGGCAAGACCCAGAGGTAATCCAGGAGATCAATAACTGGTGCCGTGTAGCCGCCGGATGGAACGACTGGCAAGGCGCTAAGTTCGTACGGTTCGGGGATAACATGCGCTACGTGGCTGTGACCGAAGGTGACAAAGTGGAGGCCGAGTTGAAGTTCGGTTTCGCGGTGAACACCCACGGCATTGGAGATCTGGTACAAGTGATTAACGAAGTATCTGACCAGGCCATTGATCAACTGGTACAGGAATACGAAACCAAGTACACCGTAGCCCAAAGCCTGTTAGAGGGCGGCGAGCAGCGCGCTTCTTTGCGTGAGGCGGCTAAAATCGAAATTGGTTTACGCACCTTTTTAGAAAAAGGAGGCTATAAAGGCTTCTCAGATACCTTTGAAGATTTGCACGGCATGGTGCAGTTGCCGGGTATTGCCGTGCAGCGCCTCATGGCCGATGGCTACGGTTTTGCGGGTGAAGGCGACTGGAAAACTGCCGCTTTAGTACGCGCCATGAAAGTAATGGGTAGCGGTTTGCCAGGTGCAAACGCCTTCATGGAAGACTACACTTACCACTTTGACCCGAACAATTCTTTGGTGTTAGGTTCGCACATGCTGGAGGTAGATGAGGCCCTTGCCATTGACAAACCTTCTTGTGAAGTTCACCCGTTAGGCATTGGCGGCAAAGCCGATCCGGTACGTTTGGTGTTCAACGCAGGTTCTGGCCCAGCTTTGAACGCTTCTGTCGTGGACATGGGCAACCGTTTCCGGTTAATCGTAAACGAAGTAGAAGCCGTAGAGCCGCAAAACGAATTGCCAAACCTTCCAGTAGCCCGCGTGTTGTGGAAGCCACTCCCGGATATGAAAACCGGTTGCGCCGCTTGGATCTTAGCCGGTGGTGCGCACCACACGTGCTACAGCCAAAACATCAGCGCAGAGCAACTGCAAGACTTCGCGGAGATGGCCGGCATTGAGTGCGTCGTGATTGGCAGAGACACCAAGTTAAGCCAACTGAAGAACGAACTTCGCTGGAGCGAGATGTTCTACCAGATGAAAGGATAATTAAAAACAGGTTCGGCTCTCAGAAATGGGAGCCGAACCTGTTTTAAGGCTGTTTTGGAGAAAGTAACTGTATAACGGAAAGACCTCGGAATGCCCATAGGTCCTCCGAGTGTCTGTGCCGAGACCTAAGCAATCACAAGGGATTACCCCTGCGTTCTGGAAGGTTACCAGAAAACTGCCGCATAATACGTAAGTTTAAAAGTCTGTTTCGGCAGATGCGCTTAGGAAGAGAGAGAACGTACCATGCAAGACCACCTGCTGTTTATAGACATAGAATCCTCAGGACTGCCCCAAAACTGGGACGTGCCGTATTCTGACGAGGAGAATTGGCCGCATACCGTGCAGGTAGCGTGGTTTGTCTATACCAAAGACGGGCAACTGGTAAAAAGCGAAAACCATTACATTCGGCCAGATGGCTTTGAGGTGAAGCCTTCGTCCATTGAGGTCCATCACTTAACACCGGAGTTTCTGCAGTCCAACGGGAAAAGCAGGGGAGAAGTGCTGCTGCTGTTACAGGAAGAATTACAGCGTTACAGTCCCATGGTCATCGGGCACTTCATGCAGTTTGACTACCATGTTTTAAGCGCCGATTTTTACCGCGAAGGGTTGCCCAATCCTTTTGAGAGTTTGCCGATTTTCTGCACCATGATTGCGTCTTCAGACCTCACGCACCTGCCCCGTAAGAAGTATTTGCGCTTAGGCGAACTCTACAGCCATTTGTTTCACAAGTCCTTGGAGGACCAGCATAACGCAGTTGTAGATGCCCGTGCTACCGCCGAAAGTTATTTTGAGTTGCGTAAACGACGTGTGGTAACGCAAAGCTCCATTGCCCTGCAACAGAAAAAACGGTACACTACTGATAAGCAAACTCAAATTAAACGCTCTTTTCCCCTTTGGCTTTTAGCAGCAATGGGGGCCATACTTTTCATTGTTTTACTTTTCTACTGGCTATGAACGACCGTCTGCAATTTCTGAAAAGCGTAAAGCCGTTCCACCTGTTAGGTGATGATGTTCTTATAGGAGTGGTAGACCTGCTGCAGGAAGTCACCTATTCTAAAGACACCGTTATCTACCACCAAGAAGCTACTAAACTTAGAGGCGTAGACCTGATCGTGGAAGGCGAATATGAATCGTTTTTCTATGATTCAGCCCAAAACAAACGGGTGCTGGAACCGCATGGTCCCGGCTATTGCTACGGCGGCATTTCCATGCTGCTCAACCGCAAGAAGTCTTTGAGGACAGTCATCGCTAAAAAAGGAACCCGGGTGTACTTTCTTCACCGCAGAGACTTCAGGGCACTTGCTAAATCACATGAAGGGTTTTTGCATCATTTTACCCAGGAGTTCGGGATACGGATGCTAAACGAGGAGTTTGCGCATTTTGTGAAGCGCCCTACCTCATTTGAGGAAAACTACATTGCCACAGACCAGCTCTATTCCCGCCGCATTGAAAGCGTGGAGTACCGTCATATTATCACCTGCACCAGCACAACTCCCATTTACACCGCGGCCCGCATCATGGCGGAACATAAAACCAGCTGCATCTTTGTCAAAAACGAAGTGGGGCAGATTGCCGGTTATATCACAGACATCACGCTTCGCGATAACGTAGTGGCCGCACAGGAAGACGTCCGCGGGCAGGTAAAGGAGATCATGGACAACCCCATTGTGTCCATAAGAAAAGACGCCTACGTGTATGAGGCTATCCTGCTCATGTTCCGCACCAAAACCCGATATTTGCTTATTGAGGAGTACGGTGAATACGTAGGCATGATCAGTCGGAGCAAGTTGTTAAGTGATCAGGCGCAGTCGCCATTTGTGTTCATCCAATCCGTGAAACTGGCGCGCTCCGGAGCAGAGTTACGGGCCAAATGGCAGCGGGTACCAGAGATTGTGATGCAATTGCTTTTACGCGGCGCCAAATCAGAGATTATCAACCAGGTCATCACCACTGTAGCCGATACCATTGCCCAGAAAGTGATTGAAGAGGTAATTGCCATCTGCGGACCGGCCCCGGCCAAGTTTGTGTTCATGGTGCTGGGCAGCGAAGGCCGTAAAGAGCAGACCCTCAAAACCGACCAGGACAACGCCATTGTGTACGAGGACAAAGCCAATGAACAGCGCGAACTGGTGCGGGAATACTTCCTTCGGTTTGCTGATTTGGTTTCCGAAAAGCTAGACTACATTGGGTTCAGTTACTGCACCGGCGGCTACATGGCCAAAAACCCCAAATGGACGCACTCGCTCTCGCATTGGAAACGCAACTACCACGAGTGGATGCGGGAAATTGTGCCCGAAACGGCCATCCAGTTCTCCACCTTCTTTGACTGCCGCATCATTTACGGCGACGGGGCTATCATGAAAGAACTGGTTTCTTTCCTGGACGAGGAACTGCAGAAACCCATGCCGCGCCTCTTCTTCCACATGGCCAACAATGCCCTACAATACGAGCCGCCGCTCACATTCTTCAAAAACATCAGAACCTTTACCGTGGGCTCCCAGCAGGTGTTTGACATCAAGAAAGCCATGACACCCATTGTAGATTTGGTGCGGGTGTATGCCCTGCAGAACCGAATCTTCAAAACCAATACCGGTGAGCGGATAGAAGCCTTAGCGGAAATAGGCGTCTTCACGGAAAAACAGTGTCAGGAACTCATGCAGTCCTATTATTACCTCATGGGACTCCGGTTGCGCAAACAGGCCAGCCAAATTATGCACGATAAAAGCGAGCCAGACAATTATCTTGACATTCAGAGCCTCACCAAAATTGAGCAAGTCACGCTTAAAGAAATCTTCAAAACCATCAGTGATTTCCAGTTGGGCATCAAGGTGCAGTTTACCAATAGTCTATTTGGGTAAAGGGAAGCTTACAATTTTGAGCTTGTTTTTGAGAAATCATGCTTGAAACAGCCGGCTGTTGCCTGCTTAAGTTTTACCTCCATGTGCGCTAAGCACAAGAGTTCTATTCCCTCTGTTTGTCATCCTGAAAGGATCTTATGAGTGAATGGTAGTAGCGCTGAGTTCAAGCCATTCTAGTTTGCCCACAAGATCTTTCCAAGATGACAAACAGGAATAGGAGCGAGTATACACCTCCGCTGGCGCGAGCCTCAGGCTCGTGTCCAGACGCATTCCTGATTTCTTTAGGAATTTCGAAAATGCGTGTGTGCTCTGCATAAGTACGGACACGAGCCGGAGGCTCGCGCCAGCGATGGTAGTAGTCTCTCTGTGGCGCGGAAGTTTCTTCCGCGCCACAGAGAGAAAAGAGTAGGTAAATAGAAAGTCATTCCTGTTTTAAGGCGGTTTTCAAAAATCAACACTAAAACAGCTGTATTCTACTTCTCCTCCCCACTAATAAGCTTTCCCACTTGCGGATCGGTGTAGTCTTCCACAAACCCGATGATGTTATCATAGGCAGGAAACTCGTCTTTGCTGTGCATGGTGGTGATCACCAGGCAATCCATGCCAGCGTTCAGGGCAGCTTCTACGCCTTTGGGCGCATCCTCAAACACCAGGCAATCCTTCGGGTCTACCCCTAATCCTTCGGCGGCTTTCAGGAACGTCTCGGGGTGGGGTTTGCTTTTGGTCACGTCATCAGCACTTACCAACGCGTCAAAGTAGGAGCGGATATCCAGATTATCTACCACAAAGTCAATGTTGAAGGTGATGGCTGCAGTGGCAATGGCCATTTTGATGTTTTGCTCGGCTGCTTTCTTCAGGAAAACATCCAACCCTTTGATGAGCCTGAGGTGCGAGATGTATTCTTTCTGGTAGATTTTCTCTTTCTGCACCGATAACTCATCGGCTTCCTCCTGGGTGAAACGGTCTTCGCCAAAGAAACGAGCCAGGACTTCGCTGTTCTTGCCGTACATCTGTTCTTTTACTTCTTCGCGGCTGAAAGAGCCTTGTAGATCATTGTTCAAAATTTTGTGCCATGCCTCGGTATGGAAATCCATGTCGTCAATCATGGTGCCGTTCATATCAAACAGAAACGCTTTGTAGGGGAGGGTATTCATGTGATTGAAGTTTAAAGTTCTAGTTGGTTACGTTGGTTACAAAAAAAACGGGCTCCAGAAGAGCCCGTCTTTAACTTAATCCTTTTTTACTTTCCTTTGGGGAGCAGGCAGGGCTTGCCTGTGCAGTGGGCTATTCCGCCAATGCCTGTTTCCGCTCCATTACTTTCTGCACGGCTTGCACAATGTGCGCATCGTCAAGGCCGTACTTTTTCATCAATTGTTCTGGGGTACCGCTCTCGCCGAAAGAGTCGTTCACGGCCACGTATTCCATAGGGAGTGGAGTGGTTTTCGCCAGTAACTGCGCGATGCTGTCGCCCAAACCACCTAAGCGGTTGTGCTCCTCAGCGCTTACCACACAACCCGTTTTCGCCACAGACTTCAAGATAGCTTCTTCGTCCAGCGGTTTAATGGTGTGGATGTTGATGATCTCCGCGGAGATGCCCATCTCAGCTAGTTTCTCACCAGCTTTGATTGCTTCCCATACCAGATGACCCGTCGCGAAGATGCTCACATCAGTGCCTTCGTTTACCATCCAGGCTTTGCCAATCACAAACTCCTGATCAGCGGGCGTGAACACCGGAATCACCGGACGGCCGAAACGCAAATACACCGGTCCTTCGTACTCGGCGATCGCCATAGTGGCGGCTTTGGTTTGGTTGTAGTCGCAGGGGTTAATAACAGTCATACCGGGCAGCATCTTCATCATGCCAATGTCTTCCAGAATCTGGTGGGTGGCACCGTCTTCGCCTAGCGTTAAACCAGCGTGGGAGGCGCAGATCTTCACGTTCTTGTCTGAATAGGCAATAGACTGACGGATCTGGTCATACACCCGGCCCGTAGAGAAGTTGGCAAACGTGCCGGTAAACGGAATCTTGCCGCCAATGGTCATACCCGCCGCAATGCCCATCATGTTGGCTTCGGCAATGCCCACCTGCACAAAACGCTCAGGAAATTCCTTGATGAAATCGCCCATTTTCAGGGAGCCAACCAAGTCAGCGCAAAGGGCTACCACGTCTTTGTTTTTACGGCCGGCTTCTACCAGCCCCGCACCAAAACCGGAGCGGGTGTCTTTTGATTCTGTATAGGTATATTTTTTCATTTTGATGTTTTCAGTTGAAGCCCTGTGCTGCAGGGCAAGTAATGCTTCGGCTTTCAGGGGTTGTTTTCAGAAAAAGAGCCTAAAACGGCAGCGTTCTAATTTTAAAAAGCAGACTAGTAATCCTGCATGTTGCTGGTCAATTGATTCAGCGCCAGGGAAAGCTGCTCATCATTAGGCGCTACGCCATGCCACTTGTGCGAGCCCATCATGAAGTCCACGCCGTGGCCCATGTTGGTTTGCATCAGGATCATGATCGGTTTGCCTTTGCGGGTTTTAGCTTTGGCCAGTTCCAGTACTCTGATCACATCTGCCAGGTCATTGCCATTCATTTCCAACACATCCCAGCCAAACGCCTCCCATTTGGCGCGCAGGTTGCCCAAGGCCAGTACTCTGTCCGTAGGGCCGTCAATCTGCTGGCCGTTCACGTCTATGGTAGAAATGAGGTTGTCTACTTTGTTGTGCGGCGCGAAAAGGGCGGCTTCCCAAATTTGGCCTTCCTGCAACTCGCCATCGCCGTGTAAGGTGAATACTAGACCAGGGTCATTGTTCAACTTTTTAGTCAAGGCTGCGCCGATGGCTACTGATAAGCCTTGGCCCAAAGAACCAGAAGCGATGCGTACGCCCGGTAATTCTTCATGCGTGGTAGGGTGGCCCTGCAGACGGGAATCCAGTTTGCGGAAGGTCTTCAACTCACTTACCTCAAAGTAGCCGGCCCGTGCCAATACACTGTACCAAACCGGTGAAATGTGTCCGTTGGAAAGGAAGAACAGATCCTCGCCCTCGCCGTTCATGTTGAACTCAGGAGAGTGGGTCATGATTCTGAAGTACAACGCCACCAGGTAATCGGTGCAGCCTAGTGAACCACCTGGGTGCCCTGATTGGCAACCGTGTACCATTCTCACAATGTCGCGGCGCACTTGCTTGGCCACCTGTTCCAGCTCCTCTAGCTGCATCGTTGCTTTTTCTTCTGTTTGCATATTGCTCTTGTTGATCAGTTACTTTGACAATAGCTTTTAAATCAGGGAAGATCAAAAGCTGTGAAAGACTACAAAGAAGTCTTTATTCCGACAATAAGTGTAATTATAACAATTATTTTACTTTTCTGAAATCAGAAGTTCATAAATAAAGATAGAAGGTTTTATGCAAACGTTGGCATAAAAATTCAAATTTGTATTAGAGACAAAGGAAAATTCTTTGTTATCAAGAAAAGTTGGTGCTTTTAGAGCGAACCTCTAGTTTCGTAGAATTATGGAGTTTAAAACGATCACTAAATCTTTTGAGGAGCTTTCTCCTAAGGAACTGTATGATTTGCTGCAGTTGCGAAGTGCAGTATTTGTGGTGGAGCAGAACTGTGTTTTTCTAGACCCCGATGGGTTGGATGATCAATGCAACCATCTTCTTTTCTATAGTGGGGCCACCTTAGAAGCCTATGCCCGGCTTCTGCCGGCCGGTGTCTCTTATCCCGAACTCTCTATAGGGAGAATCATCACGAGTGCTGCCGTGCGCGGAACAGGGGTTGGGCAGCAGTTGGTGCAAAAAGCCATTGATGAAACGTACCGGCTCTTCGGGCAAGGGCCAATTAAGATAGGGGCGCAGCTGTACGCTAAAAAGTTCTATGAACGGTTCGGGTTTGTGCAGTCCAGTGAGGTATATGACGAGGACGGTATTGACCACATCAAGATGATCAAGCCTTCTGAGGTGTAAAGTGCTTTGATGTTGAAGGCAGAGGCTCCTGCTTTAAGGTCGATTTTCATAAATCAGCCTTAAAGCAGGAGCTTCTGTTATTTGGATGAAAGATTCTCCAACTGGATGTCAGCCGTCATTTACTAATCTGAAGTTTTTGCTGTTTTAAGGCTACTTCCTGAAGTATGGCTTAGATAATTGCTTCTCCGCTTTGTAAGGCTGAACTAGTTTACGGTTATAAGTGCTGCTTTCCTCGGCCATTTGCTAAAGCCATTTGAAAGCTTTTTTCATCCAGTTCATCTTTTCCTTGTAAGGCGGGTATTTGAAGGGTAAGTCTGGGAGAGCTGGTTTCATGAGCACGCTTTTCTGGTGTGAGAAAGCATCAAAACTGGCTTTGCCATGGTAATTGCCCTGTCCGCTTGTGCCTATGCCTCCAAAGGGTAAATATGGGTTGGTCAAATGAGAAACAGTATCATTGATACACATGCCGCCGGAAGAAGTCTGGGTTAAGACCATTTCTTTGGCCTTGCTGTTTTCAGAGAAGAAGTACAGGGCTAGCGGTTTAGGACGGGCATTTACCTGGGCAATAGCCTCGGGAAGGGAGGAGTAGGTCAGTACCGGCAACAGTGGCCCGAAGATCTCTTCCTGCATAATGGGGTGCTCCCAGGTAATGCCAGAAAGCAGCGTAGGGGCGATGTACCTGGCCGCCGCATCAGTCTCCCCACCTGAATACACATGAGTACTATCCAGCAATCCTTGCAACCGGTGAAAATGACGGTCGTTGATGATGCGGGCGAAGTCTGGGCTATGGGTAGGAGAGGTGCCGTAGAAGTCTGTGATGGTTTGGGCGAGGGCCTTCAGTAAAGGTCCGGCTACCTTTTCATGAACCAGCAGGTAGTCTGGTGCAACGCACGTTTGCCCCGCATTCAAGAACTTCCCCCATACAATGCGTTTGGCCGCCACCGTCAGGTTAGCAGTTTCATCAATAAGGCAGGGGCTTTTTCCGCCCAACTCCAGGGTGACGGGAATGAGTTGTTTGGCGGCAGCCTGGGCTACTATCTTGCCTACCGGTACGCTGCCGGTGAAAAAGATTTTATCAAAAGGCAACTCCAGCAGGGCCTGGCTTACCTCAGGGCCACCTTGCACCACGGTCAGGTATTCTGGCGGAAAATGTTCCTGTATAAGGCGGGCGGTTAATTGGCTTGTGGCCGGGGTCAGCTCTGACGGTTTCAGAATGGCGCAGCACCCTGCGGCAATGGCGCCTAGCATAGGTGATAAGGTTAGTTGAAACGGGTAATTCCAGGCGCCAATCACCAAAGAAACGCCGTAAGGCTCGGCGTAGATGCTATCAGTAGAAGGGAAGTTCAGGAAGCTGGATTTCACCCGCCGTAATTTCACCCATTTGTGCAGGTTGCGTACCATGAACTTTAGTTCAGACTGCAGAATGGCAACCTCAGTGGCATAGGTTTCAAAGGGTGGTTTCCCGAAATCTGAGGCTAACGCAGCTATAATGGCGTCTTCTTCTTTCTCAATGGCATGCTGCAAACGGCGCAGCATCTGAATCCTAAAGTCCAGTGATCTGGTTTGCCCCGAATTGAAAAACGCTTTCTGCTGGTGCACAAAAGTATCAAGTTGCTGTGGTGAGGTCATAAGTGGCGTACTAGGGTGATCGTTTGGTATACTCTTCTCTTCCTGATAATGGCTGACGCCCAAAGCCAGAAGTTTAATAAAGTTCTTCTTCTGCTCTTTGCCGCTGGGTAAAGAATAGTAAAAATAGGTTTTTAGTCTATTTTTGCGGGCTCGTTCCTAAAGCGTAAACATTCAAGAAAGTTTTACTTTTTTGTCAGGCACTTTTTAAAACAGACACGTAAAAAGGAGACCAACGCAACAGAGGGCAAACACTATTTCTGACAGCTTTAAAATTAACAGTATGGCACCACGCGGCAGTTTCGATGACGAGTATGGTTATGATGAGGATGATTTCAACAATAGCCATTTTGACGATGAGTTCTCTTTAGACGACGATGATGACGATGTTTTAGGAGGAAAAGGCGGTTTTGGACCAGACGATGACGAGGAGGTAAACCTTCCGTATGAGGGGGAGCTCTTCAACGAAATGCTGAGCAAACTACACGGTACGCTCATCATGTACGGTGAAGATGACCCCAAACTGATGGATCTGCAAACAGAGCTGCTGCAGGTAGATGCTGACAAACTGGGCACTGCCACCGATGACATGTTCTACCTGGAGGAGGCCAGCAATATTGCCAAGGTATTGAAGAAACATGTCAATGAATCGCCTAAAATCAAGGAGATCCATGACAACTTCATGAAAGACATCATCCGTTTCAGTGATGAATCTGCCGAAGGACACATAGGCGACTACTATTTGGAAGACGAAGAGTAGAGGCCCCGCCTAAGCTTGACGTGAGGTCCAGAAAAGAAAGAGGAGGCCCCTGCTGTCAGGAGCCTCCTCTTTCTTTTTGGTTTGATTAAGGTTTGACCTTGTCTTTCCTCTTAAGCTTACTAGAGCTTTGCGGGTGTTTTATGAAAAATGAGGGGCAACTGGGTTGCTGCCTCTCATTTCTAGGTTGAGAATGGTTATTGTTTTACCACACGGATGATGGTTTCAAAATCTTCTCCTATCATCTTCACCAGGTAGGTGCCTGCCATCATTTTTGACAAGTCAAGTTTCTGCACCTTACCGCCGGTTACGGTTGCTGTTTTCACTAGTCGGCCATCTAAGCTGTATACTCCAATTTTTACGTCAGAGGCTGTTGTCTGAGTCAGGTCCAGGTTCAGCGCATCAGAGGTTGGGTTAGGGTACGCCGCTATAGAAACGTTAGAGGAAGACACAACTTTGTTCTGCACTGCCACTGTCTTGCTGTACTCAAACTTACCGTCAACGTCTACTTGCTTCAGGCGGTAGTAAAGAGTGCCAGTTGCTAATTTGCTGTCCAGGAAGCTGTAGTCAATGCGCACGTTGCTGTTGCCGTTGCCTTTCACTTTACCAATCGGGCTGAAGTTTTTGCCGTCCTGGCTGCGTTCTACCTGGAAGTACTCATTGTCTTTCTCTGTAGCGGTTGCCCAGTCCAAGGTAACTGCACCTTTTTGTGCCTTAGCGGTAAAGCTGATTAGGGTTACAGGTAGTGGTTGCTCAATAGTTGCAGTAGTGGTAATTGGAGTGGCAGCTAATTTGTAATTGCTATGGTTGGGACCTGATATAGTCGCTCCAGTTAAAGTAACTAATTTATCGGTTCCTGGTTTAGCATCTTCAAATGTGGCAGTACCACCCTCCAAGATGACAACCTCGTCGCCTATCATGCCTGTCACTCTTCGGGAATCTGTAGTGACAGTAGCATTTGGGGAGCCATCATAATACTTATCATCAGCTTTAAAAGAACCGATGAGTTCTTTAGGGTTTATCTTAGCAGTGGAGGTAGCAGTATTATTTACTGTGTAATTTACAGCATCTGCTCCAGTAATGTCCAGTCCAGAGACGTTCACAGTCTTTCCTTCTCCTACATTTTTGTTATCAAATGTGGCAGTACCTCCCACGTAACTTACCAAATCATTAGTAATCACACCTTCCAAGCTACGGTCAGAGATTATAGCTGTGGTATTTCCGTCGTATATTTTTTCTGCAATTTTGACGGTACCCTTAATTGTTAAAGGAAAAATGTCTGCTGTTACTCCGGTAGGTTGGGCAAGTGTATAGTTTTTTGCAGCATCTTCAGTTCCAAGTTGATATCCTGTCACCGTTACTGTTTTGCCAATGCCAGCAGTTTTAGAAGAAAAAAAGGCTGTTGCATTGGAAGCATTTAAAGACACAGTTTCTCCATCAACTACCCCATTCAAGGCTGGGCGTTGTGTGTTTGATACTGAGGCGTTGGTTGTTCTATCATAAGTCTTGGAATTGGCACTAACTCCACTTATTGTCAAGCCTTTTGGTTTGATGATAGCTGATGTAGAAGTAGTTTGATTGAAGGAATAATTGTTAGCGGCAGTACCCCTTAAAGTTATTCCCTCCACTGTTATATCTCTGTTCCCTACGTTTTTATCGACGAACTTGGCGGAGTTGTAAACGATAGTTACGTCGTCTCCCGTTACTATTTTATCGGTATCAGATATAGACTTAACAAACATATTTACTTCAGCATTAGTGTTGCCGTCATATACCTTTTCAATCCCTTGGGCAGCTATGGTTAAAGGCCTCTTAGTGACAGTTATTGTGATTGTTGCTGTTTTGGGCTGGAGGTCATAGTTATCTTTATCAGTAGACCCTATTGACAAAGCCACAGTTACGCTTTCATGGGTGCCAACAGTAAGAGTTGTTGCAGAATTAATGTAGAGTGATACGTGATCTGGGGAAATAACACCTTTCAATCCGCCTGCTACAAGCGTTATAAGGGAAGTGCCATCATATTCCTTAGTAATTGTAGTTCCAATAATAGGCTCCAAAACCTTAGGTTCAATTTTTGCTGTACCTCTTGTTATTGTAATTGGAGCGAAAAAGTAGTTGCCGGCATCTTTTCCTTGTAAGGTGCTGGTACTGAAGATTACATCTTTGTCCAATACCGTACCGTCTGGAGCTCGGTATACTTCATCGGCGGCAAATTTATTGCCAGTTCCTGAAGGCGTGAAAGAGCCAGAGCCAGACCAGGTAACTACATCCCCATCAACTACTCTATCTAATGAGCCTGAGAAAGTAGCAGCAGCATTCATGTCATATGTTTTGTTTACTGCTTTAACATCAGTTACTGTTAGTCTTCTTTGTGTGATGCTAGCTTTGAGTCCTGTAGGTTGGGTAAGAATATAATTTCTAGCGGCAGTTCCACCCAAGGTGCTAGTGGAAGTTACGGCGATGTCGGTTCCTACATCTTTTATAGCGAATGTACCCGTTCTGTTTAGCGTGACATTTTCATTGTTGACCACCCCGTTTAATGTACCGGTGATGGTGGCTACATTTGTTCCGTCATATTCTCTCGTGCTAGCTCCTGCGTTCTCGATGGTTAGCTTTTTGGCTGTAATTTCAGAAAATAAATCTGTCGGATGTTTAAGAAAATAGTTGCGAGCAGAGGTTCCTGTAAGGGTGCTAGTTGAGGTAATTGGGATGTCTTTCCCTACGTTTGGAGTGGCAAAAGTGCCAGTTCCTTTTAGAGTAACAACGTCTTCTGGTAGAACACCCATCAATGTTCCATTGATTGTGGCATTTGTGTTGCCATCGTACTCCTTTGTATCTGCTATAGCACCATTTACAGTAAGCTCTTTTGATGTGATATCTGCAGTTAATCCGGTGGGTTGGGTTAAAAAGTAGTTGTCTTTGTCTGCACCAGTGATGATGCTGGTGGAGGTAACCATAATGCCTGCTTCTACATTTATTGTGGCAAAGGTTCCAGAGGTGGATAAGGTAACATTATCTCCATCTACTTTGCCTGCCAGATCACCTGTGATTGCAGCTATATTATTCCGGTCGTATTCCTTGGTTACTGCTTTTGCTCCTTCAATGATTAGTTCTTTTTTGTTTATGGAAGCAGTTGTAGTTACAGGTACACTAAGAGCTTCAGAAACTGAATAGTTGTGAATGTCATCACCCACAAGGGTAATGCCTTCTACCTTTACATTTTTACCTGTGCCTGCTTTTTTATCTTCAAAAGAGGCAGAGGTGTAGTTGGCTTCTACCTTGTCGCCAGTTATTTTGCTTGTGGTTAAGGTGACAGTTGCGGAGGTGTTTCCGTCATAGGTTTTATCTTTACCTTCAGCGGAAACGGTAAGTTGTTTAGGGTTGATCTTTCCCGTAAGCCCTTCTGGTATTTCAAGTATGTAGTTGCCTGCGTTTGTTCCAGTAAGTCCTATGGAAGTAACTGCATGTGTATCCGCGTTCTTTGAGGCTAGAACAGCTTTCCCAAGCATAACCTCATCAGGTGAAATAATACCATCTAAATTGCCTGTTATTTCAGCTTCCTTCGTGCCATCATATTCTCTTTCTTTTACAACAGCATCCTTTAGGGTTAGAGTTTTGGCTGAAATAGTAGCTGTAAGGTTAGAAGGAGGTGTTAAGGTGTAGTTTCCTGCGTCTGCTCCAGCTAGTCCTATTGAAATAACATTTTGGCTGCCCACATTCTTGGAAGCCAAGGTGCCTTTGCCTGTTAGAGAAACGTCATCGGTTGAAAATGCATCTTTTAGAGTACCTGCTATGTCAACCACTTTGGTGCCATCATAATCTCTACTCGTTGCTGTAGCATTTTCAATGGAAAGGGATTTGGCATTAATAGTGGCGATAGTAGTTGCTGATGCATCTTCATTTTTTAATATGTAATTGGCCGCATCTGTGCCGCTGATGGTGATTCCACTTACTGTAACAGTTTTAGTGCCTGCGTTTTTATCAGCGAAGGTTGCAGAAGTATAGGAAGCGGTTAAAGTATCAACGCTCAACTTGTCAGTACTTAGAGTAACCGTTGCATTATCTCTGCCATCATAATCTTTGTTTTCTGCAAAAGCAGAAACAATTAAGTCTCTTGGTGAAACTATAAATGATAAACTTGAAACAGGTGTGAGCTCTGGAGCACTAAAGGTAATTATCTTTGTACCTATTGTTGTAGGTAATAAACTGGAAAAAGTAGCTATTCCATTACTACCAGTTTGAGTTTTATTTAATAAATCACCAGCTCCTTGAGGTACTGAGGCTATAACGTCTACGGGAGTTGTTGTGAAAGTGCCAAATTGATCCTGAGTTCTAATTTCAAACGTTCCAAGCGCAGATCCATAAATATATGTTGGTTGTGAAGGTTGCTTAGTGATGACTAGTTTGGACGGGTTACCTGCTTTTTGAGATAGCTCGCCAAAGATTGATGCACTTGTAATGCCATTAACAGGAGTGGAATTTGGTGAAAAAATGGCGTAGATCGTACCACTTGATGGTAAACTGCTTCCGGATCTTGCTTGAACTTGTACGCCTGAAATTGTTAAGATGTCAGTTCTATTTTCCGCACTAACTATCAAAGGTATGGTGATGGAAGAGGTAGTGGAGGTGTTGGAATATGAAATCGTACCAATTCTAACATTTTGCCCATTTTTATCACCAGTGACAGATGCAGTGACTCCACTACCTTTGAATTGCCAACCAACTGGAGCATTCAAAATTAAGGAGTAGCTGCCTACGCTAAAATCTTTAATATTAAGTTCAGTGATGATAATGTTGCTGAGGACTGTATAATCGCCTCCTCCTTGAGCATTAGCTGCTTTGTCTGCAGAAATATTTGTTCCACCTGTTGCAGGGGTGACAGTTACTTGAGCTTCAACATAGAAGCTTGCAAGCAAAAAGAAGATGAAGAGCAATAAGCTCTTCCCGGAGCGTAGAGTTTGTTCCATGCCTTGTCTGAAATATTATAATTGATATTAAAATTTTATAGTATTCTGTTTTGCAAAGCTAGAGGGGGGAGGAAGAAGCTTTGTTATTATATAAAAATGCTTGTAAATAATATAAATATGCTCATGAATGGGACAAACATAAAATGTTTAATTTAATTATCCTAATGAAAAATAGGGTTAAAAGTCAATAAATGGCAATTAATAGTAAAAATCATTCAATTGTTATAATTATATAGGATAATTAAATGTTAAAATAGGATGCAATGCATAGTTGTTTTACCAGATACGCTGCTGATCAGCAATATCTAGTAAGTGAAAACTAGTTTAAGAGCAGGGCAGCAACTGGTTTATGTAGAGTCATTTGCTTGTCAAGATGATTTGCTATGAAGTTGACTTCTTATCTAAAAGGGGAAGTGCCACTACAAACTTGTGAACTTGAAATAGGGGATGCGGTAAGTGAAGGGTTGCTTAAAATTGCCCCTTTGTATTGCCGCAGAAAAGACTTAAACCACCTGAGTCGTATATAAGAGGAGGAGATAGTAGTGATGGTTAGTGGCTTATTGGGAGGTGGATTATTGGAGCGCTATTAACGTTGAGGAAGGGTAAAATGAGCAATTCTTTATCTGTGAAAGGAAAGGAGCGAAACGTCACGGAATCTATTTACTTCTTTTATAGACATCTATCTAGATTACCGCTTGAAAGCATTTTTCCGTTCCTCTACTTTGTCTTCCTAAATTTATCATGACGTTTGCTTGGTACGAGTACCTTAACTTCAGCTTTCACCACCTTGCAAAAGCCAGGATTATTCAGTGCTATACTCATAGGTTGGGAATTAGCGTTCTTTGAGTACATTTTTAGTTTCGGGTAACCAAAACCGGTGCAAGGGGAAGAAGGGTCTTTTTCTTTTTAAGCTGAAAGCGTTACAGGGGAGCGACTTTCTTCTCGGTTACAACTTGGTCACCGTCTATGTTTTCCGGGCCGAGAAGCTGGTATGGAACCATTTAGACTGATTCGTACTATTGGGAAGAGCGGTTTTCTTTGGCTTCAAGAAGAGGTAGACAAAGAGTGTCCGGCAGAATGGTTACCTTAGCCCATTAGTAATTAAAAGAGTAAATGCAGACCGAAGAACTCTCATACCAGGAAAAAATACGCGAACACCAGCTGAAGATAAAGCAGGTGTTCAGGGAAATGGGTAAGGTGGTAGTAGGCCAGCAATACATGGTAAACCGCCTTCTGATTGGCCTTTTCACTAACGGCCACATTTTATTGGAAGGGGTGCCGGGCCTCGCCAAAACCTTAACCATTAATACGCTGGCCAAGGTGCTGCACCTAAACTTCCAGCGGATTCAGTTTACCCCAGACTTGCTGCCGTCAGATTTGATCGGCACCATGATCTATAACCAAAGCTCTTCGGCCTTTGAGGTAAAGAAAGGGCCTATTTTCGCCAACCTGATTCTAGCCGATGAAGTAAACCGCTCGCCGGCCAAAGTGCAGTCAGCGTTGTTGGAGGCCATGCAGGAAAAGCAGGTGACCATTGGCGAGAAAACATACCGGCTGGATTTGCCTTTTTTGGTGCTGGCAACCCAAAACCCAGTAGAGCAGGAGGGGACTTATCCCTTACCCGAGGCCCAGGTGGACCGTTTCATGATGAAGGTGTACGTAGACTATCTTTCCAAAGCAGATGAGTTGGAAGTCATGCGCCGTATGTCTAACCTGTCGTACAGCAGCACGGTGAACACCATTTTGACCAAGCAGGACATCTTTGACATCCGGAACGAGATTAACCAGGTGCAGATTTCTGAGACATTGGAGCGCTACATCATTGAACTGGTGTTTGCCACCCGTCGTCCTGCTGATTATGACCTGAACGACTTTGCCCAGTACCTGCAGTTCGGGGTCTCGCCAAGGGCCAGCATTGCCTTGAACTTGGCTGCAAAGGCAGTCGCTTTCTTTGATGAGCGCGACTACGTACTGCCCGAGGATATCAAAGAAATCGCTTCAGATGTACTCAGCCACCGCGTGATCCTGAACTATGAGGCCGAGGCTGATAATGTGCAAACCAAAGACTTTGTAGAAGCCATTCTCAGAACAGTTCCTATCAGCTAAAACCACAATTTTATAAGGCTTGTTTCACCAAAACAGCCCCAAAACGGAAGAGCAACCTACTATGGTTACTCATCTGTTTTGGGGCTGTTTTTACAAAGAACCTGCAAAAACAAATAAGCCCGCCATTGCTGGCGGGCCCTTTGCGCCCGGGAGACTAAGCCGTGCGCAAAGTGATTGTACCATCTTTATTTCTCACCCATATTGATGGTCAACCTTTTCTTTTGAAACTGAATTGTATTCAATATTTGATTAGATGTTTAATATGTAGCGGCTTTAGGGTCAAAGTTAGCCCAACCCGCAGTCCAGTCTTGGCCATTGGCAAATGCGCCAATGTAGGTACTGTTGGTAAAGAAGCTGTTCATGCCCGTGAAAGAAGCACCCGTTTGTAATTGGGTTCCAATAGAGAAGTCGGGGCGGGTAGTCTGGTTGAAAGAACCAGCAATGCCTAAGGTGCTGTTATCGGCTACCACCATGTTGTTTTTGCCAGAAGCATTAAACCAAGCGGCTGCATCATACGAGCTACCTGATTCAACTGTCAAAGCACTGGCAGAAGAAGTACCGGAGATGATAGTGTTCTGAATCTTCAAAGTGCCCGCAGTAGCATTGGCCTGTGTTTTAGTACCGTCAAGGAGTAAACCTACTGGCCAGCCAGCAAACAAAGAGTTGTGAACCGAGATGTTGCTGTTTCTTCTGATGTGCATGGCTCTTCCAAAGTTGTTGTTGAAGGTAGTACTACCTGTAGCTTTAGGACCGAACAAGCTCACGTTAGAGAAAACTGCCGAAGTTTTAGGCGTGTTGTCGCTGCCTTGAGCATCACCATCAGATTCAAAACCATTCGATTTAGAGGCATCTGCTACGTTAGGGTCAGAGATACCTAAGGCGTACTGCACGTTTCCTGAGAAACCATTGTCCGTGTCAAACATGTCGTCAACTGTTTTGTAGGCAATCAGGTGCGTCATGTTCACCGTACCACCGAACATCTCAAAAGAGTCATCACCGCAGAAAGAAACCTGCACGTGGTCAATTTTGGTGCCGCTGCCCACTCCACCTAAGGTAAGGCCGTTGATCTCGTTGTCTGGCTGGAAGGCAATGCCCGGGAACTCAATGCGTACATAGCTCAACACTCCTGAGTTGTCCGTGGCGTTGGTTCCGCCGTAAGGACGATCCACGCCACCTTCAATCTTAGCATTGTCGCTAGGTAAGTTGGTAGGAGCTGCTCCCAGAATAATGATGCCACCCCAGTCACCGGCCGCTCTGCTTCCTACGGCTTGGTTAGAAGTGAAGACAATGGGGCTTTGGGCAGTGCCTTGGGCCATGATCTTCGCGCCACGCTCAATAATGAGGGTCGCCATAGAAGCCTTGTCGCCTTTGATAATGGTGCCTGGCTCAATGGTGAGGGTAGCGCCAGATTTTACATATACAAAGCCTTTCAAAAGGTATTTTTTACTGGCCGAAAAGGTCACGTTGTCTTCCGTGGAGCCCTCAACGGTGGCTACACCGTTACTTTCAGCCATGGTGAACTGTTCTTTGGGGGTTACTACTGGATCGTCATCATTGCCGCAGGCATAAGTGGCAAATACCACAGAGAACAAGAGAGCTAAACGTTGTAATTTTTTCATTGTGTTTTACTTAAAATTAGTTGTCTGTATTGATCAATTTAGAATTTGTAAGAAAGACCAAGGGAAGAGTAAGAGCCTCTTTGGTAATCCTGGATGGTCTCATCCACGCCAGTGATTTTAGCGTCATCGTTAGAGTCCTGGATCAGGCGAACCTTCTGGTTAAGGATGTCCTGGATACCGCCTTTTATCTCAAAATGACGGCCTAAGCCTTTAGTGAAAGATAAGTCCAGCACGTTGCGGGGCATTTCATACACCATTGGGTTGGCGTAAGAACCCACGGCCCAGATGCGGCTGCCCACTACGTTGTACAGCACATTCACCTGTAGTCTGTTTTCATCGTCCTGGAAGTAAAGACCAGCGTTCACCACGTAAGGAGATTGGCCCATCATAGGACGCGAGGTGTAGGTAAGTCCTGCGGCGGCATCGCCGGTTAGTTCCACCTTACTTTTGATAAGAGAGGCATTTAACAGCACAGAGATTTTTTGCAGAATAGGAGACTGGGTTAACTCAGCCAGTGATTTGCGGGCCTCTACCTCAATACCGTAAGTAGTAGCCGATGGTGTGTTGGTGTAGGTAAGAGAGTTACCCATGTTGGTGATCTCAAAGTACTTCTCAATAGGGTCTCTGAAATACTTGCCAAACACTCCTAAAGATAGTAACTCAGTAGGTGAAGGGTAGAACTCGTAGCGAAGGTCGGCATTGTAGATGGTAGCCGTTTTCAACGGAGCGCCTTTCTCTTCAAACAAGGTTAAGAAATTGTAGTAGCTGAAGGGTGCCACTTCTCTGAACTGAGGGCGGTTCAAGCTAATGCTGGCTCCAGCTCGTAGCATAGACCGCTTGTTGAACTCGTAGGTTAAGTTTGCGGCAGGCAACACACGCAAGACTTTGTCATCGAACTGATAGGTTCTACCCAGAGAGTTCAGACTTGACAGGTTCTGGTGGTTGTACTCTACCCGTGCTCCTCCTGAGATGGAGAACCTGTCAGTGAAAGGCATTGCGCCACCTACATATCCTGCTATCAAATTATTATAGGCACTGTAAGAATCTGTAGGGTTGGTTCCTTCCACAATTTCCCAACCGGTGGTAGAGTTGATGTTCTGGGGGGCGAACACCTGATCTAAGGGCAAGAAAGGAATGTTTGGATCAAAAGAACCTGGGTTGGCCGGACGGTAAGACAGGAAACGGGCCTCAAAATCGCGGTTTTTGCGTTCTACATAGAAACCAGCTCTGATTTTAGGAGAGTTCTCAGAAAGCGAATCTGCCGGATTGAACTTGTGCTCTACCTGACCAGAGGCGGTGTACACGTGCTCATTCAAATCAGAGTAGAATCTACCGGCGTCATTCAACGAAGGCGTGAACTTGTACGCCACCTCAAACGGATCTGATGACCCAATGGTGCGTTGCGTTCTTACCCGGCGGTAGTCAGGTTCATTACGGTTAGTGTAAGAGTATCCGCCGGTCCAGGTGGCAGTGGTGTGCATGTCATTGAAGTCATGGGTGCCTTGTAACTGGCCCGTGTAGATGGTGCGGCTCTCGTAGCGTAAGGCGTAGTTCTGTTGCTCCAGGCCGTTGAAGTTTTCGGTGCCTTTTCTGAAAAGGATGGAGTTAGAACCCAACTGGTTGAAAAGGTTGCTGAACTCAATCTTGTTGCGGTTGTTGATCCGGGCGGTCCAGTTGTGCAGAACACCTAAGCGTGAGCTTTGCGAAGAGTTTTCATCACGGTAATTGAAATCCTGCGGGCTCTTGCCTGTAGAGGCGTCAAAGTCCTGGTATTTAATGCGGCTGCCGCTGGTGAACAAGCGGGTGTTGCTGTACGAGATGGCCGTCACGTTGCTCATCTGAATGTCTTTCACATCTAACAAGCGGGTCATGCCTAAAGAGAAACGCATGTCAGGCATAGCAGTGCCGCGGTCACCAGTCCAAGTGTTAGGTAACTGACGACCCAGCGTGGTTAACTCGCTGCCGCTTCCTACCTGGCGGATGTCGCTAGGGAAAGAGCTAGGCAAACTGCGATTGCCGTTGTCAAAACCTAAGAAGTCTGTTTTGGTACCCGGAGGGGTTAAGAAGTTGCCAAAGGTGGTGCTGCCCCGGTAAGCAACCGATGCGCCAAGACTGGTCGTGTTCTCGTCGGCAAAATTCTTCGTGAATACTTTGATGACCCCACCGGCAAAGTCACCAGGTAGTTCAGGAGAGCCGTTTTTGTAGATCAAAATGCGATCTATGACGCTGGTAGGCAGAATGTCAAACGAGAAGGCGCGGCTGTCTGGCTCGGTACTAGGGGTAAGGGCATCATTCAGCATTACTGAGTTGTAGCGCTCGTTCATGCCCCTGATCACGATGTACCGGTCATTCATGATGGTCACGCCTGGTATCCGTTTCACAGTCTCGGCGGCATCACGGTCCAGTGATTTGGTGATTTGCTCCCCCGAAACTCCGCTCACGACTACTTCGCTCTGTTTTAATTCCTTAATCAGGGAAATATCAGTATTGGTTTGGCGGGTTCCTACAATGGTTACCGCGTTAAGGGCGGTGCTGGCAGTTTCCTCAATCAGGAAATCCATGGTAGTGGTCTTGCCGGGCTCTATCTTGATGTTGTCGTAGATGGCCGGCTTATAAGACACGTATGAAACAGTGATTTTATAAATACCCGGCTGAATCTTCAGTTCGTATCCTCCGTCCATGTCGGTGGAGGCAGCGGTGCCTGAACCAGTGATAAAGACTACTGCGCCTATCACAGGTTCGCCATTCTTTTTGTCTTTTACTTTTCCGGAGAGGGTACCCGTTTGCGCAAAGCTCACAAGGGCGGTACAAAGAAGAGAGAGGGTGAGTAAAAACGATTTCATGTATGTAGTATTAGTCTCGCTGCAAAAGTAGAGCGACCACTTTACCCCATGATTAACCGCCTATTACCCTATTGTTAAGTTGAGAAGTGAAATATTAAGGAGATGTTATGTGGGCCTATGATATGACATAAGAAAGATGATTGGCTGCCTGGAAACCCGTTTTGGAGCTAATTCTATAGATGGAGCCCCAAAATGGAACGCCTTCCAAGAAGCGGTGATACGGTTTGTCTATATGATAGAGGAGGGTATAAGAAAAGAGCTTTGTTGTTGGAAATACCAGAAGCATAGGACGGGAGATAGGGTCTTGAAACTGTGTGTTGAAGTGATTGCCTCACGGAAGTTGCAAACTTCCGCCCTTAGTAGGTCCAAGTCACAGACTTGAACCATTTAGAGGGATTAAGATGATAAAGGCTTTTGTTATTTTTCCCTGTTCCAGTCTTCCCTTTGAGCGCCTCGCTTTTGGCCCTAGAAAGACAGAAGCTAAGAGTGGCAGGTTTCTCAGGCCGAAAGGGCAGTGCGAGAGGTAAAGACGGGGCCTCGCGGCCGTTAGCGCTTTTCGCCGAAGATAAAATAACCCAGCATAAGGGCTCCGCATCAACCAGGCACTACGCCAGCAACAGCAGACTACGTGCACATCAAACTAACAAAAAGATATAATAAAAGCACCTTCCAGTTCCTTCTTACTTTCCCCAAAGTAACCCCAAAACAAACCTGCCTTAGCGGGAATAATGACGGAAATCACCCATCAGCATTCATTTGTGTTGTACCTTTGCGGAAAACAAAGAAGAAGTGCTGCTGAAAGAGGTTATCTACCTGATGCAAAAGGATTTTGTGCTGGAATGGCGGCAGAAGTATGCGTTCAACGGCATGCTTCTGTACGTGGGCAGCACAGTGTTCATCTGCTATCTCAGCTTTAGTTTGCGCTTCGGCGGACTGGAAGTGCCGGTCTGGAATGCCTTGTACTGGATCATTCTGCTCTTCACGGCGGTAAACGCCATCGCGAAGGGATTTGCCCAGGAGAGCCGCGGACGGTTACTCTATTATTATAGTGTAGTAAGTCCGCAGGGGGTGATTCTGGCCAAGATGATTTACAACGTGGCGCTCATGCTGGTGCTGTCGCTGCTGTGTTTCGGATTCTACACTATTGTGATCGGGAATCCGGTGCAGGATGTGGGGATGTTCCTGGTGACGATTGTCTTAGGAGCGATTGGATTTGCCTCGTCACTGACCATGATTTCGGGCATTGCGGCCAAGGCGGCGAACACGGGAACGCTGATGGCGGTGCTGAGTTTTCCGGTGATGGTACCCATGCTGCTCATGCTCATGAAGATGTCCAAGAACGCCATTGACGGGCTGGACCCTTCGGTGAGTATGGATGAGGCGCTGACCTTGCTAGCGATTAACATGATTGTGGTCACCGTGTCTTATATTCTGTTCCCGTACTTGTGGCGCAGTTAAGGCACTGAACTAAAAAACTAAGTCAAAAACGAATGAAGCTTACTTGGTGGAAATGGCTGACGATTGCCCTGCTGCTGTACACAGTGGTGATGGGCATGCTGAGCGAGGTGCCCCGTCTGGCTATTCTGAATGAAACCATCCGGAACTTATACTTCCACGTGCCCATGTGGTTCGGGATGATTCTGATCCTGCTCGTTTCAGTAGTGTATTCCATAAAATACCTCAGAAACCCGCTCTCCAGAAATGATATCATCGCCTATGAATCAGCGAAGGTGGGCATTCTGTTTGGCGTGCTGGGCATTGTGACCGGCATGGAATGGGCACGTTTCACGTGGGGCGAATTCTGGAGCAATGACCCTAAACAGAATGCTTCGGCCATCGGGCTCCTGATTTATTTCGCGTATCTCATTTTGCGTGGTTCTTTCCAGGACCATCAGCAGCGCGCGCGCATTAGTGCCGTGTACAACATCTTCGCGTTTGCGGCGCTTATTCCGCTTTTGTTTATCCTGCCGCGCATGACCGACTCTCTGCACCCGGGCAACGGCGGAAATCCTGGTTTCAACTCCTATGACCTGGACAGTCGTCTGCGCGCCGTGTTTTATCCGGCGGTGCTTGGCTGGACACTCTTAGGGGTTTGGATGGTGCACCTGCGCACCCGTTTAGAAGTTTTAAAGCAACGATTCTATGAAAATGCATAAATGGCTCCTGGTGCTGCTCCTTACGTGGGCAGCTAGTTTTTCTGTTCCGGCTTCGGCGCAAAACGCAGCGGAGGAAGGCTCTACTATTGAATACACGTCAGCAGACAAAGCTGCTTCAGACCCAGAGATGGCTGATGTGATGCGCCGTGACGGCAAGATCTATATTGTGGTGGCGGTGCTGGTGAGTGTGTTGCTGGGCATCCTGTTTTACCTCATCAGCTTGGACAGGAAGATTGGCAAGTTAGAGCGCGAGCTTCGGCAATAAAACCTGTTTCTGGTCTGTTTTAGAGGAAAAAGGCTAGAAACAGAATGTTGAAATACAGCTGCAGAAAAGCGCCGCAAGCGGATTTAATTTGAAATAAGTGGTGTTAAAGAGGCGGGCAATCTCGCCTAAGCTTGAATAACCTATGAAAAGAATACACATCATCGGGATTTTAGTCATCGCGGTGGCCATCATGATCATCATGTCAACGGCATCAGACGCCAGTGTTTACGTTCCTTTCTCTGAAGCGCAAGCCCGCGCGAAGGATGGAGATGATACCAAAGTACACGTGGTGGGCCGCCTGAAGAAAGATGCCAAAGGTCACATTGTGGGCATGAAGTATGATCCTACGTTGGATCCTAACTACTTCTCTTTCGTGCTGGTAGACACCAACCGCGTAGAGCAGCAGGTAGTGTACTATAGCCCCAAACCACAGGATTTTGACCGCTCTGAGCAGGTGGTAATTACCGGGAACATGAAAGAGAATGTTTTTGTGGCCGATAAGATTTTGCTCAAATGCCCTTCTAAGTACACCGAGAACGAGGTGAAGGTAGAAACGGCAAGCCTATAAGTATTTGGTTGCGAGGGAAGGCAGCAGATACAGCTTTTACCTCAACACTCAGGACTCATAACAATCTGAAATGGTTAATACTTTAATTGGTGATTTAGGTCACTACAGTGTCATTCTCGCTTTTGTGACGGCGCTGGTTTCGGCAATTGCGTTTGCGTTTGCCTCCAACGCCAAAGAGCTTACCCCTGAGCAGAAAGACTGGAAGAATCTGGCCCGTGGTGCCTTCTTCGTGCACGTGCTAGCGGTGTTTGGCATCATCTTCTGCCTTTTTAATATCATTTACGCGCACCGCTACGAGTATCATTACGCGTGGAGCCACTCCTCTAATCACCTGCCGGTGCATTACATGATCTCCTGCTTTTGGGAAGGCCAGGAGGGGTCTTTCCTGCTATGGATCTTCTGGCATGCGTTACTAGGACTGGTGCTGATCAAGTTTGCCGGTAAGAAGTGGGAAAGCCCGGTGATGGCGGTTTTCTCCTTCGTGCAGCTGTTCCTGACCTCCATGATCTTAGGGGTGGTGATCGGTGACCTGAAGATCGGTTCTTCGCCGTTCATCTTGATGCGTGACTTCATGACCGATGCGCCAGTGTTCCAGATGGACCCGAACTTCGTGCCGAAGGATGGTACTGGTTTGAACCCGCTGTTGCAGAACTACTGGATGGTGATTCACCCGCCGGTCTTGTTCCTGGGCTTCGCGGCTACTTTAGTACCGTTTGCCTTTGCGATTGCCGGTCTCTGGAAAAAAGACTTCTCTGCCTGGACCAAGCCTGCCTTGCCTTGGGGCTTGTTTGCTGCCGTAGTACTAGGTGTAGGAATTATGATGGGTGCTTACTGGGCCTATGAAACTCTGAACTTTGGGGGCTACTGGAACTGGGATCCGGTTGAAAATGCCGTGTACATTCCGTGGTTAGTATTAGTAGGAGCCATTCACACCTTGTTAGCCTATCGCAAGAGCAAAACTGCCCTTCGTGCCACGTTCATCCTTTTCATCACTTCGTTCCTGTTAGTACTATACGCTACCTTCTTAACGCGTAGTGGTATCTTAGGTAATGCCTCTGTACACTCTTTCACTGACTTAGGTTTATCTGGACAGTTGTTCACCTACCTGGCTGCTTTTGTGGTCTTGGCGATTGGTTTGCTGGCGTACCGCTGGAAATACATTCCGGCTACGGAGAAAGAAATTGCCACCTATTCTGGTGAGTTCTGGGTGTTCATCGGCGCAGCCGTGTTGTGCTTAGGTGCTTTCCAGGTACTGGTGACTACCTCTATTCCAGTGTACAATGCTTTCATGGGCTTCATTGGCGTGAAAACCAATGTGGCGCTACCTGCAGACCAAATTGCGCACTACACCAAGTTCCAGATGTGGATGGGGATTACCATTGCTATGCTGACGGGTACCGGACAGTTGCTGTGGTGGCGGAAGAACAGCGAAGGAAACAAGTTCTCTGAGCTGTTCATGGTGCCTCTAATGCTGACTGCTTTGTTTGCCGCGCTTATCTTGTTGATTAGCAAAATAGGCTACATTGAACGCATCGACAATCCGGCTTACATTTTGTTATTGGTAGCGTCTTTATATGCAGTGTTCAGTAACCTGGCCATCTTATTTGGGGTGCTCCGGAAGAACGTTTCCATTGCCGGTGGTGCCGTAGCCCATATTGGGGTGGCTTTGATGCTGATTGGGGTTTTGTTCTCCTCTGGTTACTCCAACATCATTTCCAAGAACATGTCTGGGATGGTGTACGCCCGCGAGTTTGGTGATGACATTAACCGTGACAACGTGCTGTTGTGGCGCAATGCCGGTACTGATATGGGGCCTTACAAGGTAACCTACAAAGGTCAATACTTAGAAGTAAAAGGTTTACCTGATTACGTGAACAAGCAGCGCTTGTTCCGCATTGAGGACGAGTACAAAGCTATTGCCCGTGGTCCGTTAAAAGATGGTGATGAGGTTATCTACAATGCTGGTGATACGGTTGAAATTTCTCCTGAGAATACGTACTACGAAGTAGGCTTCAAGAACCGTGAGTCTGGTGAAGAATTCGCTTTGTACCCAAGAGCGCAGGTAAACCCACAAATGGGATTGTTAGCCTCCCCGGATATCAAGATGTTTGGCACCAAAGACCTGTACACCCACGTTTCTACCATCCCAGATCCGAACGAGGAGAAGGAGTGGGGTGAGTTGAAGGAGTATAAGGTGAAAATCGGCGACACCATCTTCGTGAACGACTATGTAGCTGTGTTACATGGCATTGAGCCAGCCAAAGATACTTTGCTCTTAAACCTGAAGCCTGGAGATGTTGCCGTACAAGCTGACATGCAGGTATTAGGTGAGCGCCATACGTACCACGCGCACCCAATCTATGCTATCAGAGACCGCATGGTAGGACGCGTGCCGGAGGAGATTGAGGATTTAGGTCTTCGTATTATGCTGATGAACATTGATCCGGAAGAAGGTGCTTTCACCATCGGGATCAACACTACGCAGAAGGATTACATCATCCTGAAAGCGATGGAGAAACCATTTATCAGCATTCTCTGGATTGGTACTTTGATCATGAGCCTCGGGTTTGTAATGGCTATTGTTCGTCACTACAAAGATGGCAAGAGCGGCAATGCTAATCTGCCAAAAGGCCCAGCCGGCAAAGTAGCCGTGAAACGCGAAAAACAACTGGCGTAAAAGTAAAAGCCTTCACAATCATAGAGCCGCAGGAATTTATTTCTGCGGCTTTTTTATGCCCTGCTTTTTCGCTGTTTTTGGAAAACTTACCTAAAACATGCTTGGTTAAGGATTACCTTCTTTCTTAAAAAGAAGAAAGCGATCAAAAGAAAGAACCTAACTTTGATCTCTGATCACGTAAAGGATGACCATGAAAGTAGGAATTGTGGGAGCAGGCAACGTCGCAACCCATCTAGTGAAAGGCCTAGTCAAAGCAGGAATGGAAGTTTCTGTTATTAACAGCAGAACAATTGCCTCAGCACAGAGCCTTGCACAACATGCCCCAGCCGCCGCTATTACTGATTCATTAAATTTCAAGTTGTCACCCCCAGCTGATATCTATCTGTTGGCTGTACCTGACCGGACACTTCCGCAATTGTTGCAAGAAGTGAACTTTCCCGAAGGAGTGATAGTGGCCCACACTTCTGGGACACAACCTTTGGAATTACTGATGTCATCTCTGCCGGGGGTAGAAACCGGCGTATTCTATCCGTTGCAGACCTTCAGCAAAGAAAAAGACGTAGATTGGAAACCAATTCCCATCTGCATAGAAACTTCATCGCAGCACGCCGAACTGACGCTTGTAAATTTAGGAAGGCTGCTGAGTAATCAGGTGGTGCTCATGAATGGGGAAACAAGAAGGAAACTGCACGTGGCGGCGGTATTTGCCTGTAATTTCACCAATCATTTATGGGGAGTGGCGCAAGACCTGCTGCAGAAAGCGGAGTTACCGGTCAACCTGTTGGAGCCCCTAGTGCAGGAGACAGTACAAAAAGCATTTCAGTTTCCGCCTTTTTCAGTGCAAACCGGACCAGCTAAACGGGGAGATTCTATAACCATTGATGCCCATGTACAGCTGTTGCAAAGTGAACCGCAGTACCTGCAACTATACCAGGTGCTCACAAAAAGCATACAAACTGTTGCTGAAAGTGAGCCGTTTTTAGGAAAACAGGCGTAAAACGGTTGGTGTCTTGAAAGGAACTGCTCCAAAGGGCCTCCGTTTTGTTTAGGGCGGTTGTATGCCTACCTTTGCACCTTTAATAATCCATAGGAATGAAAGTCGTTAATATCACATATAAGTTTTTGGACGGAAAGCCTGACGAAACCCATTTGGGAGCGGAAGGAGAATCTGTTCTGGACGTAGCCTTGAACAATGGAATTCAACTGCAGCACAACTGCGGTGGCGTTTGCGGTTGCAGCACCTGCCATATTTATGTAGAAACTGGCATGAATGACCTTCCGGAAATCACAGATGCAGAGGAAGATTTTATTGACCGTGCCGTAAATCCACGCATCAATTCACGTTTAGCGTGCCAGTGTGTGGTACAAGGTGGTCAGGACCTGGTCATCACCATTCCTAAGCAAGACTTCTTAGGACATTAATCAAAAAGTAAGAAGCTATTGATAATAGGCGAATACCGAAGAATGCGAATAGGTGAAGCAGAAAGAACACTTTTTCTGATTTGAGCCTACTCTCTCTGTTTAATAGCTTTAAACCATACATCAGGAAATAGCAACTAGAGAAATATGAGCAATCTATATGAGCCACCTATAAAGTGGAGCGACCATGAAGACATAGCCATGGCGCTATATGAGAAGTTTGGCGATGAATTTGGAGAAAACAAAATCTACCGTATCCGGTTCACTGATCTGTTAGAGTGGGTACTAAGCCTGCCTAATTTTGAGGGTACCCGCGAGCAAGCCACCGAGGGACATTTGGAGCAGATTCAGGCCAAGTGGGTGTACGAATGGCGCGATAACCAATAGGCCCTGACCTTTCTTGAAGTTCTGAATTCTTCCGCAAAGCTCTGACAAACCATGCAAGCACTTCCTGATTTCAAGAATATCACCACGTTCATTTTTGATGTGGATGGCGTTTTAACTGACGGTACCCTGTTGTGTTTCTCCACCGGAGAACAGGCACGGGCGTTTAATATCAAAGATGGGTATGCGATCAGGCATGCCCTGAAGAAAGGGTATCGTGTGGCCATTATCTCAGGGAGGAACGAGCCGGGGGTGCGCAAGCGTTTAGAGTCTCTGGATGTGAAAGATATTTACCTGGGTTCAGAAAACAAGCTGGACACCTTCCAGAATTACGTTTACTATTATGGCATTGACCCGGAGACAGTGGTCTTCATGGGTGATGACATGCCCGATCTGGAAGTGATGCAACACTGCGGAATTTCAGCGTGTCCTGCCGATGCAGCTATTGATATCTGCGACATCTCGCAGTATGTAGCCACAGCCGAGGGAGGAAAAGGAGCGGTGCGCGAGCTGATTGAAATGGTGATGAAGTTGCAGAAACGGTGGTAGGATCTTAGGAGCGTTATAGGCCTGTTTTCAAATATTTATAAAGAAAGTTTGGTTTTTGTATAATAATCCTATATTTACGGAATCATTCATTATTTCAATTTTTAAATTTTTATGAAAACAGGAACTGTTAAATTCTTCAACGAATCCAAAGGCTACGGCTTTATCACAGAAGAAGCCACCAATGAGGATTTCTTTGTACACATTACAGGCCTCAACGGTATCCAGATCCAACAGCACGACAAAGTGGAGTTCGACACCAAAGAAGGTAAGAAAGGCATAAACGCAGTCAACGTTAAGAAAATCTAACACTTCTACGCATCATACTCATTTTGCATTCTCATCAAAAAGCCCCTGCTCCAGGGGCTTTTTTCATAGGTAAGATTTAAAGTGTAACTTCCGTCTCCTTTAGTGTACCTGTGAAGCAGTTTCTTACTTTAATACGGCTCCCAAACCTTATCATTATGCTGCTGGCCCAGCTGCTGGTGCGCAAGTGCCTGGTATTCCCAGAGCGTTCGCTGCTGCAGTCTTTGTCGTGGCCCTTCGCTGTTCTGGTGGTGGCAACTCTTTGCATTGCCGCGGCGGGGTACATTATCAATGATTATTATGACGTAAAGATAGACCGCATCAACAAACCTGAACGGGTAGTGGTGGGCAAGTTCCTGACCCGTCGTAAGGCCATGATGATTCACCTTTACTTGTCGGCAGCAGGGGTATTGTTGGGCGTTATCATTGGTTGGCGAATTGGGGCCGTGCTGTTGGGGGTAGCGTTGCTACTTTGGGGGTATTCGGCACAGTTTAAGAAACGCCCGTTTGTAGGAAACCTGACGATTGCACTATTGGCAGCAGTTATGGTGTTGGTAGTACCATTACAGGCGGGGCAACCTTCTTTGGCTGCCTGGGCTTACGGGGTGTTCGCCTTCCTCATTTCCCTGGTGCGGGAGGTCATCAAGGACATGGAAGATGTACAGGGCGATGCCTCTTTCCGGTGCCGCACCTTGCCTATTGTATTAGGAATTCCGCAGACCAAATGGATTCTGTACCTGTTGGTGGGCTTCTTTCTGATCTTTACAGGCTTTGTGATGTTGAAGCGGTTAAATGAGCCGTTGTTTGTAGGGTATCTGTTTATAGGAGTGGTGCTGCCCACGTTTGTATTGATAAGGCAAATCATCACTGCCGACAGGAAAAAAGAATACGCACGTTTAAGCTGGATATGTAAAGGCATTATGGTCACCGGAATCTGCTCCATGCTGGTGCTGCATTGAAGACAATTTTAGGCGTTATAATGAAAAAGTAAGGGGCTCGTTTTAGGTGTGTTTTAGATAAACTACGCACAAAACGAGTTGAATCAGGGTAGAGTTAAAATGAGGACATCAAGGATAGTTAGGTATGTAGTGGTTCTGTGCAGTCTTACCTGGACCCTGTTCACTCATGCCCAAACTTCCCGCCTGCCCTTGGGCACCTGGCAGCTGCACGTGCCTAACCATCGGGCTAAAGCAGTCGCGGAAACTCCTTCCTCGGTTTACGTCGCCACTGAGGATGGCTTCTTTAGATACCTCAAAGAAGACAATTCCCTCCAGACCCTTTCCCGCACCGATGGCTTCAGCGATATTAATCTAAACACCCTTACCTTTGATTCGGCCACTTCTACTTTAGTGGTAGCGTATGAAAACACCAACCTTGATCTCCTGACAAACGGGAAGGTGCATAACCTCACCGAGCTGCTGCGGAAGCCCATGCCCGGGGCCAAAGCTATCTATCACCTGTACACCCACAATAAAAAGGCGTACTTGTCTACCTCGTTCGGGTTGGTGGTGGTAGACTTGGTAAAGCGGGAGATAAAAGATACATACAGCAACCTGGGCGCTCAGGGCGAGGCTGTGCAGGTGTATGCCTCCACCGTATTGAATGACAGCGTGTACATTGCTTCTTCTGAAGGCGTAATGGGCGCTAACCTGAACAATGCCAATTTGCTTGATTACCGAAGCTGGCGCCGGTTTGGTTCTGCCCAAGGGCTTCCTTTCGGGTTGAGTTCAGAGGCAACCAAAACTATTGTGGCCTTTGGCGATGCGGTATATGTAGGAATCAACGAGGAAGGAATTTTCCGTTTTAACGGTGTTTCCTGGAACAAGGCTTCTTTCTCCACTCAAGATGACCAGTTTAGGGCCATGGAGACAAACGGAAGAAGGCTGGTCATTACCGGAGCGCAGGAGGTGGTGGAAGTTTCCTCTTCGGGACAAGCCTCCCGTATGGTTCAGCCGCTTTTCCAGGACCTGCGCATGGCTATTCCCGCAAGAAGCGGTGGACTTTGGGCCGCAAGTTATGAGCGTGGACTGGTGCAGGTAACTTCTGCCGGAGCAATAGCCCTTGTTCCCAACGGGCCCGCTTATGTGGATGTGTTTGGCGTGTATGCTGAACCAGGTCTGTTCACGGTTTTGGGGGGAGGTTACAGCCAAGGTTACCTGCAGCGTTCTTCGGTGGCTGGGTTTTACCAATACCAGAATGGGCAGTGGAACAGTTATGGTTTTGCCAGTGGCGGTCAGTTTCCGGGCAATGCCCGAGATCTTGTCATGGCTCGAAGAAACCCGGTCAACGGAAAATTATACATAGCCAGTTACGGATCGGGTTTACTGGAGTGGGGCGGGCTAGATCAAGTGAAACTGTATAACAACACCAATAGCCCCTTGCTCAGCGCCATCAACGCAAGTGACCGTGACTTTATACGGGTACCGGGCTTAGCCATTGACCCTGCTGGAAGCGTCTGGGTCACCAACCGAAATCAACTGCCCAATGCCGCCGGATTGTATGAATTGAAAGTAGATGGCACCTGGAAGTCGCATCCGTTCAACGGCTACAGCTTAGGCAGCGGGTTAGACAAGGTGGTGGTAGATGACAGTGGCTACAAATGGGTGACCATTAGTACCAACGGCACCGATGCCGGCATGATTGTCTACGATGATGTCACAGAGAAATATAAATACATTGGCGGAGTAGGACAGGGTGGCTTACCCGGGAAGCAGGTGTTTTCCTTGGCCGTGGACTTGCAAGGGGAAATTTGGGCTGGTACTAACAATGGAGTGGCTGTTTTCAGCAGTACCCCAGATATTTTCACTTCAACTTATGCCGGAGCTTATTTACCTATTTATGAACGTCGGCCCTTGTTGCAAGGACAAATCATCAGAAGCATTGCTGTAGACGGTGGCAATCGGAAATGGATAGGTACCGATACTGGGCTGTGGCTTTTTAATGAGACCGGCGAAGAAATGATTCACAACTTCACAACCAGGAACAGTCCATTGCCCTCAGATAGAATAAGAGACATATCCGTTGAACCCTCCACGGGGGAGGTGTTGATCGGTACCGAGGGAGGAATCGCGGTGTACAGAGGTACTGCTACGCGTACTGAAACTGTGAACAAGAATTGTTTGCAAGTCTTTCCCAATCCCGTTCGGGTGGGATTTTCTGGAAACATCGGTATTTCTGGAGTCCCGAATAATGGGTGGGTGAAGATTACTGACGCTGCAGGATTTCTGGTGTTTGAAGGAAAATCCGCTGGCGGCACGTTTGCCTGGCATGGGCGTGATTACAACGGACGCAAAGCTAAACCAGGCGTGTACCTGGTGTTGGCCTCATCTGGAGATGGGGCACAAACGTGTATGACTAAGATTGCCATTCAATAAGAACTATTTGAATGGTTCTGATAATAGAATGCCTCCGTTACTTTCAGTACCAAGAACATACCTTCCTGCGTAAGAGGAATCAGACATTACAACCATTCTATGCTGGTAAAAACCCGTGGCATTGTCCTGAGCTTTATCAAATTCAAAGAGTCTTCCATCATTGTTCGCATCTACACCGAAGAACTAGGATTGCAGAGCTACATTGTGAACAGCGTCAGGAAGAAGGGAAGTGCGTCACGTATAGCCTTATTTCAGCCTTTTACCTTGCTGGACATGGTGGTGTACCCATCTGGAAAAGGAGGGCTCACTCGCATCTCTGAATACAAATGCAGCTACCAGTTCAGTACCGTGCCTTACGATATCAGGAAAAGCAGTATTCTGTTATTTCTGTCAGAGGTGGTTTCCAGAACCATCAGAGAAGAAGAAGAAAACAGGCAGCTTTTTGAGTTCCTGCACAATTCCATTCAGTTGTTTGACGAGCTGAAAACCGGGTTTGAGAACTTCCACCTGATCTTTCTACTGCAATTAGGCGGTTATCTGGGGTTTGGAGTTTCTTCAGCCGACGAACTTATTACTCAAGTTGCTTTTGAAGCAGGTGGTGCACCGGCTTTGGGGAATAGCCTGATGCAGTTGCAGCAATTGGAACCGTATTTAACAGAAGTTATCCAAAAGGGTGAAGGAGCCAATTTGCCCAATGGGAAAATCCGACGGGAGTTGTTAAGCCTGTTGGTGCGCTACTTTCAACTGCACGTTGACCAATTAGGCGAGATCAGGTCTTTGCCCGTTCTGTCAGAAGTGTTAAGTGAATAGGTCTACGATATTCTACAAGTGATACAAAAAGAAAGGCTGCTCCTGTGAAGGGCAGCCTTTCTTTTTGGTCTGAAGAACCTTGTTCTACAAGATGTCTAATAAATCAACCTCAAACATAAGAGGAGCACCGCTTGGGATGGAAGGGTAACTTCCTACAGGGCCATATCCTAAGTGAGAAGGGATAAACAGAATGGCTTTTTCTCCTTCTTGCATAAGGGGCAAGCCTTCATCCCAGCCTTTGATTACTTTTCCGGCACCCACCTGAAATTCAAACGGGTAAACTCTTTTCCATGAAGAATCAAAGACGTACTCATTCTGCACCAGTTTCCCAATGTAATGCACGCTCACTTTCTGACCCGCTACCGGTTTTGCGCCGGTTCCAGGCTTCAGTACTTTGTAGTACAAGCCTGAGGCGGTCTTTACAGTGTCTGTGATGTTGTTAGCCTTAAAATAGGCCTGAATCATCGCATCATCGGCTTTTGCCTGGGCTTCATAATCATAGTTGGCGTAGGGATCATACGGATCTGGTTCGTCGCCACAAGAAGTAAGCCCGAGAAGGAAGCTAAAGGCCAGTAATAACTGCCATAACGCGCTTCTCTTTAGTAACTGTTGCATAAGTATTTAGTATTATAAACCAGGACCGCCTGGGCCTGCAGGACCTTGAGGGCCAGCAGGAGCGGCTGGGGCATCTTTAATATCCACCAGTTCCACATCAAAACGCAGGATAGAGTTAGCGGGTAACTCAGCACCGCGTGCCATTGAGCCGTAACCTAGCGGAGAAGGAATCAACAAGGTGCCTTTGCTGCCTTTGTTGAATTGCTTGATGCCTTCTTCCCAGCCTTTGATTACTTGGTTTTGACCTAACGGGAATTCAATAGGTTTACCACCGTTTGATTTTTCAGAAGAGTCAAACTCTTTGCCGTTCAACAGGGTGCCTTTGTATTTCACGCTTACCACTTTACCATCTGTGGCGTTAGGGCCAGTACCTGGTTGGGTAACTACGTAGTACACGCCTGAAGGAGTTTTCTGCACTTGAAGATTGTTTTTCTTTACGTACTCCTGAATCAGCTTTTCGTCAACCGGACCCTGTTTGGCGGCGCGGGCTTCCATCTCTTTTTGCTGACGCTCCATCATTTTAGGATAGTCGGCCATGGCTTCCTGCTCAGTCTGCAAGTTGATCGCTTTCACGAAAAAGGTCAGGAAACTGCCTTTTTCAATGAATGGAGGAAGTGGGCTTCTGAACGTTTTAGCAAATAAGGTATCAGCGTTGATTCTGAATACAGCGCTGTCGCCTTTGTCCAACATCAGGAATGCTTCTTCAATGCTTCCTTTGTTTGGAGACGCCACCATTTTAATCTGGATTGGCATTGCATTATCTTTGGTGCTGAACAACAAAGAGTCCTTGGCGTTGCGGTACTCCATTTCAAAGCTCATCACTTTGTCAAGCTTAGCCTTGTAAGCAGCAGACGTAGTATCGTGTTTCGCTTCTTTAAGCTCGTATTCGCCTTCTTTGTTTTGAGAATACAGCTTGTATTCTAACCCAGAAGGGGCTTTTACAAATTCATCCTTGCCTAAGTTCTTGCAAGAATAAGAAAAAAAGGCAACCGCCATAGCTGGCAGTATGTAAAGAGATTTTTTTAACATTGTTTTTAGGTTATGAAAGCGTCTTTTAAGGGTTTAGTTTACTAGTTGTTCTGTATACTGCGGTAATAGACTCACAAATTTATCTACTGTTTCGTTCAGCGGTAAATAGGAGATCCCACCCGCGGCGTTTTTGTGGCCGCCTCCGTTGAAGTGCGCGCGTGCAAACTCATTTACTGAGATGTCTCCCACAGAGCGGAAAGATATCTTTACGGCCTCTGTGCGGTCAATGAACAGGGCCGCAAACCGTACTCCTTCAATAGAAAGGGCAAAGTTTACCAAGCCTTCAGTATCACCGGTCTGGGAGTTGTAAGCTTTCAATTCCTCAGCAGTGACCGCAATAAAGGCGGTGTTGTATTCCCGCACTACCATGAGCTTGTCTTTAAGCACGTACCCTAAGAACCTCAGGCGCGACTCAGAGTAGCTGTCATAGATGTTGCGGTGTACCTTGCAGATGTCAATGCCGTTGTGGAGCAGGTCTGCAATGATCATGTGCACGTTGCGCGTAGTGCTTGAATGACGGAAAGAACCCGTATCAGTCATGATGCCAGCGTACAGACATTCACCAATCTCCACATCTACCAACGCTTCATCTCCTAGTTCCCGTATCACCTCATACACGATTTCCGCTGTGGCAGCGGCGTTAGTGTCTGAGAACATGATATCTGCGAAGTGCTCGGGCTGAAGGTGGTGGTCAATGAGTACTTTGGTACCGGTAGCCTGCTGGATGTAATTCCCCAGTTCATTGATCCGGCTAAGGGCACTGAAGTCTAAGCAAAAAATGGCATCGGCTTCTTTTATGATTTGCTGGGCCTGGGCATCGGTTTTATGGCTGTATACCAACACCTCTTCATTGCCACTCATCCAGTTAAGGAAAGAGGGGTAGTCTGATGGGGTGATTACCTGAACCTGGTGCCCTTTTTTCTTAAGGTAGCCAGCCAATCCTAGTGAAGATCCCAAAGCGTCCGCATCCGGTTTATGGTGCGTGGTGATCATGATCTTCTTAGGAGACTGTAAAAGCTCCTTTAGCTCGTTGATTTGCTGCATTGTATACTCACAGTCCGCTTGAAAAAATAGCGGATACAAGCTGCAAAATTCTGAAGAATAAAAGTACAAACCAAATAAAATCAATGAACTACCTACCGGTTCGGTATTTTTGCCGTACAAAATGGGTTTTGGGCCAAAGTATGTTAATTTTGCCCGCGAAAAATCTAATTAACTCCCTAACGAAAGAGAAAAAATGGCTGGAAACGTAACGTTCACCATGATCAAACCAGATGCCGTACAGGATAACCACATTGGCGGTATCACCAAAATGATGGAAGAAGCTGGCTTTAGAGTAGTGGCCATGAAAAAGACCCGTCTTACTGAAGAGCGTGCCGGTCAGTTCTACGAGGTACACAAAGAGCGTCCTTTCTACGGCGACCTGGTAAAATACATGAGCTCAGGACCCATTGTGGCCATGATCCTGGAGAAAGAAAACGCGGTTCTTGATTTCCGTACCTTGATTGGTGCCACTAACCCAGCCCAGGCTGAGGAGGGAACCATCAGAAAGATCTACGCGAAGTCTGTAGAAGCCAACGCTGTGCACGGTTCTGACTCTGATGAGAATGCCCAAATTGAAGGTGAATTCTTCTTTGGCGCTGATGAGCGTTTCTAAGCTCTTTTAGAGAAAACATAGAAAAAACGCCTGACTGCAAAGTCAGGCGTTTTTTTGTGGGGTGTTTTTTGAGAATTGCTTATTTTAATATTAGTAATTAGTTAATTTAGAGTGGGTTATACTAAATGCGTCAACTATGAAGCTAACTTTACCTTTGTTCTATTTCATGCTCCTGTTCAGTGTGTTTCTGCTAGGGGCAAGCAATCTTTCCGTTCGAAAAAATCCAAGGCATGTGGTGCCTTTTACGATTTTTTATGATGAAGATTCTAAAGTTACGACCAAAGAGAAAGCTTTTATAATTCGAAATGCTTTTATGGATTCTGTGAAGAATTCATTTGTAGGTCTGGTAAAGGATGATTTTGTGGACGGTAGTACCGCAATGCGTGTCTCTTATAAAATATCTGGAAAGGATGGTGCTTTTAAACAGTTCTATCCTAATAAACAACTGGAAAGCCAAGGGCAATACTTTGCAGATAATCCAAGTGGAGTGTGGAAGTATTATTATCCAGATGGCAAATTAGAGCAGGTGATAGAGTTTTTGCCTAATCGCAAGTTTAGTGTAAAACAGTACTTTGATGAAAATGGGAATCAATTGTTAAAAGATGGAACCGGAGATTGGAACACAACAGTGGTTACAAGATGGGGTATTTATATAAATATCATAAATATCAAAAGCCAATGGAAGGATGGGGTGAAGCATGGAAGATGGGAAGTATCAAGAACAAAGAATGTAAAATACTTGGTTGAGTATTTTGATAAGGGTGAGTTTAGAAGAGGAGAGTCTTATGATGTAACCGGGAAGACAATAGAAGGAGAGTATAACACCCAGAGAGCAGAATCCTTCCCCTTCTTTAATTTGGCTGAATACAGAGAAAAAATGGATGTAAGCCAAGCATTGGGAACAAAAGCAAGAGCTTTAAAATACATTTTGCGAAAAGAACATTTAATATTGCAGGACAACTCCGGCATTATTTATACAGAGAAAGACAGCTTGGATAAGAGGCCTGAGTTTCCGGGAGGTCATAGGGCAATGTTAAAGTTTTTAGGAGATAAATTTAGAGTTCCAGAAGACGCTAAAAAGGTTGGGATTAATGGTGAGTTAGTTCTAGGCTTTGTCGTAAGACCCGATGGAACAACTAAAGACATAGAAGTAGTAAAGTCATTATACCCAAGTATTGATGCGGAAGGAATGAGAGTGGTTGCCAACATGCCTCTTTGGAACCCAGGTATTTTAAAAGGTAAGCCTGTGAATGTTAGATGTACTGTGCCCTATAGAATTGTAATTCGGTAATAACCATTGTATTATAGCTAAAGAATGCTTTTCTAAAG
Organism: Rufibacter tibetensis; assembly: GCF_001310085.1. Taxonomy (GTDB): domain Bacteria; phylum Bacteroidota; class Bacteroidia; order Cytophagales; family Hymenobacteraceae; genus Nibribacter; species Nibribacter tibetensis. The sequence continues at coordinate 2,742,397 of NZ_CP012643.1, forward strand.
AGCCGTTTCTCTGTTGTTAACTCATGGCTATTGCTTCTTAAACTCAAATGTTAATCTCATTCAACCATAAAAAACGCCTGGCTGCAAAGTCAGGCGTTTTTTTGTGAGCTGTTTTTCAGCTTCTGTTTACGGGCAGATGGCTTCACTGCAAATTGGAAAGCTTACTTTTTATTTATAATTCCTGAGGGTTGATATCTGGCGCTGTCAGGCTGTCCACCAGATTTGTCAAAGGCCATCATGAGAATGTAGCTAGTCATCGCGCCCACAGCAGTGCCCAAGATAACCACAGAGCCCATCACCATCAAGAGCGGCAACCGGAAACCAAAGTAATCTTGGTTTTGAAGCACGCCGGCATAGCCAGGATTGATGAAAATAGCATGAACAAGGATAAAGCCTGCGTATAGCGCTGCGCCTAATAAACCCACTATAAACCCAATGGCCAGCCCAGGCAAGTAAGGAGGCTCCCTATGCAGAGCATCATAGTGCTTTCTAAGGGTGTTGATAGCCAGTATGACGGCTATGAAAATGAAGATGTTGCTGCCGAAGCGAATAACATCACTGTTTTGTAACCCCAATAGGTTGATGGTCAAGTAGTAGATGATCATCGCAATGGCGGAGAAGATGGCGTACTTAATGCCAATGCTTTGGGGTGAAATTGTTGCCATAGATTCCATTCTTAAAGTTGGAGTTTGCAAATACCGAGAGGAGTGAGCGAATGCTTTTTCTGAGAGCGAAAAAGTACGATGGGTCTTACTAAATACGTAAAGAGGTGTGTTTTGTCTACTGTGCTTATTAAAAGCAGGCCTTTACGGAAGCATGTCTTGGTAACCAGCATCTAAGCTGTAATGTTTAGCCTAGAAGTATTATCACTGGTACTTTTTCATTTCTGTAGAAACTAACTTATCTTATCTTGAAATCAGAAAAATCTTTTAAGTCTGATTTCCAGAAACGGGCTGTAAACACGTTCCTGACTTTCTGCTTTACCAGAGAGCATAAAACTGGAACGGCCTTGCTGCTTCTGCAGGCTTTCGGCTCTAAAAACCAAAGGGTGGAAGGGTAGTGGTTTAAGCCCGTTTTTGCCAAACTATACTCAAAGCCAATATACTTTCTATCAGAAATTAAATAATAAACTTGTTATTCAATCTGTAATCCATATAACCTTCCCCCGCATGCAAACTCGTCTTATCTGTTTTTTACTGGTCATAGCTGGTGTGCTTCAAAAGCATAAGGCTACCGCGCAGGTGGTGCCGGTCACCATTTTCTATGACCAAAACCTTATGATCACCATCAAGCAGAAGGCTGCCCTTACTCGGGTGGCCTCTTTAGATACCGTAGCATACGTGTTCAGAGGTGCCGTTACGGATTATCTTTCAGACGGGCAGTTGTACCAGCAGTTTACCTATGCTGAAGCTGGTAAAGAAGGCCCGTTTCAAGCGCTGCATCCAGAGAAGAAAGTAGCCAGAGAAGGAGCTTTCAAAGAAAATCAGCCGGTTGGAATATGGAAGTTCTATTATCCAGACGGCAAGCCGCTGCAAACCGTGGAGTTTTTGCCTGACCAGGAGTACCGGGTTTTGGAGTACTACAACTTTCTGGGGCAGCAGTTAATCAAAGACGGCACGGGCAATTTGGAAACCACCAGCAGAGTAAGAGTAGGTTATGCTTACATGAACCTGCTGCTGGAAGGACAGTGGAAAGATGGCAAGAAAACAGGCCAATGGCAATTTCTGCAGGCCGATGGGAAAAAGGTTCTGGTTAGAGAGTATGAGAATGGAGTGGTTAGGAAAAGAAAACTGTATCATCCGCAGAACGGCGGTTTGATTGACTCAAAAGTGAATCAAGACGGTGAATCATGGCCTTTCCTGATGACGCTAAGAGAGATGGAAAAGCTGAACTTTGATAAGGCTGTGTTCGGGAGTAAAGAAGGGATCCTTCAATATATTCTTAAAAAAGAGCATCTGCTCTCTATTGATTCATTAAGACTAGCAGGTAGCCTGGACTCTGGCAGTAAACCAGAATTCCCGGGCGGGGAAGCGGCCATGTTCCGTTTTCTAGGTTCCCATTTCAGAATACCTGTAAACGACATGCGAAACAAGATAAATGGCACCGTGCGCGTTTCATTTGTAGTAGGAGAAGATGGCTCAGTGTCAGATCCTTTGATCGTTGAATCCCTTTCAAGAGGAGTAGACGCAGAAGCACTAAGGGTTGTCCGGCTTATGCCCAAATGGAAACCTGCTGTCATCAACGGAAAGCCAGTGGCCTACACGTATACAATCCCCTACACCATAAGAATGAAGTGAGCTATGGTACAAAAAGAAATGACCCATCTGTTTAGGAAGTCTTTTAGAAATAATCCTCTGTTTTTGGCCGTACTCACACTGGCTCTGCAGGTGTTCTGTTTTGGGCAGGCAGGAGCAGATACGATTCAGGTAAGTAATGACCCAGGGAAAACAGAGAAGGTCAAAGTAGTACGCACCTTCTCCAGTGAGGCAGGTTTGAAGAAAATGCGTCCTTTCACTTTGACTAAAGAACTTTATTTTGATACGTTATCGCGGGTGCAAAAAGAGGTGGGCTACATGTATTCAGAATCTATTTTCGGGGTGGACTCCTCTGTTGTCGTGCAAGAGTATACTTATGCCGGAGGCAGTAATACTGTCTCCTTCCTGAAGAAAACTAGTTTACACATCGTGAACAAGGAGCGCTATAAGAACGAGGTAGGGTATGAATTTGATCAGCATGGTGCGGTACGTAAAACGCTGGTTTACCAACCTGATGGAACCATGAAAGTGATGGGTGGCGACTCAGAAGACCAACAGCAGGAGGCATCATCTGCTGGCCAGCCACTAAAACATGATGCCTATGCCAATTACCCAGCCCCTTTAGAAGATACTCCGGGTCCTATGCCAAGAAACGCCCGGTCAGCTTGGCTGTCCCCTAGTCGGCCCAAGCGAACACCGCCCGTACCACAACCCCTTCCTGATGCACCGGTGAAAACCCTCGTCAAGCGGGAAGAATTGGCAAATGGGTACGTGATCAGGGAGGAAACAACCTCTGGTAAGTTGGTGGCAGAGCAAAGGGTGCTTCTGAATGACCAAAAGCTGGTATCACACATCATTTCCTCAGTAAGTGGAGCCAAACAACCCAAAACCATCTCCATCGAAAACTTTGTTTATAACAATAATGGAAAGGAGATAGAGCGAACAATCAGGGGGGAAGATGGAAAATTGGTGACCAAGTATTCGCACGCGTATGATGCCCAAGGGCATTTAGTTAAAAGCGTGGAAAGCGACAAAAAAGGTAAAGTCAAAAAGGTCATGCAGTTTGAATACGAGTTTCACTAGAGGGTGCCGTCCACCATTTCGGGCCTAATTTAGAAGAATAAGCTCTAAACAAGCCTTCAGAAATTTATACCTTTGGTAGAATCTCTGATCCTTATGAAAACGTTTTTCCTGTTCCTTCTGCTCTCTTTACCATTTCTAACGGTAGCGCAACAAATAACGCCCACGCAGTACAAAGAAGAGATCGCCAGGCACCGAACTCATGAAGACAGCGTGTTCAAGTTTGATGAGCATTCGCCCCTGTCGGCAGAAGCAAAAACTCACTTCAAAGGGCTAGACTACTTCCCGGTGGAGGAAGCGTACCGGGTAAAGGCGAAATTTGAGCGCACCGCGCAGGAAGCTATTTTCAGAATGTCCCGTACTCCTGAATATGTGAAGTACGGTGAGTTGCGTTTCAAGCTACAAGGCCAGCCCCTCAAGCTAAGCGTGTACCAAAACCAGGAACTCATGAAGCAACCCCAATACATGAGCTACCTGTTCATTCCTTTCACCGACGCTACCACTGGTCGAGAAACCTATGAAACTGGGCGTTATCTTGACTTCACCATTCCTATGGGAAAGGACAGCATTTGGCTAGACTTCAACAAAGCCTACAATCCATCCTGCGCCTACGGCGATGGATATTCATGTCCAATTCCCCCAAAGGAAAACAAGCTGCCGGTTAGGGTAGAGGCAGGGGTGAAAAGCTACAGGAAAGAGGGAAAGCAAGATGATACTACTGCTGTTAAGCCAATTGAAATTTTGCCTGAGTTTCCTGGCGGCCAGAAGGCGATGTTTGCTTTTATGACTAGAAAATTCAAGCCTTCTAAAGCTGTCTGGAAAGCTAGAATCAACGGAAAAGAAATAGTTTCTTTTATAGTGGAAAAGGACGGAACAGTTAGCAATGTAGAAAGCGTAGAATCACTACATCTTGACATCTTTGCAGAAGTAGCTCGTGTTGTTGGTACTATGCCCAAATGGAAGCCGGGTACACAAAATGGAGTGCCTGTGCCAGTGAAGTACACCATTCCCTTCAAAATCATTATTGGTAAGCAAAATTAAGTTTTATAGGCAGGTAAATTTCAGCAACAGCAAAGGGCCGACATGTTTGTATGTCGGCCCTTTGCTGTTTGGTTTCTCTTTCTTAGAGTTTCGGCTTTAATCTCTTTTCTCGGAAACAGGCGCTAAACTCAAGCTCTCTTCTTCTTCGGGGTGCTCACCAAATACGCGTAATACCCAGCGCGGCAGGAAGTAAGAACCCAGGATCAGGTACAGATAATACGTTACTACTCGGTAAAGCAAAATAATAACGGTAGTAAAACGGCCCAGGAACTGCCCGAAGAAGGTAGGAAAAGCTACCTCGGCAATACCGGCACCTCCTGGAGTTACCGCTACCAACAGTACAATCTTGTACACCATGTTGCGTGAGAAGATAAGCACGTGGTCATGGAAGCTGATGTCAGTAAAGGCGGCAATGAGGCAGTTGATGACAAAATAACGGGCGGTCCAGACGAAGGCGGTGCTAAGTGCGGCATTGGCCCAGTAGCCAAAAGTGCTGCCTTTCAACTGCTGCGAAGCCCATACCAATTCGTTCCCGTTTTTATAGGCACTCGCTCTCCAGCGGCGGGTAAGTTTGTAAGATGTAGCCCTCAGGAAAATACGCTTTACCGCCACAGGGTTGATTAGGAGGCCATACGCCATTAAGAAGGCGTAGAATGCAATGAGCAGGTAACTGATGCCAAAAGCAATCTCCAAGCTTTGCGTTACTGAGAATTCCATAGCAGACACCTCCGGGAAAATATTGCCAGCAGTTAGCAGGAAAACGAGCGGCACGGCAATGATAAAGTATAGATTGTCCATCATGGCAGTGACCATCACGTAAGCCAAAGACTTGCCCAAACTCAGGCCTTCTTTGTTCAGGATAAAGGCTGCCACTGTAGAGCCACCCACCACGGAGGGCATGACGCAGGAGGCGAACTCCCACAGCATGATTACTTCCACGCTCTTGCGCCAGTTCAGGTATTTCTCTGTCACGTACCTGATGCGGTAAATGTATCCCAGGTCACGCACCAGCAGCACCACAAACGTCATGATGATCCAGAAAGGCTTGGCATTGTAGAGCGGTGAAAGGTCCATCTCCGCGCTGTCCCGGTAGAACATGTACCCGATAGCCGCCAATCCAATCACTACCGGAATTAGGATACGCTGCGGCGTGAAGTAGGAGAGGAGTTTCTTACGATTCAGATCCATTGTCAGTAATAGTGAGGTGCTGGTTTTCAGTATAAGGCACAATACGGAAATTATTGAACCCATCGCCAATTTCCAACCCAATTTCATTAAGTTGCAACAGGTCTAAGATAGCCAGAAAGTTGAAGATTAATCCAATTTTGTCAGGAAAAGCTTCAAGCAAGTCGGTGAATTGTACTATGCCTTGTGCGCTAACCCTATTCTTGATGTAGGTGCGTTGCTGATCTATGGTGTAAGGGTAGGTGACCACCGTGTGCTTGGGGCGATTCTGCTCTTCCTCGTACCGCTGCATGGCCTTATGGAAAGACTGCATGAGATGGTAGAGGTTCAGGTCTTTGAGCTCGTACTCCAATTGGTGTTTAGCGGCAATTTTGCTCAGTTCTTCGTCAATGTTGCCGCGGTTCTCCTGCTGCAGACGTACATCTTCCAGCAAACTGAGGTCGCCCAATACTTCTTTGTAGCGCTTATATTCCAACAGGTGCTGTACCAGTTCCTGGCGCGGATCAATCTCATTACCCTCCTCGTCTTTCTCAAAACGGGGCAGCAACATCTTGGCCTTGATCCGCATGAGCGTGGCCGCGGTGAGAATAAACTCGCTGGCTATCTCCATGTTCATAGTTTCCAGCTGCCGGATATAACCCACAAAATCATTGGTGATCTTGTAGATAGGAATATCATGGATGTCCAGCTCGTCGCGTTCAATGAAGAAAAGCAGGAGGTCAAACGGGCCCTCAAAGAGCGACAGCTTTATTTCGAAACTCACGTGTGGCAGTACGGGGTTGGTTTAAAATTCAAAATTACACATAAGTAATGCCATCCGCCAACGTTTACTCCCGAAGAACCTCTTTTAAAGGTGATTTCCAGAAATTACCTTTAAAAAGGTGAATACATTCTGAGTAGTTGGAAGTTAGATGAAATTAGGAAGGGATATGGGTTTGCCTGCCGTATAAATACGGAATATTTATAGCACATCTATAGAATGCCTGAAATTGTGGATATTTCAAGAAAATCCTATAGGAATGTGGTAGCTGGTAAAGACAAAAAGAGCCGGTACAAAGAAAATTTCCTTAATTTTACCTTTTGACTTTATGCGCCTACGTATATAGTCAAAACTTTATAATACAGACGCTGTTGCATTTATATTCACCCCACGTGCATTCCTATGATAATTGAACCCGGAGAACTGCTGGCCAAAATTGATTCGCCAGCTGATTTGCGCCAACTGTCTGAAGATCAGTTGTTGCAGGTATGCCAGGAATTGCGGCAATTTATCATTGACAATGTATCTATTTACGGGGGGCACTTCGGGGCGAGCTTAGGGGTGGTAGAGATGACCGTAGCCCTGCACTACGTGTTCAATACGCCTTATGACCAACTGGTGTGGGACGTGGGGCACCAGGCCTACGGACATAAAATCCTGACCGGCCGCAGAGATGTGTTTCATACCAACCGCAAACTCAACGGCATTTCTGGTTTTCCTAAAAGAAAAGAAAGCGAGTGCGATGCCTTTGGCGTAGGCCACTCCAGTACGTCTATTTCGGCGGCGTTGGGTATGGCCATGGCCTCACAATACAAAAAGGAATTTGACCGCCATCATATTGCTGTGATAGGCGATGGCTCCATGACTGCGGGCATGGCTTTTGAGGCTTTGAACCACGCTGGTGCCACTGATGCCGATCTTTTGGTGGTGCTCAATGACAACTGCATGAGCATTGACCCCAACGTGGGCGCACTCAAAGAATATTTAACTGATATCACCACTTCCCGCACCTACAACAAAGTGCGTGATGAGATCTGGAACATTCTGGGTAAGATCAGCAAGTTTGGTCCTAATGCCCAGCAAATAGCTTCAAAAGTAGAAAGCGGCATCAAGGCTACCCTGCTGAAACAAAGCAATCTGTTTGAAAGCCTGAAGTTCCGGTACTTTGGTCCTATTGACGGCCATGATGTGAATCATCTGGCATTGGTCCTGAATGACCTAAAAAAGATACCGGGCCCTAAAATCCTGCACTGTGTGACGGTGAAAGGCAAAGGGTTTGCCCTGGCAGAAAAAGAACAAACCAAGTGGCACGCGCCTGGCTTGTTTGACAAAGTCACTGGCGAGATCTACAAAGTACACCATACCACACCGCAGCCACCTAAGTACCAGGATGTATTTGGACATACGTTGCTGGAGATGGCTGAGCAGAACCCGAAAATCATGGGAGTAACTCCGGCCATGCCGAGCGGTTCTTCCATGAACATCATGATGGCTGCCATGCCAGATAGAGCGTTGGATGTGGGAATTGCGGAGCAACATGCCGTGACCTTCTCGGCCGGTTTGGCTACCCAAGGCTTGGTGCCATTCTGTAATATCTATTCCAGTTTCATGCAGCGTGGCTATGACCAGGTGGTGCATGATGTCTGCCTGCAGAACCTACACGTGGTCTTCACGCTTGACCGCGCTGGTTTTGCCGGGGCAGATGGCCAGACGCACCACGGTTCTTATGACATTGCTTATATGCGCTGTCTGCCTAACATGGTAGTGTCTTCGCCGATGAACGAGCAAGAACTACGGAACCTGATGTTCACCGCCAGTCAGGAAGGCATGGGGCCTTTCACCATCCGGTACCCGCGTGGAGAAGGCGTGATGCCAGAGTGGCGTACTCCATTGGAAGCGATAGAAGTAGGCAAAGGCCGCGTTATTCAGGAAGGCGAAGAAGTAGCAATCCTGACCATCGGGCACATAGGAAACTACGCGGTGGAGGTTTGCCAAAACCTGAAGCTAGATGGTTTGCGCCCTGGTCACTATGATATGCGTTTTGCCAAACCTTTGGATGAGAAAATGCTGCACCATATCTTCCAGAAATACGACAAAGTGCTTACTGTAGAAGATGGCTGTCTGCAAGGCGGTTTTGGAAGTGCGGTATTAGAGTTCATGGCTGACCATGGCTATACTGCGCAAGTAAAACGCCTTGGCATTCCAGATATGATTGTGGAACACGGTTCTCAGATGGAACTACACCGCCTCTGCGGCTTCGACCCTGCAGGAATTGAGCTTGCTGTACGCGAATTGATGGATGTGACGGTACGGGTGTAAATACTACTTGTTTCAAATAAATAGAAAGCCCTCTTTGGTACTCCCCAAAGAGGGCTTTCTATTTATATACAAATTGCTATCTTTCCTGTAGATCTATCTACCCATGAAAAAATTTGTTTATGTTCCTCTTTGGCTTTGCCTGTTTTCGTGCGAGCCTAACGCGGTGCAGAAAGTTTCTATAACCGCGCAGGAAAACGCAGCCAAGGCATTGGTTGTTGAGGCAAGTACACCCATGACTATCACTTCTGCGAATAATGTTGATAGCAGTCAGGTGGAGCCAAAAAGTAAGTTGGTTGAAGTAGGTGATGAATACGAAGAATACGCTACTTACTACGTCACCATTGCAGATACTGGGAGGGCCTATTATCCACTGCGGGAAAAGATGCTGGCCTTATCCAAAGCCTTACCTCTGCCAATTGATACCATGGGACGTTATTATGATGCCAAGAAGGCCTTGATTGTTCTGCCAGAAGATAACGAAGATGAAATGTTTGCCGGAGATTACTTTCCTAGAAGAAATCCCGATGCACACCTAAGCCTAGAATACCTTGATTTGTACCAGAAGAAGGCTGGTGAGAAAACCATTGCTTTGGTGTCAGGAATCTATGAAAAGAAAGCAAGTGCAGATTCTGCCCTGCGTATTCTGAAGAACTCTGCAAGTAACGCCTTTATGGTGAAAACAGAGATGTACATTGGTTGTATTCACTAAAACAACGTCGTTTTTGCCATCTTTTAATGAAACAGGCCAAAAGTACGGCACGGCTCGGTAAGGCATGGAAGTAACCTTCACGCCATAGGGGCATCAGCAAACTACATTTTTCTTCTAAGATTAGCTTCAAAGGAGATAAAACACAGGAGGCTCTTTCGCTTTACACCCAAAGATAAAACCACCTTATCTGATCATCGGGAAGCTACTACCAAACAATTACCTATCTTCCTTCCAAAGAACATCCTTTTCATGCCAGCACCTGTCCTAACCATAAAAGATAAAATCAAAATCTTTATTAAATCCTTCTTACTGGTGCTGGTAATTTATGTGGTGATAGACCTGTATGTGCCCATTAAAATGATGATTGCAGGGCATGATTTTGCTTTTTCAGAACTGGTGAGTCATCTGCAGTTGCACAAGAAAGCTCCATTTATAGTCTTAATCACCTGGCTCATGTCCATAAGCAGCTTCAAGAAAAAGACCAAAGCACTGGCTGAAAAGCAAACTGAAAGCCAACAAAAGGCAGCACTTTAATTAATCGATGAAAGGCACCATGGCTGCATTGGTCTTTCTTTTCGTAAAACAGGTCAAAATTACTCTTGCATTATGACTAATAATTTGCTTTCATATACCGAGGCCGGTTCCGGCCCCGCCATCGTTTTTCTGCACGGGTTCTGTGAAAGCAAAGAACTCTGGACAGATTTCACTAAGCCACTTCAACACCAATTCCGGATTATCACAGTAGACTTACCCGGCCATGGAGAGAGCCCCATGACGCATGACTTCTCCATGGAAAACCAAGCCCGGCAGGTGCAGGAAACCTTGACTTCGTTGGAAGTGGAGAAATGCCTGTTGGTAGGGCATTCTATGGGCGGTTACGTAGGGTTAGCTATAGCCGAGCAGTTCCCTGAGTTGCTGTATGGCCTGTGCCTGTTCCATTCCAGTGCCCTGCCAGACACCGAAGAGAAAAAAGAATACCGAGATAAGACGGTTGATTTTGTGCGGAAACACGGAATAGACAAGTTCATGGACACGTTTGTGGCGCCTCTGTTCGCTGAAAGCAACCGGGTTTCCTGTGCAGACGCCATTGAGAAGATGCAGGCCATCGGCAAAGCCACGCCTCAGGAAACTGTTTTGGGCTGTCTGCAGGCCATGCGTGACCGGGTTGACAGAACCGAAGTATTGAAAACTACTTCCACGCCGGTTTTCTTCATAGCAGGCAAAGAAGACCCGGCAGTGCCTTTAGAAGCTACCCTGCAACAGTGCTCTTTGCCTGAGAACAGCATGACGTATTTCCTGGGCCATGTGGGCCATATGGGCATGTTTGAAAATACCGCCCTTACCCGGCAGGCACTTCTGAAATTCGCGGAGACGCTGTACCCCGCCGATGCGCAACGGTACCGGGCAGCCAATTCTTTCTAAGCTATAAGAGCTGCTTTTTTTTGCCATTTAGGGGCTGTTTTTCAGAAAGCACCCTTCAAACGGCACTTCCATTTTTGGACTGTGGGTCTATTAGGCCAGGGCAGAAACAAAAGCTAATGCTTGTTTCGTTAACTCCCGTTTTTCCTCTATTTTCAGACTTTAAAACCTACGCAAACTGCAAACAAAACTACTTTCTCAGCTCTTTATGCTACGCAAACCCTTATACCCACTCATGCTGATGGGGCTTTTGAGCCTTCCGGCGGTGGCCCAGAAAAACAAAGAAAAACAACCTGCTGCCACCCCCGCTAAAGTTCGGTTACAAGGGTACGAGCAACGGCTGCAACTGCAGAAGAACTCAATTGTAAGCAATCTGCCGTTCCGTAACGTGGGGCCGACGGTGATGAGTGGTCGCGTGGTAGACGTGGACGTAAACCCGGCGGACCCCACTAATTTTTACGTGGCCTACGCTTCCGGCGGATTGTGGCATACCACCAACAACGGTATCTCCTTTGAGCCGCTTTTTAGCAATGAAACCGTGATCACCATTGGAGACATCAGCGTAGACTGGAAAACCAACACCATCTGGCTAGGAACCGGAGAGGCCAACTCCAGCCGCTCTTCCTACTCGGGCGTGGGTATCTACAAAAGCACCGATGGCGGCAAAACCTGGCAGTACAAAGGCTTACCGGAGTCGCACCACATTGGCCGCATCATGCAGCACCCCACAGACCCCAACACGGCCTGGGTTGCAGTGCTGGGCCACTTGTATTCTCCAAACCCGGAGCGCGGCGTCTACAAAACCACCGATGGCGGTACCACTTGGAAGCACGTCCTGAAGGGCGGCGATGATAACACCGGAGCCGTGGATCTGGTGGTAGACCCCTCTAACCCCAATACGTTGTACGCCAGCATGTGGCACCGTGAGCGCCGGGCCTGGAACTTCGTGGAAGGCGGCAGCACCTCGGGTGTGTTCAAGAGCACCGATGGCGGCAATACCTGGCAACGCATCACGGGCGGCAACAGCGGCTTTCCGGCCACCGAAGGGATTGGCCGTATTGGCTTGAGCATTTTTCCGCAGAGCCCCAACATCATATATGCCAGCGTAGATAACCAGGACCTCCGCAAAGATGTGAAACCTGCCGTGGCTACAGGTAACAAACTGCGCAAAGAGCAATTCAAAGACTTCACCAAGGAAGATCTTTTGAAAATGGACGATGCGGCGCTTAACACATTCCTGGAGGAAAATAATTTCCCACGCCAGTACACGGCCAAAAGCGTGAAGGAGATGGTGAGTTCCGAAAAAATCAGGCCGGTGGCCTTATCAGATTTCCTGGTAGATGCCAACTCCATGATGATTGAAACTCCGGTGACCGGTGCCCAGGTGTACCGCTCAGATGACGCCGGAAAAACCTGGAAGAAAACCCACGAGGGCTACATAGATGACCTGTATTATACCTACGGCTATTATTTCGGGGTAATCCGGGTGTCACCGTTGAACGCGAACCATGTGTACATTTTGGGCGTTCCGTTGCTCAAATCTGAAGATGCCGGTAAAACCTGGAAGGAGATTGGAGGTGATAACGTGCACTCAGACCACCAAGATTTGTGGGTAAGCCCTACGCGTCCCGGTCACCTGGTAAACGGCAACGATGGCGGGATCAACATCACCTATGACGATGGCAAATCCTGGTTCAAGGCGAATACCCCGGCGGTAGGGCAGTTCTACTCTGTAACGGTTGACATGGCGCAGCCTTACAACGTGTACGGCGGCTTACAGGACAACGGCGTCTGGGGCGGTCCCAGCACCTACCAGGCTAGTTCCGGGTGGACCGACAATGGTCGTTACCCGTACCAACGCCTAGGCGGTGGTGATGGCATGATGGTGCAGGTAGACTACCGCGACAACAACACCGTGTACACCGGCTCACAATACGGCGCCTATTACCGCCTGAACAAAGCCACTGGGCAGCGTTTGTCTATTCAGCCTAAGCACCAGTTAGGGGAGCGCCCATTGCGCTTCAACTGGGAAAGCCCAATTCTTTTGTCGCGCCATAACCAGGATGTGCTGTATTTCGGGTCAAACAAGTTCCACCGCTCGTTAAACAAAGGTGAGAACATGGAAGCCCTATCTGGTGATTTGACCAAAGGTGGCCGCAAAGGCGATGTAGGCTACGGCACCCTCACTACCATTGAAGAATCACCTAAGAGATTTGGCTTGCTCTACACCGGCTCAGACGATGGCCTCATTCACATAAGCCGTGACGGAGGCTACACTTGGACCAAAATTTCAGATAAGCTTCCGCAAGACATGTGGATCAGTAGCTTGGCTGCTTCAGCGGAGAACGAAGGCACCGTGTATGCTACTTTGAATGGCTACCGTTGGGATGATTTCACGCCTTACCTGTTTGTGTCACAAGACTACGGCAAGAGCTGGAAGCAAATCGGCAAAGATTTGCCAAAAGAGCCGCTAAACGTGGTGAAGGAAGATCCTAAGAACCCGAACCTGCTGTACGTGGGTTCAGACAATGGCCTTTACGTGTCACTAGACAAAGGCCAGACGTTCCAGGCATTTGGTGGGGATGTGCTGCCGTCGGTAGCGGTGCATGACTTGGCCATTCACCCGCGCGAGAATGATCTGGTGGTAGGTACGCACGGCAGATCCCTGTACATCGCTAATGTAACGCATCTGCAGCAACTAACACCAGCCGTTCAGCAGAAAGGAATTCATGCCTTCCAGATTGTTGCGCCGCAATATTCAGAGCGGTGGGGACAGAAGTTTGGCGCTTGGAATGAGCCTGTGACTCCAACATTAACCGTTCCTTATTATGTGAATGCCGCTGGTACCACTACGGTGCGCGTGAAAACCGACAAAGGGCAAGTGCTAAAGGAGCTGAAAGACCAAAGCGAGCGCGGCCTGAACTACGTGGCCTATGACCTCACGTTAGAGTCTGCCAATATAGCTGCCTATGAGCTAGCCCTGAACCAGGGCCGTACAGGAGGCGATCCGGTAAAGGTGACTCCTTCAGCAAATGAGCGGTTGTACCTGCGTCCGGGGAAATATATGGTAGAGATTGAAACCAACGGAAACAAAACCTCGCAGGAGTTTACGTTGAAAGCCCCTGAGCGCCGCGGCAGAGAATAAGCTGGCATTATCCTAAAGAAGAAAAGCTTCCGCTTTTGACCTGTTTTCTGAGAAACGGGTTAAAAGCGGAAGCTTTGTTTTTGGGCTAATTTAAATCAGGCGCTTTATCTCACCAGAAAACTATAAATCATCTAGCATATTGGTGGGGCTTCCTTCAGATGTCCCGAAATGTTCTTTGATCAGGTGAAGGGCATCAGCTTGGGTAAGCGGTTTTGACAAGTGGCCGTCCACGTCTGGAAATTCTTTGAGCCTGTGCAGGTCATAGAAGCTGGCCGAAGAAGACAACGCAAAAAGCTTCTTCGCTTTCCGCTCCGGGGCCAGGTGCTGGTAGCGTTCTAGGAAGTCAAAGCCGTCCATTACTGACATTTTTATGTCCACCAGAATCAGATCTAAAGGAAACTCAGCTTGCAGGTGTTCTGGGCCGCTGAGGTAGGACAAGGCTGCCTGGCCATCGGTTACTACATCAATCTGCTGCGCAATCTCGGCTTTGTTGAGCACGCGCTTGTTCATGTAATTTGTGATGTCGTCGTCGTCAATTAACAGGATACGGTTAATCTTTTCCATGGAAGGAGCACTTTGTTTCTTGTAAAGGTACTGTATACGCAGAAAAGGATGCCAAGTAAGCAAGAATTAATCCCTTGGTAAAAGCAAAACAAACTTATGCGAAGTTTTGATGCTTTTTTTAGAAAAGTGGCTCTGTTTCATCTATAAACAATCATCTTCCTGTAACCTTGGCAGTAAACCAGCCGTGTGAAAAGGGAAAACTAAGTTGAGCGCATTTTCTCTGTGGAGAAGCAAATGAAAACCCCTATCTTCCTGACGTTAAAGAGGAAATCCGCACTTTTGATTAATCCAGTTAGTACCACATGAATTTTAAAATGATCAGGAAAGGCACCACTCTACCGTTGTTGTGTGCCTTTGGTTTGCTTTCCGCCTGTACCTCTGAGGGCACGCGTAATGAAACAAACGGCGCTCAAGCCGCAGTAGCTACCACCAGCAGTGATACACCCGCCACGGCAGACACCACCCAAAAGGTTGCCGCCACTCCAGCTCCAGCCGATAGCACTGCAGGTGACTCTGTTGCCGCCGCTCCCGCGGAGGCTCCAATAAAAGATGAGGCTGCCGATAACCCAGGGGCTATTCTGCCGCACAAGCGGATTGTGGCCTATTATGGAAATCCGCTTTCAAAACGGATGGGTATTTTAGGAGAAATTGCCCCTGACAAGATGCTGGCCCGCTTAGATGGCGAAGTAAAAGCCTGGCAAGCCGCTGACCCCAGTACTCCGGTGCAACCGGCACTTCACCTTGTATTTGTGACCGCCCAGGGAGCCCCTGGGAAAAGCGGTACCTACCGTATGCGCATGAGTGATCACCTGGCCGATACCGTTATTGCCTGGGCTGCCAAAAGAAACGCTATCGTGTTCCTTGACATTCAGATAGGGCGCAGTACCGTAGAAGCAGAGTTGCCTCGCCTGGAACAATGGCTGAAATTGCCGCAGGTCCACCTGGGCATTGACCCGGAGTTTGCCATGAAGAACGGCGCCATTCCTGGTAAAAAAATAGGTACTTTGGATGCCAGTGAAATCAATTACGCTACCAATTTCCTGAATGATATAGCCGTGAAGTATAACCTGCCGCCTAAGATTCTGGTGATACACCGCTTCACCCAGCGCATGGTGACTAACTACAAAAATATCAAGCTTAGGCCTAACGTGCAGTTTGTAATGCACATGGACGGTTGGGGTGATAGAGTTCTGAAAAAGAGTACGTATTTGGCTTATATCAAAAAAGAGCCTGTGCAGTATACCGGTTTCAAAATCTTCTATTACAATGACACCAAGAAGCCCGGCTCTAAATTGTACACGCCTAAAGAAGTGCTGGCGCTTAACCCAAAGCCAATGTACATTCAGTATCAATAGGCTGATTTACTTATAATGATAGTAGCCTTTCTTTTGAAAAGTGAGGCAAAACAAGAGAGGCACCTGTGGGGTGCCTCTCTTGTTTTGTTCAGGTTATCTTATTGGGCTCATCTGAGAATAAACAGAGCTAAAGATTCTAAAGGAAGAATGACCAGCTAAGCCAAGCTATGCTAGAGAAAGAGCAAAGCAGAGTATTTCCTTTTCACCTCTTACCATAAAACAAAAAGCCTTTCCATTTTGGAAAGGCTTTTTGTTTTATGGTAAGAGTACCTTATTGTCTGGTATCCCAGAACACACGCACTTTCATATCTGGCTTCTGAGTTATATTCGGGTTAGAGTTTGTCTCTGCCTCTGGATAGTACAGAGATCTTGGAATATAATCAACATTAGCCAAAGGAGTAGGCACTGGGCTGATATTTGGGAAACCAGTTCTTCTCCAATCATTCCAAGGCTCAAGTGCCACACCATAGTTGGCTACATATTTCTCCTGAATGATACGCTGTAATGGGTTAGTTGCGGTTAATAATGGATTAGCTAAGATATAAGCATCTGCAGCAGCAGAAACTCCAGCATCAGCCATTGAGGCCCTTATACCTGCCTCATAGAAAGGTACGGCCGCCGCAACACCTGCACCAAAACGCAAGGCATGCTCTGCTCTTATAAAGTTATACTCAGCAAATGTAAGCATACGAATAGGAGCTGCACCTGTATAGGCGGCATTGTTAGCAGCATTTGCAACAATAGCTCCAGCATCTGCACCTGACGCAACAGGAGTAAGAGGTGTTTTTAAGTTGCCACGAAGGTATGTATGCATTCTAGAGTACCTGATAGATTGGTCATCACCGGCTTTTGCACCTACATAATTAGCAGTTGCAGTATTGGTAGTGTATGGGAATGGCGTAAAGTAAGTGGCTCTACGTGGATCATTTCTTGAGTTCATCAGATCCACTAAAAACTTATTCGGGAAAAAAGTGCTAGGTCTGCTAATCTCAAATTGGTGAATTGAGTTTTGAGATGATTGCGCATCTACAAACGACATTTGGAAATTATCACTGTTTGAAGCCATGAATGGGCCACCGCTAGCAATCAAAGCATCCATTTGCGCTTTAGCGAAAGCTGGCTCTTTTTCACTATACTTCAAAAACAACCTGAGCTTTAAAGTATTAGCAAATTTTTCCCACTTTGTCCTGTCACCACCATAGATGGTTTCATTGTTGCCTGGCGATAAAACAGAAGAAGTTTGCTTAAGATCAGCAATGCCCGCATTCAGCATTTTAATTAGCTCGGGGTAGATAGTAGCATCATCATCTAGCTTGGGTGCCACATTTGCAGTTCCTTTAAGTGCTTCAGAGAAAGGAACGTCTCCCCATACATCCACAATTTGTGAATAGGTGTAAGCCTTCAATATCCTGGCTATGCCCGTATAATGCGGACTTTGTGCACTGTTATTTATGATATACTCCAAATCTGGCAGCGCATCGGCATAAAAAGAATTATAAAGGTTATTTAAATCAGATGGCTGAATCAAATAGCGCTCATACTCTCTAGTTTGCGTGCCCAGTGAATTTTGCCCGGAAAACTGCTGCATAATCAAGGAAGTGAAGCGGTGTAAATCACTTCCATTCCTAAATCCTGTGTTCACCGTAGCATTGGTCATTACCTGCGCAATTGGTGCTTCAGTTGGGCTGTTTGGGTTTTGGTTTACATCCAAAAACTCATCACAGGAACTAAAAGCCAGCATGAATACAGACAATAGTCCAGCTGTTATATATTTTAATTTCTTCATCTTATCAGTAATTAAAGGGTAACTCTTAAAAACGCCCCGTAAGATCTGGTTTGAGGCAAACCATTAAATTCAAATCCTTGTGCATTACTTACCCCAAGGGTATTGCTTTCTGGGTCTAAGTGTGGGAAATTAGGAGCATATAAGAAAAGGTTTCTACCATTCATACCTAGCTCTACTCTGCCAAAAGGAGTCTTTTCCAATAATCCTGAAGGTAAGGTATAGCTTATAGAAGCTTCTCTTACACGTACCCATGAAGCATCAAACACATAAGTCTCACCTGTTCCAAAACCAAACAAGGTGCCCCAGTATTGCTGAGCAGTAACAGGTATGGTGTTCACAGAACCGTCAGCTAGTCTTCCTGAAATGATGTAAGGTTTAGCTACGCTTCCATCAGAGTTAAATCTATCGAATTCGGCAGTCTCTTTTGCTACACCACTTCTTCTCAAATCACCAATGTTACGTGAGAACACATCACCACCTTTTCTAAGGTCAACTAGAAAACTTAAGTTAATGCCTTTGTAAGAAAAGTTGTTGGTTATACCTCCGGTCCAGTCTGGGTTTGTATCGCCAATTTTAGCAGAAACAGGATCAAGGGAAGGCAGACCGTTAGTACCTATCAGGTATTCACCTGTTTCAGTACGACGGAAAACTGAACCATACATAACACCATAAGGCTGGCCTGCTTCTAACCTGATATTAGGGGTAACGAATCCTGCCAGGATAATATTTGGTACGCCTTCAGCAAGCTCAAGTACCTCTGATCTGTTTCTGTTGAAGTTGAAGTTAATATCCCAAGAAAAGTCTGGGGTTTTAACTGGCGCTACGTTCAGCATGAACTCGATACCCTTATTTCTAAGTGAACCAGCGTTTTTAGTTTGTGTAGTAAATCCGGAAGAAGAGGGGATCGGAACGGCAAAGATTAAGTCCTCTGAATTAGTTTCATAATAGTTAAGTTCAAAACCTAACCGGTTTTTGAAGAACTGCATTTCTAAACCAACTTCTTTAGACGTGGTAAACTCTGGTCTAAGGCCTGGGTCAACTGTCGCATTACTTAATGTTCTACCGCCTAAACCGCCGTAAGGGAAAACGATAGAAGGGCCAAAGCCATCAGCAGCACCGGCATTTACAAAATAAGTGCTAAGTGAGTAGGGAAGGGCTTCTTTACCTACTTTGGCATAGTTAGCCTTTACTTTGGCAAACTCTACTACATCATTTTTCAATACAGGGAATGCTTCTGTAAGAACAAAGCTTAGAGCCGCAGATGGGTAGAAATAAGAGTTTTCTGCTTCACTAAAGGTAGAAGAGAAGTCATTTCTGCCAGTCACGTTTAGTGTTATAAAATCTTTGTAACCTAAAGTAACATCAGCAAAAAAACCAACCAATCTTCTCCTTGATCTTGTATTTAATCCAGTTTGCACAGAAGCGTTAGAGATGTTTCTCAGGTTTCTTATACCCAATGTTTTACCAATTGTATTTACATCATTGGTGCTGTTGGAGATAATTTCGTTACCCAAATTAAAGCTCAGGTCAAAATCTGGTGTAATTTCTTTACGGCCTGATAAAATGAAGTTGGAGTTGATGTTGGTGTTGGTGAAGCTCCTGTCATAGATGCCACCAGTACCACCAGCTCCCACGTTAGCGGCACCACGAGCTCCTATTTGGTCATATCCCTGTTCAATCTGGTTGTAGGTGTCTACACCTAATCTGTAGTTTGCATCTAACCAAGAGGTAAGTTTGTAGCTTAAGTTTACGTTTCCAATGATACGATTAATCTCATCATCATAGGTGTTATTGTAGATTGTCCAGTAGGGATTATCCGTTTGGTCAAAATAGATCTGGTTTCCGGCAGCATCTTCGTAAGGGAAGCCTTGCAGGTTGATGTTGCGAGGTATAAACCAGCCTCTGAAGAAAGGATTAGATAATTGGTTACCCTGTTGTGTACGCTTAGACTCTGAGTTGATATATTGCGCATTTACACCAGCAGTTAATTTTGACGTAATATCAGCAGAGCCGTTGAAAGTAAAGTTGTGTCTGTTAAGTCTGTTATTTGGCAAGACACCACTTTCTGCAGTATTTCCATAAGATAGCCTGAAGCTAGAAGTTTCTCCACCACCGCTTAAAGCAACAGTATTTTGAAAATTGCTGCCTTTTTCAAATATGTCTGTGATGTTGTTAGGATAAGCAGTTAGTTGTTCTTGTTCGCCTCTGAAGTTTGTGACAGTTTGGCCCATAATTCTTGGGCCCCAAGACAGGTTACTAGATGCGTTAAATGCTCCCAGAGAACCTTGGGCATACTCATTCTGGTAGTCGGGAGTGCGGTTAACCTCTACTAAGTTATAAGAAGAGTTTACCTCTACACTGGTTTTCTGGCCGGTTTTTCCCTTTTTAGTGGTAATGATTACTGCACCAGAAGCTGCACGAGAGCCGTAAAGAGCGGCGGCGGCTGGTCCTTTCAGGATGTTGATAGACTCAATATCATCTTGGTTTAGGTCAATTGCCCGGTTAGAGGCGCCTACGCCATTTTGCAAAGCGTTTCCACCGCCACCATTGTCAATAGGAACTCCGTCAATCACGAAAAGCGGCTGGTTGCTACCTGTAAAGGTAGTGTTTCCCCTAATAAAGATACCAGATCCTGAGCCTACCATGCCGCTGGAACTTGATACACGCACACCGGCTACTTTACCTTGCAGGGCATTCACCACGTTGGTTGGTCTACCAACAGTTAACTCTTCTGCATTTACTGTTCCTACAGAGTAACCCAGGTCTTTTTTATCGCGCTGGATACCCATGGCAGTCACTACCACTTCGTTTAACTGTCTTGCATCTGTTGCCAGGCGCACGTTAATAGTAGATTGGCTGCCAACAGCTACTTCTTGGTTAGAGTACCCAACAAAGGAAAAGACCAGAGTTGCTCCTGTTGAAGGTACAGTGATGGAGTACGCTCCGTTTACATCTGTTGGTGTAGCAATAGTGGTTCCTTTGAGCTGAACAGTTACGCCGGGCATTGTCTCGCCAGAGGCAGCATCTGTCACTCGTCCTGTCACAGTCCGTTCCTGCGCCCACACTTGCCCGGCAAGTGTCAGCATCAGCACGAAGCTGAATAGTAGTGATTTCATCATGTGGTTGTTTGGTTAGGTTTGGTAAAATTTCTGTGCCTAAATATATATGTAAAAAAATGCCTTACAAGCGTTTGACTTTCTAGGGTTTGTAAGGGTTTATGGCTTCGTAACTTGCTTTTATTTGAAGATGATAGAATTTGCAGAAGAAAATTAACATTTCGTTAACAGTTTGGGAGTGCTGTCTAATGATTTTGAAAAAAGCTTAGAAACAGTTGTGGAAAAAAATATTCTGAAGAAGTAAAAGAATAAATTTCATAACCGTCTTGACCAACCTGGGTTACATGCATCAGTTAAGGGCATGCCGGAGGAGGAGGTAGAGAAAAAGACAAATTTCAGGTATGCATGCAACCTTAGTAATGATTGGAGTATCTTCTAATCAAAGCCCGTTGTTATGAGATCTTTGTATGCTTTCTGTTTGCTTTGTTTAATTGCCTTTACTTCCTGTGAAGAGGAGCAAGTGTATAAGACCTGTGTAGTGGAGAACCCTGTTCAAGAGCTAGAATGGCTGCGGGTGAAGGTTAGTGAATTGCAGAAGTCAGAGTACTGCCAGTTTGTGCAGACGGGAAACTTCAAGGGGCGGACAGTCTTTGTGGTGGGAAACTGTGATCCGCTCATCAACTCCATCAATTCAGTGTATGACTGTGACGGCAACCTGCTTTGTTACGGAGGTGATGAAACCTGCCCTAATTTTCAACAGGAAGTGAAAGACGTGAAACTGGTTTGGACTAACGGGAAATAACGAACGCACCATAAACAAGAAAGGGCACCTCTGTAGAGGTGCCCTTTCTTGTTTATGGTGCGTTTTAGAAAAACTAAACCAATTTGTTTGCTACCAGGTACTCGGCAATTTGCACAGCGTTAGTGGCGGCTCCTTTTCTGAGGTTGTCAGCCACTACCCACATGTTCAGGGTTTTTTCCTGGGTTTCGTCTATTCTGATGCGGCCAACCAAAACCTCATCCTTCCCGTGGGCATCCATAGGCATAGGGTATTTCAGGTTGGCGGTGTCATCCACTACTATTACACCCGGGGTTTCCTGCAACAAACGGTATACTTCTTCTAAGGTGAAGTCATTTTCAAACTCCACGTTCAAAGACTCTGAGTGACCACCCATTACCGGAATACGAACCGTAGTGGCAGTAACTCTTATGTTATTGTCGCCCATGATCTTCTTGGTCTCGTTCACCATTTTCATCTCTTCCTTGGTGTAACCGTTGACTTCAAACACATCAATGTGCGGAATCACGTTCAGGTCAATGGGGTAGGCATATGCTTTTTCGCCTTCTTTGCCCGCACGCTCGTTCATTAACTGGTCAACCGCTTTCTTGCCGGTACCGGTTACCGACTGGTAGGTGCTTACCACAATGCGTTTCACCTTTAAAGCCTTGTGCAGATTGTTCAGCGCCACTACCATCTGGATGGTGGAGCAGTTAGGGTTAGCAATGATCTTATCTTCAGGGGTAAGTTCAGAGGCGTTGATTTCCGGAACTACCAGTTTCTTGGAAGGATCCATGCGCCAGGCTGAAGAATTATCTACTACCGTAGTACCGGCTTCGGCAAACTTAGGAGCCATCTCCTTGCTCACGCTTCCGCCCGCTGAGAAGATCGCGATCTCGGGTTTTCGGGCAATAGCCTCCTCCATCCCGATCACGGTGTATTCCTTGCCTTGGAAATTCATCTTCTGGCCCACTGATTTTTCAGAGGCTACTAACAGCAATTCGTCCACTGGGAAGTTACGCTCCGCCAGGACCTTCAGCATTTCGCCACCCACTAGGCCGGTGGCGCCTACTACAGCTACTTTCATGTAAAGGTGTATAAATGGTTTTCAAGTATGGTTGCCGAAGAAGAACGGGTGGGTAGCTTTCTCCGGAACAACGGCTTGGTCTTTTCTACTTGTTTTCTGAAAATCAGGTAGAAAGCCCGTGGGCCGGTTGCAAAGTAAGCCAACTTTTCATGATAAATAAAGTAAAGGCTATTCATGAGGCAATTCTTTCTTGCTTTTATTCTAACTATAGCTATATTACCGGCTCTGCAGGCGCAGATACAGGAGTCTTTCTCTGACGGAGACTTCACCCAACGCCCTGTATGGGCAGGAGATACCGATCATTTTAGGGTAAATACCATCGGGCAACTGCAAAGTAACGGGCCAACTGCCACAGGTTCCACCCTTCATTTAGCTACTACCAATACCCTGGCTACCAATACTCAATGGGAGTTTTATGCTCAGCTTGCTTTTGCCACCTCCTCTGGAAACTATGCGGAAGTGCACCTGATCTCTGACCAACCAGATCTGAAAGGAGCCCTGCGGGGATACTTTGTTAGAATGGGCGGCACTGAAGATGACATAAGCCTTTACCGAAAAGATGGAGCCAGTGCCACGAAAATCATTGATGGGCCAGACAAAGCCCTAGTCTCCTCAGATACAAAACTGTGGATTAGGGTAACCCGCACCGCCACCCATGACTGGACCCTTGAAGTTGACCTGACGGGCACCCGCCAAAAATACGAGGTGCTGGGACGGTCGCAGGATGCCCGGTACACCACCACAAGATACGCAGGCGTTTTGTTCCGGTATTCCCAAGCCAACGCCCAGCGCTTTTACTTTGATGATTTTACGGTAAAGCAAATAGGTGGCCTCAGTCTCCTTAATAGTGTGGCAACTAACGCCAGAACGGTAGAGTTGACCTTTTCTGCGCCAGTTTCACAAATAGAGGCTACAAACACCAGCTATTACAGAGTTAATGAAAGGCTGTTGCCTGCCAATGCGGAGTGGCAGGCAACTTCACCACAAAAGGTAAGACTCCAGTTTAATGAAGATTTAGAAACAGGACGCAATTACCTGGAGGTGCTACGCATGATTGATGCCGAAGGCAATGCCGCGCAAAATCTGACGATTACCTTTGCATATACCCCAACAGCTTTACCGGGAGATGTGAGGCTTACAGAGATTTATGCGGATGTCAACCCTCTGCAGGATTTACCTGCCGCCGAGTTTATTGAGATCTACAACCGAAGTAATAAAACCTTCAACTTAGCCGGGTGGAAGTACTCAGATGCCACGGCCTCCGCAGGTGTCTTCCCCGACTACTTGCTACGGCCCGGTGCGTACCTTATTATCTGTGCTGCCAGAGATACAATTCTTTATAAATCGTTTGGTCCGGTACTTGGGTTGGCTACATTTCCCTCCTTGAATGACAGCGGTGATGACGTAGAGCTTTTTGATGCAAATGGTCAGTTGATAGACCTTGTGCGCTACAGTAACAGCTGGTACCGTGAAACTGCTAAAAAGGAAGGCGGCTGGAGTTTGGAGTTGCTGAACGTGAACAGTGCCTGTGTAGGGGGCTCGCAATGGAAAGCCTCGGAAAGCCCAATGGGAGGTACCCCCGGCAAAGTTAATTCCGTGCAGGTAGTGGATAAGGAAGCGCCCGTCCTGCAGCAAATTGCCGCCACCACTGCCACTACAATTCTGCTTCAGTTTAATGAGCCATTGGATAGTGCAGAGGCCTTGCAACTAAATCGCTATATCATTTCGCCAGGTATGGCTGTGCAACAGGTCAGGGTAGCGGGTTCTCTAACTGAAGTGGAATTGATTTTAACTACTCCTTTGCGGGAAAATGAGCGCTACGCAGTAACCGTGCAAGGTCTAAAGGATTGTAGCGGAAATGTCACTCCTACGGTGCAAAAGACAGTTGTGATGCCTGCTGCTCCTAAGCAAGGGGAGGTGGTCATCAATGAGATTCTGTTTAACCCCCGAACAGGCGGCGTAGACTTTGTGGAAGTGGTAAACAGATCTTCCAATCACTTAAACCTGCAAAACTGGAAACTTGCTAATCGGTCAGCGGGTGCCGTGGCCAATTCACGCAATGTAAGCGCCCAAAGTCTGGTGCTGGCGCCCGGCGGCTACCTGGTGTTTACTTCTGATCCTGAAATTTTACTGCGCGAATATCCATCTGGGCATCCTGAAAGGTTTGTCCAGATGGGTTCTATGCCTTCTTTCCCGGATGAGGCCGGAAACGTGGTGCTGCTTTTGCCCAACCAGGAGATTATGGATGAAGTGGCGTACCAAAGCAAGCAGCACTTCAAACTTATCTCTGATGCAGAAGGGGTTTCTCTGGAGCGCATTACCTTGGCCGGTCCTTCAGCTCCGGAGAATTTTCATTCCGCCGCTACTACTGTCAAAGCAACCCCCGGCTACGAGAACTCCCAGTCTCAGGAAATAGTAGCTTCAGCCAGGAAACTGAGCATGCACCCCAAAACCATTACCCCAGACGGCGACGGCGTAGATGATGCCCTTTTATTACGGTTCCGGATGGCGCAGCCCGGGTATGTGGCCCACGTGACCATTTATGACACACACGGGAGACCTATCAGAAAACTATCTAACAATACGCTATTGGGCGCTGAAAATGTGCTGCAGTGGGATGGCTTAACAGATGCCGGTACTAAGGCAGCCATAGGGTACTATATAGTGCTGGTAGAGCTGTTTAACCTGCAGGGGCAGAAAGAAGTATTGAAAGAAACAGCGGTAGTGGGTGGCCGTTTTTAACCTGATTTTGAGAAAGTGCCTCTAAAATGAAACTTCGGTCAAGACGCTTTTGGTTAGCCCGCACATTTTCAGAATATTTGCGGTTTCATTAGCCTGTTTTACGGGCGTAATAGTTTCGTTTTGGATATTCTGTACCTCTGCCTTTTCGCGTTTCTGGCAGGTTTGATTGATTCTGTGGTAGGAGGTGGAGGGCTTATCCAGTTACCGGCGCTTTTTGTGTTTCTGCCCCATGTGCCGGTGCCCACCGTGTTCGGAACCGGGAAGCTTTCCAGTATTGCAGGTACCTCCGTTTCTATGTGGCGCTACGCCCGAAATGTAGAAATCAACTGGCGCGCCTTGTTGCCTGCCGCTATCACCGCCTTTGTCTTTTCCTTTCTGGGTGCCCGAGCTCTCAGTCACTTTGATGCCGAACTGCTGCGGCCTATCATTCTGGTGCTTCTTATCTCAGTGGCAGTGTATACCTTCTTCCGGAAAGACT
The DNA here is from genome assembly GCF_001310085.1 of Rufibacter tibetensis. GTDB lineage: Bacteria > Bacteroidota > Bacteroidia > Cytophagales > Hymenobacteraceae > Nibribacter > Nibribacter tibetensis. The sequence goes on from NZ_CP012643.1 coordinate 2,768,156, forward strand.
TTGGGGCTATTCATGCTCCTAAGCTGGCGCAAGCCAAAGAGGTATGGTACGGAGTAGGAGTGGGGCTGGTCATCGGGTTTTACGATGGATTTTTTGGACCTGGCACCGGCTCGTTTCTCATGTTCATCTTTGTGGGAATCTTCGGGTTTAACTTCCTGGCCGCTTCCGCTTCGGCGAAGGTGGTGAATGTGGCTACCAATCTTTCGGCATTGCTGTATTTTGGGTATAAAGGCTACATTCTGTACCACATAGGTATTCCTATGGCAATTAGTAGTGTTATAGGTTCTATGGTGGGGACCCGAATTGCGCTGGCGAAAGGCTCCGGTTTTGTGCGGAAGCTTTTCCTTGTAGTAGTATCTGGTATCATTCTCAAATTTGCTTATGACACCTTTAAGTAGGCATTTGTTTTATGGCTTGTTTCAAGAAAATTAAGCCTAAACAGTTTGTTGTCCTTTGAAAGTCTGACCATCTGTTTGTCTTTCAATAATGAATACAGAAGATTGCTAGTTGTATACCTTTAACTTATTACCACTTTTTGTATGAAGAACCCGTTCCTTAAACTTTCCTTGGTGGCTTTGCCGGTTCTTGGGATTTTGTTGGCCTCTCCTGCGGCAAAGGCGCAGGAACCTATTGGCGAAGTTATCAAGGCTGGTCAGAGAGATGCAAGCATTTTGATCAAGGCATACGCCGAACCAGGAGGTAGAGCTATGGGCCATGCCCTCAATGGAGGGTGGTTTAATTCCGGGAAGGCTATGGAGTTGGGGAAATTTGATGTTCGGGTTTTTGTGACAGCCGTTTTCACGCCCGAAGACCAGACTACCTTTGATGTTTCTAAACTAAATTTAGAGCGGATGAAGCTTTCTGCAGGAGAGTCTCCTATTGCGCCAACTCTTTTTGGAGATAATGAGGAAGGCCCTCAGTTAGAAGTGCAGTCCAATTCACCAGGGGAGAGAGTGATTTTCAGAACTCCGGCGGGGATAGGGTACCGCAATGTGCCCATTCCTATGGCACAAGTAAGTTTTGGTCTGATTAAAGACACAGAAGTAGCGGTGCGGTTTGTTCCAAAGACTACCTATGAAGAATACTCTGCAAAGCTGTGGGGAGTAGGGGTGAAGCACGGGATAAAGCAGTATATTCCTGTCCTGAGCGCCATTCCAGATTTTGACATTGCCGTCTTTGGTGGGTTTACCTCTTTTGAAACTGCCGCCGATTTAGAAATAAATCCAGACCCGGTTGCGGCTAGAAGTCCGTCGCAACAACAGCCGGGGTACTATGACAACCAACAACTGGTTTTTACCACTAAAGCTTGGACTACCAGTTTAGTTGCTGCTAAAACGGTAGGGGTGTTGGGTGTTTATGGCGGTGTTAAATACAGCCATGTTATAAGCGACATCAATGTGAATGGCCGCTATCCTATCACCGCTTTCAAGATTACGCCTCCTAACCGGTACATTGTGGATACCACAGACCCTGTGGCCGTAAACATAGGTGATAGCCAATTGGGTTTAACTGGCGGGTTGCGCCTGAAGTTGTCTATCTTCTCCATCTATGCCGAGGGCACATGGGCAAAATATCCATCTGCTACTGCTGGTATTGGGTTGGGGTTGTATTAAGCTCTTTTGCCTTATAGAAAAGCCTCTGCTGGGAAACTAGCAGAGGCTTTTTGTTTACTTCGTATGTCTGCAATGCCTTGATGGAAGTGTGACCTTGCTCTCCTTGGTACATTATTTTCTTTGCACATTAAGTATGTAGAAGTTTGATGGGCTCTCTTATTCTATCAAGGTATTTGGGAGAATAAGCCAAAGTTCAACCGTTTAATATATACTGTTTATTGATATTATGTTATTATAGTACGATAAAAAGCATTGTTTTATGTTAAATTTTAAAAGACTTTCTATATGTAAAAGAGTTTAAATAACAAGAGTAAGATGAATAAATTTTGCTAATCAATTGAATTTATAATGATGATAATAGGGAAAATTGAAGAGAGGTTTTATTCGGATTTAGCTTGCACTTATTAAAAAAAATAGAAAATTCTTTACGATATTCTGAACTAGGAATTTAACCTAACAAGCAAAGTAAATGCATTTAACATATGATTAATGTAGGTTTTGCCTAGTGAAAATACAAAATTAGTAAATTTTTAGATAGAAGCCGCTTAGGATATTCAAATGAATTCCAAATGGATTTAAGGTTTTAAATTTATTATGTTAATAAGCTTAACTGTTTATATGTGTAAAAATGACAGGTTTAACCATTTTTATTTTTAATTAAAAGGAAAAGTTTTGTTAAGAATTTGTTAATACGTCTAATAGGTTTAATTTTGATTATCTAATAATACTTTTTTTAACAAACCAAAAACAACATGAAGAAAGCTTTACTTTTCAGTTTTGTTTTGTTTCTAACGCTAATGACACAAGCGTGGGCTCAAAACAGAACTGTAACAGGACGAGTGACTGACGCACAAACGGGAGAGGGAATGCCTGGCGTGACAGTTCAACTCAAAGGCAGCACTACAGCATCACCTACCGATGTTAATGGCGCCTATTCTATCAGTGTGCCTAATACGGGCGGAACTTTAGTGTTCTCTTTCATTGGTTTTACAAACCAAGAAGTTGCCATAGGAAATCAATCTACAGTAAATGTGCGGCTATCCACTGATGCAGAAACTCTGCAAGAGGTAGTTGTGACTGGTTACTCAACTTCTACACAACAGGCTTTTACTGGATCTGCAAAAGTTGTAAGTGGCGCAAACTTAGAGAGAAAAAATGTTGCAAACGTCTCGCAAGCATTAGCAGGTGAAGTGGCAGGTGTTAGAGTAATTAACACAAGCGGGCAACCGGGTACAGTAGCTACAATTCGGATTCGTGGTTTAGGTTCAGTAAACGGAAGTAGAGATCCATTATATGTAGTTGACGGTGTTCCCTTTTTAGGAAGCATCAACTCAATCAATCCATCAGATATTGAGTCTACCACTGTTTTGAAGGATGCAGCAGCCACAGCCATCTATGGTTCAAGAGGTGCCAATGGCGTTGTGGTTATTACTACCAGAAGTGGCAGAGGTAAAAAGTCGTTTATTGAAGCTGATGCCAATTTTGGGACTAACATGCAGCTATTGCCTCGTTATGAGACAATTAAGTCTCCTGAGCAGTACATAGCATTGGGTTGGGAAGGACTTTATAACTACCCTAACACTGGTACTGCCGCTGATCGTATTACCTATGCAAATACAAATCTATTCTCCAATAGTGGTGTTAGAACAGGTTATAACTTATGGAATGCTGCAAACGGTGCCGAGTTGATTGATCCTGCCACTAAGATGGTAAGAGAAGGTGTGACTAGAAAATATGACCCAGAGAACTGGGAAGATTATGCCTTCCAGAACGCTGCTCGTAGAGAGTACAACGTTAAACTGGGTGGTTCCTCTGGAAGGACAAGCTACTTTACCTCCTTTGGGTATTTAGATGATCAAGGTTACTCTATTGCGTCTGATTATGAGCGTTTAACAGCCCGCTTGAATCTAAGACAAGAAGTAACGCAGTGGTTAACAGGTGGTATTAATTTTAACTATGCTAAATCTGAAACAAATGAAGGTGGTCAAACTTCAGACTCAGGGAGTATCTTCTGGTTTGTAGATAACATTCCTTCTATTTATCCTTTGTTTAAAAGAGATGCTGCTGGCGGATTAATTCCTGATCCTTTCTTTGAGGGGTCTAACGTATATGATTATGGTGCTGAAGGAAATTTTGCTAGAGGTTTTGGAGGGTTGACAAATTCGATTGCAGACGCTACTTATAATACAAGAAGGCATAATCGTGATGAGATTAACGGTAATGCTAACTTGGATTTCAACATTATAGAAGGTTTAACCTTTGAGAATAGAGTAGGGGTGCAGTATTACCACAACAAATATGGCTTCTTAAATAACAAGTTCTACGGGTCTGCTGCCGGACAACAAGGTTCTTTGGGTTTGACAAGAACAGAACGCTTTTCTTACAACTTGTTAAATTTATTGCGCTACTCTAAGTCTTTTGGGCAACACGGAATAGAAGCTTTGGCAGCCCATGAAGCAACAGATTATGAGCAAAACATATTTTCAGCTTCTGGTTATAGATTAGTAGATCCGAATATTCTAGAATTAAGTAATGCGGTTGTTAAAAACCCAACTCAGAACTCTTATACAACTAGATACACTTTGGAAAGCTATTTCGGGCAAGTGAATTACGACTTTGCCAAGAAGTATTTTTTATCTGCAACAATTAGAAGAGATGGCTCTTCAAGATTTGTCAATGAAAAGTGGGGAACATTTGGTTCCTTAGGAGCTGCTTGGCTTGTTTCAGGAGAAGACTTTATGAGCAGTTTAGGGTTCATAAGTAATTTGAAACTAAAAGCAAGCTATGGTTTAATTGGAGACCAAGCAGGTGTTGGGGTTTATTCAGGATATGACTTATATAATGTTGACAATGTGAACAACCAACCTGGTTTTTCATTTGCCACAAAAGGAAACCCTGATTTAACCTGGGAAACTTCCAGAATGTTCCAGACAGGGGTTGAGTTTGAACTTGGGAAATATGTAGAAGCATCTTTGGACTATTATATCAAAAATACTGAGAATTTGATCTTTGATATAAGAACTGCTCCATCTCTGGGATACGCTATCCTAACATCAAATGCAGGAAAACTTCAAAACAAAGGATTTGAATTTGATGTAACCGGGCATGTTTTGCAAACAAAGGATTTCCGTTTAGACCTAAGTGTTAATGGTGAAATCTTTACAAACAAAATAACCGAAATGCCACTAGATCCTTCAACAGGTGCGCCTAAGGTGATAGATGTACAAGGGAACTACGGTTGGTCAGAAGGCCATTCAATCTTTGATTTCTATATGCGCGAGTGGGCAGGGGTAGATCCTCTGGATGGCAGAGGCAGGTGGACTGTTCATTATGTTGATGCAAATGGAAATGGTTCATTTAACCCTGGCGAGCAGGTTTCTAGCTTAACAGATTACTTGGCTAAAAATCCAGACCAAGCAGGCAATATATTAGTTGGAACTACTAAAGTTTACTCAGAAGCAACACAGAAGTACGTTGGAAAGTCTCCTATTCCTGATGTTAGAGGTGGTTTTAATTTATCAGCAGGTTATAAAGGCTTTGACCTAAGTGCACAAATGCTATATAGCTTTGGTGGCTATGCTTATGATGCAGCGTACGCAGGCCTAATGCACAGTGGTGTTGTAGGTAGCAACAACTGGCATGTTGATATTCTTAACAGATGGCAAAGTGCTGAAAATCCTGGTAATGGAAATGTACCCCGTCTTTCCAATGCGAGAGATGCAAACGTGACCTCGGCTTCTACGCGATTCCTCACAAAGTCAAATTATTTATCTCTGAATAATGTGCGTCTTGGTTACACAGTTCCGGCAAGCCTGACCAATAGGTTTGGAGTAGGCGGAGTTTCAGTTTGGGTATCTGGAGATAACTTGTGGTTGAATAGTGCTCGCAAAGGATTTAACCCTTCTACCGCAGAGACAGGTGGTTCAAATACCTACCTTTATAGTCCTCTATCAACCGTAACGGCTGGTCTAAGAATAAAAATCTAATTACAATGAAAAAGCAATTATATACAATAGCATTAGCTGTGCTTACAGTTATTGCCAGCAGTTGCCAGGAAGATTTTCTGGAGGAACAACCTAATCAACAGCTGTCGTTAGAGCAACTTAGGGAGGCTGCTAAAACAGATCCCTCTTTACTAACGGCGTTTGTTGATGGTATTTACTCAACTATGTATCAGTCTGGTACTGGTGGTACCACAAATCATGATGATTTCGGACAGAAGGGATATGATATATATGCTGATATGCTGTCTTCTGATATGGTGTTAGCAGGTACTACTTATGGTTGGTACTCCAACATTGCAAGATACCAGGCTACTAAAGATTTTACTGTCAATGCGGCTTATCAGCCTTGGAGATATTATTACCGAATCATCTTCGGTGCGAATTCCTTGATAGAACTTTTAGGTGGGAATGATGCAACGCAAACAGATGCTGGTAGAACCCACCTTATGGGGCAAGCAAAAGCATTGCGCGCTTATGCATATTTTTACTTAACTCAGTTCTACTCTACTGGATATGGTAATGGATCAGAAAAAATATTGCCAATCTATAACACAACTACTGTTCCTGCACAGCCAAAGAGTACAGCAGCTGAGGTGTATGAGTTCATGGTGAAAGATTTAGATGCCGCCATTGTTGCCTTGCAAGGGTTTAATAGAACTGCTAAGCTTCAGGTGGATCAAACAGTAGCGAAAGGCTTACTTTCTTATGTGCTTGCGGCACGTGGCACACAGGCAGATTTGCAAAGAGTGGTAACATTAACAAATGAAATCGTTGCTACTACACCCTACCGTATTTTAAATCCAAATGAAGTTGTTGCCCAGTTCGATGCAGCTGGTCAAATCACTAACCGCACAACAGCCGGATTCAACAATGTGGCGTCTCCAAGCTGGATTTGGGGTGTAGATCTTTTGCCAGCTTACGGGCTTAACCTTATTTCATGGTGGGGTCAGGTTGATGTGTTTACCTATAGCTATGCATGGGCTGGAGATCCTAAATCTATTGATAAAAGCTTGTATGATGCTATTCGTACTGGTGACATTAGAAAAGGGCAATTCATTTCCACTAATTTACAGCCAAGAAATAAATTCTTTGCTCCAAATAGAGTAATTGGCCAACAGCGTCAGGTAGAGACTGACTATGTATACATGCGCTTGGAAGAATTCGTGCTCTTGAATGCAGAAGCTAAAGCGAAACTAGGACAAGAAAGCCTGGCTAAAGATGCTTTAAAGACCTTACTTTCTAAGAGAATGACAACAGCAGCGGATTATCTTTATGTAGATGCCCTTAGTGGTCAGGCTCTGTTAAATGAAATTCATCTTCAAACTCGTATCGAGCTTTGGGGTGAAGGAAAATCTTACTTATCCCTTAAAAGAAATAAGAGAACTGTTACAAGAGGCACTAATCACTTGTTTGAGGCAGGAAATTCATTCGCTTGGAATTCTGATGAGCTTACATTTGAGATCCCTCAAGCAGAAATTCTTAATAATCCTGTTCTCTCTGAATAAGATTTTATAATTAAATCTATTCAGTAGATAGCTTCTTCTTTAAAGAGTAGCATATGGAAAGCTGAGAAAGTTAGTAGACCAGCTATTCACTTTAGATAAAAAAAAGCCTCAGATATATTTCTGGGGCTTTTTTTATGAGGTAAAAGCAGCTAGGTTCCTCAAACCGGTGAACTAGAGACACACTTCTGGAAAGCATTAATAGCAAGGGCAGGTTTTTGCAAGTTGGTAATGTTTATTTGGGTTCAATCTTTATTAGCTGAGTGGTAACGCAAGATGCATTTACTGCTTGGTGCTTGTGATGAGAAACTTTTCCCCTAAGTCTTTCTAAGTTGATTTAAACTAAAGATTTTTGCAATGTAGATTTCAGAGGCAGTAGCTCTGAATGTGATTGATAATAAGTAAAGCAGTGGAAAGTAGAGGGGCCTTTTTCGTTTACTTAAGGGACAACCTGGGCCAGTAAACTTATGGAGAAATGCAATTATGATAATTATTGAAAATGCATATCTCCATATGATGCGAAATTGATAAATCTTAAATAAATCCTTTAGAATAAATCCAATTTTATATTAAATATATTAAAGGAATTATAGGTAATGCAACAAAAAATAAGATTTGGAATTTATTTTAGTACGAATAGAACTAATATAATTTCTTTGAGAAAAAAATTATTATGTTAAGAATTTGTTAAGAAAGCTTTTAAAGTTAAATTTGGTTAACAAACAATAATTTTTTCTACAAACAAACTACAAAACCAACATGAAGAAAGCTTTACTTTTCAGCTTCGTGTTAGTGTTGACGCTTTTTACACAAGCGTGGGCACAATCACGAACTGTAACAGGACGAGTGACTGACGCAGCAACAGGAGAGGGAATGCCTGGCGTAACAGTTCAACTCAAAGGCAGCACGACAGCATCACCTACTGATGTTAACGGCGCCTATTCAATCAGTGTGCCTAATGCAGGCGGAACTTTGGTGTTCTCTTTTATTGGTTATTCAAACCAAGAAATAGCCGTTGGAAACCAATCTACTGTGAACGTACGATTAGCAACAGATGCTCGTCAAATTTCTGAAGTAGTAGTAACTGGGTATGGCGTGCAGGAGAAGCGCGAGGTAACAGGTTCAATTGCTCAGGTAAGTGGTGCCTCTATCCAAAACCAGCCTATTGCTTCGTTAGACAAAGCGTTGCAAGGAAGAGCTGCCGGGGTAGTAGTGCAGTCTAGCAACGGTATCCCAGGTGGTTCTGTGAATGTGCAAATCCGGGGAGTAGGCTCTGTAAATGGAGGTACCCAGCCGCTGTACATTGTAGACGGGGTGCAAATTAATACCGGCGCCACACGATCAGGGGTAACATCTGCCAACCCGCTTGCGGGAATTAACACCAATGATATCGAGTCTATTGAGGTAATCAAAGATGCGGCAACGGCGGCAGTTTATGGTTCTCAGGCGGCGAATGGGGTAGTAATCATTACTACCAAGAAAGGGAAAGCAGGTAGAACTAATTTTACGGCTAATTATTACACTGGCTTAGCAGAGAGATTAAAGAAATTTGATGTGTTGAACTCACAGCAATATTATGCTTTAAGAACAGAGGCTGTTACAAATGCGAACAACCCTGCAGGTGCCAGAGGTATAGTACTTAATGAGATTGGTCTTCCTGCCAATGCTACAGATGCTCAGATTGCCGCATTGCCAACGTATGACTGGCAAGATGAAGCTTTCCAAAGAGGGGTAGTAAATAATTATGAACTTTCTGCCAGAGGTGGAAACGAGAAAACAACTTTCTATTTGTCTGGTGCTTACCAGGAGCAGTCTGCTATCTTGTCTAAGGCTGACTTCAGAAGAGCAAGTGCGCGGTTAAACTTAGACCATGCTGCCACAGATAATCTAAGTTTCTCAACTACCTTGAACTTAAGCAATGTTACTCAGGAAGCACCATTTGCAACTTCTGGATCATTTCTGGGTAACCCTGCCTTTGCAACTAGCTTGATTCTGCCGAGTAACCCTATCAGAAATGAAGACGGTACTTATTACGGGTTGCCTGGTAGCGGACAGGTGTTTAGAGGTATTCTAAACCAGAACGTGGCTGCGGTTAATGAGTTTAACTCCGGTTCACAAAGAACTACTGGTGTGTTAGGCTCTTTTGCTGTAAACTATAAGATCCTTCCTGGTCTTTCATTTAGATCTAGCTATAGCTTAGATTACAACAGTATTGATGGAGAACAATATCGTGACCCAAGAACGCCAGACGCTTTCGTGGTAAGAGGAAGAGGGTTTAGAACTGTTGACTGGTTGACGAACTTTCAGTCCGTACAATTGTTGACTTTCGCAAGAACGTTTGCAGATGTGCATAAAATTGAAGCCCAAACGGGTTTAGAGTACAGAAGAGATGTACGTAGTAATGTTTTCGCTAACGTATCGGGTTTCCCAACGCCAGAGTTCAGAACTTTAGGTAGTGCAAGTACCCCTGTGAGCGTTGGAGAAGGCTTTACTGGTTACAAAAGAGCTGGTGCCTTTGGATCAATCAACTACGTGTTCAATGGGAAATACACTCTAAGAGCAATCATGTCTTATAATGGCTCTTCTCGCTTCGGTAAAGATACCCAATATGGTTTCTTCCCTGGGGTGGCAGCAGCCTGGAACGTGGCTGATGAAAACTTTATGGCAGATGTTGATTGGGTATCTTCTTTGAAATTAAGAGCAAGCTGGGGTAAGAATGGCCGTGATGGTAGCGGTGGTGGAGGTATTGGTAACTTTGATGCCAGAGCTCTTTACGGTAATGCCGGGCTTTATGCCGGTGCCTTGGGTATTGCTCAGACCAACCTTGCTAACCCCGTTCTTCAGTGGGAAACTCGTACTATGACAGACGTAGGTATAGATTTTGCCTTCTTTGGGAACAGAGTTTCCGGTACAATAGGTGGTTTCTTTGAAAAGAATGACGACCTTTTATTCAGCCTTCCATTGCAGTTAACAACCGGTTATAGTACTGTAACCGTTAACGTAGGTGCCTTGGAGCAAAAAGGAGCTGAGTTTGAACTGAACACTATCAATATTGACAAGGGTGATTTCCAGTGGAGAACTAACTTCAACTACGGTTTTGTGAAGAATGAGATAACACGGTTGTATAACGATGTTGAGAATACGCCAAGCTATTCACTTATTGTAGGAGAAGATTTGGGTGTGATCTATTCATATGAGTATGCCGGTGTAAATCCTGCTACAGGAAGGCCTATGTGGTTAGATAAAGATAACAACCCAACCTATCAGGTTGCTGCGGCAGACCGTAGAGTAATTGGTTCTACCCTTCCTAGACATACAGGTGGTCTTGAAAACACTTTCTCTTACAAAGGCTTTGACTTTACTTTCCTATTCCAATACCAATATGGAAGAACCGAGTTTGACGGGCAATATGGCTTCTTAGCAGAGAATGGTAACAGAACCTTCAATAGCTTGACTGATCTTTATAACAGAAGATGGACAACTCCAGGTCAAATCACTGATGTACCAAGGCCATATAACGGCGGTACTGAGTCACAAGGTAGTAACCACGCTATTGCTTCTACCCGCAACTACTTCAAGACAGATTATATAAGGTTGAAGAACATGCAGCTTGGCTATAACTTTTCTTCTTCTTTATTGGCCAGAACAAAAGTGTTTTCCTCGGCCAGAATGTATGTACAGGCCACTAACCTTTACACTTATACAGATTTCCCAGGATATGACCCAGAGTTCTATGGAGTGGCTACCGGTATCATACCGCAATCTAAGAACGTAACCTTTGGTGTTCAATTAGGATTTTAATCAAACAGAAAATGAGAAAAAGTTTTTTATATAGAATAGGTGCCGTAGTGCTTTCTGCCAGTATGGCATTTTCTACGGTATCTTGTGAGGATTTATTGGATATTGATCCTAAAACAGCGATAGATGCTGGTACAGCATTGACTACTGGTGATGGAGTAAGATCAGCTATTCTGGGTGCTTACACTCCATTGAAAAACCTTACCATGTATGGTAACAGGTTAATTACCTTACCAGAGGCACTTTCAGATAATGGACGGGCTACAAATAAATCTGGTAGATTAGTAAACGAAGCACGGAACGCACTTAATGCACATTTTACCCATTGGGGTACTGCTTATGATGCTATCCAACGTATCAATTTAGTGCTTGCGGCGCTTCCTGCGTTGCAGGACCCAACGGTTACAGCTGATAACAAAGCTGCTTTTGAAGGTGAGCTTAAATTCCTTAGAGCTTTGTATCACTTTGACTTGGTAAGGTCTTACGCCTATATTCCAGGTGCGGTTGTAGAGTCTAAGAACATGGGTGGAGTGCCTATTGTAACTCAGACATTTGGCTCTGGAGCAGAAGCTCTTGCCTTCTTACCAGCCAGAGATCCAATCAATGAGGTATATGATGCTATCTATGCTGACTTAGATGATGCTGTTGCTAAACTTGGGGCCATCTCCAATGTGGGGAGAGCCTCTAAAGTAGCAGCCCAGGCACTTTACTCCAGAGTAGCTCTTTATAGAAAAGACTACCCTAAAGTAATTGAGATGTCAACTGCAGTAATTACTGCCAGAGGAACCACGTTAGCCACTCCGGCAAACTATGTAGCCAGCTGGTCTGAAGCAACTAATCCTGAAACCATATTTCATGTGGCATTTCAAACACCTGCTGAAAACATTGGGGTAAATGAGTCTTTACAGACCACCTTCACAACCTTGGTAGTGAGAGGAGACCGTACAAGAACAGGTGGTTTTGGTGACTTAGTGCCTACTCCTACTCTTTTGACAGACTTGGGGATTACTATGGCCTTGAATCCTGCTACTGCTACTTCTCCTGCAGTTAATTCTAACGGAACTGCTACTGCGGCCATAGCTTCCCGCTCTTCTGACGTACGTAACTTGCTTTTTGAGGTAGGTACTAGTGGTAGAGGAAACCCTTGGGTAGAGACTACTAAGTTCCTTGGCAAAAATGGTGAAATCAACTTGGACCACATACCTGTGATCCGTATAGCCGAAATGTATTTGAACAGGGCAGAAGCTTATGCCAATACAGGGAACCTGGTTGCTGCTTTGGCAGATGTGAATACAATCAGAACTAACAGAGGATTGGCCCCAAGTGTAGCGGCTACAAGTGCTGCTCTGAACACAGAGATCTTGTTGCAACGTCGTTTAGAATTTGCCTTTGAAGGACACCGGTTCTTTGACCTTAAACGATTGGGAATGGATATTAATAAACCCGCTCTAGGTACTACAGTCGCCTTTACAGAAGACGTGATATTACCTGCCATTCCTTTGAATGATGTTGGCGGTAATCCAAACCTGAAACAAAATCCTGGCTATTAATTGATATCAGACATGAAGAAGTTTTTATATTTATTTGCTTTTGCAGCTCTTTTACTAAACTCTTGCATAGAGAACGAGGAGATTCTGTGGGAAGGCAGCTTAGTAGAATTTGATGCAGCCACGTATAATGCCCGTTCAGTTGTGGGTGGAGTGTCAAAAGACTACACCTTACTAACCCGTAGACCTCAATACGGTAGAAGTGTTTTGACCAGTGCTACTGGTGGTTTCGCCGCAGATACGGTTATTACCAGAACCTGGGCTGCCACTAATGGGGTTTTCAGACTACGCGTTAATTTGGTTGGGCCTCAGAGAAGTGAAGCTCAAACTGTGCCTTATGTAGTAGTAGAAGAAGAAACTACGGCTGTACAGGGTAGACATTATGGCGCTCTTACTGGTACTGTGACCATACCTGCTAACTCAAGCTTTGGCTATGTAGAAATTCCAATCTTGAACCCAGGTGCACCTGCTGCGGGTTCGCCAACCTCTGTAAGGTTAGTACTTGAATTGCGTGGTAATGACGTATTGGCTCCAAGTCCTAAATATGACCGGATAGGAATTAATATAAACCAATAGGAAGTTTTATCCCATAAAAAAAGCCCCAGATTTATTTCTGGGGCTTTTTTTATGGGATAAAAGCTAAATAAACATTGGAGTACTATGACTAACTAACCCCCTTTCTATAACTTGTCTTGTCAAACAGAACTAACATCAGCATGATTAAAACCAATTATAAAGCCATAGCTCTTTCCCTGATGGGACTAGCACTTTTCTTTTCAGGAGCCTTTGTAGGCAGGACGCTGGAAGTAGAGAAGATTACCGTGCCAATGGTACAAAGTGCCCAAAAACTTTTGGGACTTGACTTCAAGCCTAGTCAACTTGACACTGCCCTTACGGAACTCACAGACCTACGGCAAAGCTATATCCGTTTGCGGGAAGCTAAGCTGGAGAACAGTGTACCGCCTGCCCTTCAATTCAACCCAATACCAGTAGGTTTTACGTTTGAGCGGGAAAGGGAGAGATTCAAAGCGTCTGAACTGAAGAAGGTAGACCTACCGGCCAACAGAGAAGACATAGCTTACTTGACTGTAAGAGAATTGGCTGAGTTGGTGCGCACGAAAAAAATCTCGTCAGTTGAGCTTACAACGTTCTTTTTGGCCAGATTAAAGAAATATGACCCAAAACTGCACTGCGTCACTTCTTACACAGAAGAATTAGCCATGCAACAGGCGAAACAGGCCGATGCTGAAATCAAAAAAGGGAAGTACAAGGGACTACTTCACGGTATACCATTTGGGGTGAAAGATTTACTAAGCACCAAAGGCTATAAGACTACATGGGGCTCAGTACCCTACAAAGACCAAGTCATTGACGAAGATGCTACGGTAGTTCAAAAGTTGCGGGATGCCGGTGCAGTGTTAGTCGCCAAGTTGACCTTAGGCGAACTGGCCATGGGTGATGTATGGTACGGTGGTAAAACACGAACCCCTTGGGATATTACGCGCGGGTCAAGCGGTTCTTCGGCGGGTTCTGCATCTGCAGTGGCGGCAGGGTTGCTTCCATTTGCCATTGGTACTGAAACATTAGGCTCCATTGTTTCCCCTTCCACCGCTTGCGGCACCACGGGTTTGAGACCAACCTATGGACGAGTGAGCCGACATGGCGCTATGGCTTTGAGTTGGTCCATGGATAAGATTGGCCCAATTACCAGATCAGTGGAAGACTGCGCCATTGTATTCAATGCCATCTATGGACCAGACGGAAAAGATCAATCTGTCTTAGATGCTCCTTTCAACTATACGCCAGAAATCAATGTAAAGAAATTGCGTATTGGTTACCTGAAGAGCGGTTTTGAGAGAACTTATGCCTTCAAAACACAGGACCAAGCTACTCTTGAGGCGCTAAGAAAGGCAGGGCATGAATTGATTCCTATAGAATTACCAAAGCTGCCGGTGAATGATCTGGTAATGACCATTTCTGTAGAAGGAGCAGCCGCTTTTGAAGATATCACCCTTAACGGGCAAGTAGACAAAATGGTAAACCAGGACAGAAATGCCTGGCCTAATACCTTCAGAAGCGCTCGGTTTATTCCGGCCGTAGAATATCTGCAGGCGCAACGAGTACGCTATCAATTAGTACAGGAAATGGAAAAATTGATGAAGCAGGTTGATGTGTATGTGTCGCCGTCTTTTGCCGGTAGTAATCTAGTGATCACAAACTTAACGGGGCACCCTTGTGTGGTAATACCAAATGGATTTACGAACCAGAATCGGCCTACTACTATCACTTTCATCGGGAAACTGTTTGGCGAAGCAAATCTGCTGGCCTTCGTGAAAGAGTATCAGGATAAAACTGATTTCCATAAAAAACATCCTGTTGTAGCACTTTAAATTTTTATTCTACTTGAGTCTGCTGCATAATATGTATTGATTATGATCAGCCTGTTCTTTCCTTTTTTTCAAAAAGAGGGATAGAAACAGAGAATAGTCAATGCTATGTTAGTATCATAATGCCTTTTTTGATCAATTTCCAGAAAGCAAGCCCCAAATGCACACTATCACCAAATACCTTATTTTAGGTACCATAGCGTTGTTGCCTTTTTTACACAGCAACGCCCAAACCAAACCTACCCTTACGGTTGAAAAGATTATGCAGGATCCTGCCCTGTGGATTGGTACTTCACCCTCTGATATTTACTGGTCTGATGATAGCAAACGCGTGTACTTCCAATGGAATCCTGAGAAAGCCAGCAGAGATTCTTTATATGTTGTACAAACCAACAGCAAGAAAGTAACGAAGGTGTCAGCCGCAGAGCGCCAGAGGTTATTTACGCCGGGGGGCGCTTATACACAGAACAGAAATAACAGAGTGTATGAACGTGGGGGGGACATCTTTCTGGTAGACCTCAAATCTGGAAAACTGAGCCAGGTAACTAAAACCGTAGAGCGGGAATCTTCCCCAGCTTTCACCTTTGATGAACAGGAAGTAACCTATTTCAAAGACGGAAACTTGTATGCCTGGAGCGTAGGCAACGGCCAGATCCGGCAACTGACAGATTTCCGGAAAGGCAGAAAGCCTGCTGACCCAAATCTCATCAAAGATAAACAAGAGGCATTCCTGCGCGAGCAGCAAGTGGAGTTGCTAAAGATCATCCAGAAAAGGGAAGAAGAGCGTAAGCAGCAACGCTTGGCACAAAAGGAAGCAGCCAGAAACAGGCCCAAAGAGATTTACATTGAAGACAAAACTGTAGATAATGTTATTCTAAGCCCTGATGAGCGATTTATTACCTATAGGTTAGTTTCACGACCTGCCAACAGCAAGATTGCCCAGGTACCTAATTACGTGACAGCCTCTGGCTACACCGAGGACATTCCTACCAGAACTAAGGTGGGAGCGGTTCAGGCTACGTATGAGTTAGGCTTGTATGATACCAAACTTGACACTACGTACTTGGTTTACTTCAAAGGACTCTCCGGAATCCAAGAGAAGCCGGATTTCCTTAGAGAAAACCAAAAGCGTTCTGATACTGCCTGGACCAGTGCTGAAACAAGGAAGATCATGATGTTTGGTCCATACTACTCTCCTGATGGAAAGAAGGCAGTACTGGTGGCCAGATCCCACGATAACAAAGACCGCTGGATCATGAACTTCGATCCTACTACCCGTGCCATCAAGACAATAGACCGGCAGCATGATGAAGCCTGGATCAACGGTTATGGTCCCGGTGAAATAGGGTGGATGCCAGACAATGAAACCATCTGGTTCTTGTCAGAAGAGAGTGGGTATGCCCATTTATACAATGTGAATGTAGCCACTGGCCAGAAAAAGGCCCTTACCTCTGGTACGTTTGAAGTGCTAAGTATCTACCAATCAAAAGACAAAAAGTATTGGTACCTCACCACAAACCAAGTACACCCCGGTGAGCAGCATTTCTATAGAATACCGTTAAAAGGGGGCAGAATGGAGCAGATCACCAAAATGACAGGTGCACATGAAGTAACCATGTCACCCGATGAAAAAACATTGGCCATTCGGTACTCCTATTCCAACAAACCTTGGGAGCTGTATATGATGGACAATAAGCCAGGTGCCAAGCCAGTGCAGATCACAAAATCTACCACTCCAGAATTCAGCGCATACCCTTGGCGGGAGCCCGAGGTAATTACCTACAAAGCAGCAGATGGTGCCGATGTACATGCCAGAATATACAAACCAGAGAATGCGTCTGGTAATGGCCCTGCAGTCATCTTCGTGCACGGGGCTGGTTATCTGCAAAATGCCCACAAATGGTGGAGCACCTATTTCAGAGAGTACATGTTCCACAATCTTTTAGTAGACAAAGGATACACTGTACTGGACATAGATTACCGGGGAAGTAAAGGGTACGGCCGTGACTGGCGAACCGGAATTTACCGGCACATGGGCGGCAAAGACTTAAGCGACCACGTAGACGGCGCCAAAATGCTGGTGGATAAATACAAAGTAGACCCCAAGCGGATAGGCATCTATGGCGGCTCGTATGGCGGATTTATCACCCTGATGGCTATGTTTACCCAACCCGATGTATTTGCAGCAGGAGCCGCTTTGCGCTCAGTAACAGATTGGTCGCATTATAACCATGGCTATACCTCCAACATTTTGAATGAACCGCAAGAGGATAGCTTAGCCTATGCCCGAAGCTCCCCAATTTACTATGCTGAAGGATTGAAAGGTGCCCTTTTGATGTGCCACGGCATGGTAGATACTAACGTCCACTTCCAGGACATTGTCCGGCTATCACAGCGCCTTATTGAATTAGGTAAAGAAAATTGGGAACTAGCGGTGTATCCTGTAGAAGACCACGGATTTGTGGAGCCCAGCAGCTGGACAGATGAGTACAAACGAATTCTGAAGCTTTTTGAGACCAATTTGAATAAAACGGACCCCAAATAGAATCACCACTAAAACAGAGAAGCCACCCAATTCAGGTGGCTTCTCTGTTTTAGTGGTGATTTCTAAAAAGTGACTTAAAAACGCTTAGTTAAGGCGACTCCCTGCAAAAACTCGCCAGGAAGCTGCTCTGAAGTAGGAACTAATCTCCAGCCCATTTCCCGATTTTGCTTATGAAGTTCTGGGACCAGAATGCCTATTGTGGCGCCTACGGTATAGCCTACAATGTTATCACTCAGGAAATGCTTTCCGGCCCTCAACCGTAAATACCCTACAGTAGCCGGAACTGCGGCGGCTGCTCCCCAGACTACAGGGCGCCATGGAGAGTTAGGGTGCAGATCATGGAAGACCTTCGCCGTAAAAAAAGCAACGCTGGCTGTGGCAGCGGTATGGCCTGCAAAGAAAGAATTAGTGGCATACTTGTGCAACCGTTCTTCTAGGGGAGCATGAGTGGCATATACATTCGGCCTTTTCCGGTTGGTTAGCCCTGCAGTAAGGGCATACAAACCACCCGTCAACGAAATGGATTCGGCATAAAGAAAGAAGATGTCCTTCAGATGCGGCCTTGCTTCCTGGTCGGCTAAGAAAAGTAAGGGCAGGGCATATGAAGAGTAAAAGAAAACATCGCTTGCGTCTTTTGCTTTCTTGCTGTAATTGCCGGCGGCCCACCTGTCAAAACTGTTTACCTGGTCTTCATTGACAAACCTTAGGTCTCCTTCAGTTAGCCTGGTTTTATTTGTAAGGAGATAAGACCCTGCCACAGACATGGAGACACCACCCGCGGTTATCAGGCCATCACGCAACAAATTAGTGTGGTACAAAGGCGTAGCATCCTGCGCACGCAAGGGAGCCGCAGACAGTTGCACAACTGCCACTAAGACTAATAAGGGACGAAGCCTTCTTAAAAGCAGTTTCATTAGAACTTATATTGAAGACTTACGCCGTCCAAGTTTTGACCCATCACCGGAATAACATTGGGGTACAATGAGATCCCACTGTTATTACCTTTCTTATGCAATTGCGGAACCAGGATACCAACTGCCGCACCTACACCGTATCCAATCAGGTTATCGCTGAGGAAGTGCTTGCCAGCTTCTAATCTCAAATATCCAACCGCCGCTGGAACAATCGCTGCGCCTGCCCACACAAATGGTCGGGCTGGTGAGTCTGGATTGTAATCATGAAAAACCTTGGCTGTGAAGAAAGAAACAGTAGATACAGCAGCGGTGTGCCCGGCAAAGAAAGAGTTCTGGGAATTAGAACGGGTTTTCTCTCTTATTTCTACTTCGGGGCTATAGGTAAGAGGCCTGGCTCTTGGGAAGGCAGCAGAACCCATGGTGAACAAAGTGCCCGTTATGGACATGGTTTCTACATACAAAGCCAACAATTGACCTGTTTTTACTTCAGGATCAAGAAGCAGCAATCCAGGAGCGGCCAAAGAGCTGTACAGCATCACGTCGCTTATTTTCTTAGCGCTTGCGCTGTGGTTGCCTGCTGAGAAACGGTCAAAGCTGTTGACATCACTTTTTTTAAGAGCCATAGCTTCTTCTTGCGTAAATGGCTCTTTCTGCTGCATTAAGTATAGCCCTAATCCGCTTAGCCCAATTCCTGCCGCCGTTATTGGAGCGTCTACCTTGAAAGAGGTTTTATAAGGAGAGTCTGATTGCGCAAAAACCTGGGTGAACGTGAACAAGCTAATAATAAGGGTACAAATGTTTTTTTTCATAGGTGCGGGTTGTATTGATAAATATAGATTCTAAGATGTTTCTGAAACGGGCAGGGATATAAAAGGTTTCTATCTATCGCTTAGAGAGGACTTGAGGCTTCACATAGAGGAGCAAAGCAGAGTTTTTAGTGGTGTTTTCTGAAAGGATGGGCAAAATAGGAAGTTGGACAATCTGCTGTATAACCTGCAGGTTATGAAAGATGGTGCGATCAATTGTGGTTTAATTTTTTGCATCTCCGCCAATTAGACTAATTTTGTCCCTCGCGGTCCAAAAGCTGAACCGCCTTATGTTGTAATTATAATCTAGATAATGCCTTATCTTTTTACATCTGAGTCGGTATCTGAAGGACATCCGGACAAAGTAGCCGATCAAATTTCTGACGCACTGTTAGATGAATTCCTGAAACAGGATCCTCAATCAAAGGTTGCTTGCGAAACGTTGGTTACCACTGGATTGGTCGTGTTGAGTGGTGAGGTGAAATCTCACGCTTACGTAGACGTTCAGAAAGTAGCCCGTGAGGTAATCCGCCGCATTGGGTATACCAAATCTGAGTACAAGTTTGACGCCGAAGCCTGTGGGGTTATCTCCACCATTCATGAGCAGTCAGGAGACATCAACCAGGGGGTAGAGCGCGAAAACCCAGAAGATCAGGGGGCCGGTGACCAAGGAATGATGTTTGGCTACGCTACCAGCGAAACCGACAGTTATATGCCTTTGGCGTTAGAGATTTCTCACCTGCTATTGAAAGAGTTAGCAGCTATCCGAAAGGAAGGAAAGGAAATGACTTACCTGCGCCCGGATGCTAAATCACAGGTGACTATTCGTTACTCAGACACACACGTGCCAGAGAAAATTGACACTATTGTCATTTCTACGCAGCACGATGAATTTGAAACGTCGGATGCCACTGATAGATCTGCTTCCAGACAAGCAGAGGAGAAAATGGTTTCCAAAATCAAAGAAGATGTGTTGAACATCCTGCTTCCGCGGGTTAAAAGCAAATTGCCTCAACGCACAGCAGATCTATTTGCTGAGGATATCACCTACCACATTAACCCTACTGGTAAATTCGTGATTGGTGGCCCACACGGTGATACAGGGTTAACTGGTCGGAAGATTATTGTAGATACGTACGGGGGCAAAGGTGCTCACGGTGGAGGAGCTTTCTCTGGAAAAGATTCTTCTAAAGTTGACCGTTCTGCTGCGTATGCAGCCCGTCATATTGCTAAGAACTTGGTAGCTGCCGGTGTTGCAGACCAGGTGCTGGTACAGGTAGCCTATGCTATCGGGGTGGCAGAGCCAGTTGGGTTGTATGTGACCACTTACGGTACTACCAAAGTAAAAGGTGCTAATGGCGAAACCATGACTGATGGTGAGATTGCCA
This sequence comes from Rufibacter tibetensis, assembly GCF_001310085.1. Taxonomy (GTDB): domain Bacteria; phylum Bacteroidota; class Bacteroidia; order Cytophagales; family Hymenobacteraceae; genus Nibribacter; species Nibribacter tibetensis. The sequence goes on from NZ_CP012643.1 coordinate 2,788,660, forward strand.
ACAAGGTGAATGAATTATTTGAGATGCGTCCTTATGACATTGTAAAGCGTTTTGGACTGCAGAACCCTATCTTCTCTGAGACTGCTGCTTACGGCCACATGGGACGCGAGGCCGGAGTTAAGAAAGTAGAGTTCCAGGTAAATGGTCAAAAGGAAACTAGAGAGTTTGAAACTTTTACCTGGGAAAAACTGGATTATGTTGACAAAATCAAAGCGGCTTTCTCTTTATAGGAAAAACGTTTCTACCCTGTTTTAACGAAAAGAGCCCCAAACGGGGCTCTTTTTTGTTTTAAATGACTTAAATATTAATGGGTAGTTAATTTGTCTTTGTATCGAATCAACTGCTTTTTGATATCTTCCACGGCTTTGTCTGTGGCGGTTTCAAAGGTTCCGGCTTCTTCTGAGCAGAACAAGGTGGCACCTGGCACAAACACTTTCACCTCCACTAATTTATTGTCATGCGACTCTGGCTTCTGAATACGCAGAACCACTTCGCCGCTTACTATTCTGTCAAAAAAGGTATCTAGCTTATCAATTTTTCTCTGAAGGAAATCTAACAGACTTTGGTCTGCGGTGAAGTGTACAGATCGGATTTGCAGTTTCATAGTTTACTTCTTTAGGTTGTTACGAATCAAGCTTTGGGGTGAGCTTTCTCAAAAACGGCTTTGAGCTTCTCAATGGAATTATGGGTGTAGACCTGCGTGGCCGCCAAACTGGCGTGACCCAACAAATCTTTGATGGCCCCTAGATCTGCCCCTCGGTTAAGTAAGTGCGTGGCGAATGAATGCCTGAGCACGTGCGGACTGTTTTTGATAGCAGTAGACACAGAACTCATGTGCTTTTTCACCACCCGGTATACATACTTTGGGTAGAGGGGAGCCTCTTTATCCGTAACGAAGAGAAAAGAAGAATTGTTATTGGGAAATGCAGCTTGCCGTTTCTGGATGTATTTTTCTAAAGCAATCACTAAAGAAGAATTCAAAGGCAATATCCGCTCTTTGTTTCCCTTACCCAGCACCTTCAACGTATTGGCCGAAAGATTCAGGTCTTCCAGTTTAAGGTTGGTCAATTCTGCCAAACGCATGCCAGTGCCATACAAAAGCTCAAGAATTAGCTTTTCCCGCTGCCCTTTGTAATCATCAGAAAACTCGCTCTGGTCCAGGAGCTGGGTGAACGCGTCTTCAGGAATAAAGGCCGGAAGCTTTTTTGCAAGTTTGGGAGCCTTGATGCGAACAGTTGGGTTGCTTTCTATTTTACCCTGCTGCATCAAAAACTTAAAATAGGAGCGAAGTGAGGCAATCTTGCGATGGATGGTTCGGCTATCAAACTCTTTTTGAACCAACGTGACTACCCAGGACCTGATGATGGCATGGTCTGCCACTGATATGTCTTCCAGTTCATAAGCCTCCTTTAAATAGCTTTGAAACTGCTGGAGGTCTGTTTGGTACGAGATGATAGTATGCGGACTGAAGCGCTTCTCGTACTGGAGGTACTTAAAAAATAATTCCATAAATTAGAAAGTAGCCGCTGGTAAGCGATACCCCCTAATTTATGGAATTAGCACGTAATTTCTATGGATAAAGACTAGTAGTTGTCTGTAGCGAACAATTGTTGCTTATAAACAGCTCTTTCCTTTTGCTTTCTTTTAGTTACAGAAGGCTTCTGGAAAAATGTTCTAGCACGCAGTTGTTTCAGCACACCAGTTCTTTCAAATTTCTTTTTGAATCTCTTTAAGGCTTTGTCTACAGACTCGTTATCCTTTACGTTGATGATAATCATATAATAGATTGATTTTAAAGTCAGTTGTTTTAAGGATTGCAAAGATATTGACAAATATTTTCTCAGTCAACACCTAATTCCTAATTATTTTAAAACTGCCCTGGAGATAACAAGTTTTTGAATCTCTGAGGTGCCCTCGCCAATGGTGCAAAGTTTAGAGTCCCGGTAGTATTTCTCTGCAGGATAATCTTTAGTATAGCCGTATCCGCCAAAGATCTGCACCCCTTCATTGGCTACCCGCACACAAACCTCAGATGCGTACAACTTGGCCATGGCAGATTCCTTGTTTACGTTCTCTCCCCGGTTTTTCATGTCAGCAGCTCTATAAGTAAGCAAGGCTGCTGCCTCAATTTCTGTTGCCATATCAGCTATTTTGAAGGCAATTCCCTGAAATTGAGAGATAGGCTTGTTGAACTGCTGGCGTTCTTTTGAATAAGCCAAGGCTGCTTCGTATGCTCCCTGGGCAATTCCTAAGCTCAAAGCTGCTATAGAAATACGTCCACCATCTAATACCTTCATAGATTGGATAAAGCCTTCGCCTACTTCGCCCAAGATATTTGCATGCGGTACTCTGCAATCTTCAAAAATTAGTTCTGTGGTTTCTGAAGCGCGCATTCCTAGTTTATCTTCTTTTCTGCCGGCAGAGAACCCTTGGGTTGGTTTTTCTATCACAAAGGCCGTCATGCCATGTGAATCACCCACTTCACCCGTTCTGGCTATCACTACCGCAATGTTGCTGGACTTACCATGGGTAATGAAGTTTTTTGCTCCGTTCAACACCCAGTGGTCCCCATCTCTTACGGCAACCGTACGCATATTCCCTGCATCAGAACCAGTGTTAGGTTCTGTTAAACCCCAGGCTCCAATCCATTCAGCTGTCGCCAATTTTGGAAGCCACTTTCTTTTCTGTTCCACATTTCCAAATTGTAAGATATGGCCCGTACATAATGAATTATGAGCAGCCATGGACAACCCAATGGACGCATCAATTTTGGATAGCTCAGCAATGGCAGTAACATATTCCAAATAACCAAATCCTGATCCACCATATTCCTGAGGGACTAATACTCCCATTAAGCCAAGTTCCCCTAATTGTTTGAAAACATGAATTGGGAACTCCTGAGACTCATCCCACTTCATCATGTCAGGTTTGATAGACTTTGCGCCAAAATCACGGATCATCTCCGCAATCATCTGCTGATTTTCATTATATATAAGTTGCATATTAGTATAGGATGAGCGTGCGTTCTTTTTGATAAAAGTAATTAAAGTTTTCTAAACTGGCTAACGTTTGTTAGTTAAAACTTTAAGTGAGCCACTCATTTTGTATTAACTACTTAGGTGAGTATTGCAATATTTATAGGCATGTGGTGTTTCCTGTATTGTGTTCAACTGTAATTAATATATTAACGTGCAGGAAGTTGTAAATTTATACAAGGGGTAGCCTGCCAATAGGGGATGAACTGCTTAGTGCCGAAAACATAAGATTTTGGCGTAGCCATTACTTTTGCCTTACTTTGTGATTGGCTTTGTCTGTACTAATGCTATTTGCCCTTGCAGACTATAAATTTTTGTCAAGAATCTTCTTACTCAATATGTTCTTTACTCTTCGCAGACATCTTTTCTATCTCTTCCTATTGATAGGGATTTTACAACTGAGCTCCTGTAATGTTTACAGGCAGAATGTAATGTTTAGAACTGATGGCGATGTGAATGCTGATTTGCTTCGTGCCTCCATGGCAGAGGCTGGCCGTAACTATAGAATTCAGCCAAATGATGTTTTAAGCATCCGCATTTACACCAACAAAGGTGAGATTTTAATTGATCCAAATAATTTTTTGCGGCAGGAACTACAGGGTGGAGGAAGGAACAATGCAGGGGTTCAGCAAATGGGACAGCAACAGTCCCCGGAGTATACGGTATTGCCAAATGGTGAAATAAAAGTCCCCATGATAGGGTTTGTTCAAGTTAGAGGCTTAACTGTTTCCCAAGCCGATAGTTTGTTCCAAAGCCAGTTTGAAACTTATTACAGAGACACCTTTGTTTATTCTGAGGTAATTAGCAGAAGGGTTGTTGTACTGGGTGCAACTGGTGGCAGTGTGGTTCCTTTAGAGCGCGAAAATATAAATGTTGTAGAAGTGTTAGCTTTAGCTGGCGGAATGCCTGAAAATGGGAAAGCACAGAATATAAGGCTTATTAGAGACATTGCTACTGAAAAGCCTATTGTGCATGTGATAGACCTATCTACCATTGCTGGATTGCAAAAAGCAAGCCTAAGGGTTCAACCTAATGATGTGATATATGTAGAGCCTGTAAAGAGGGTTTTCAATGAGTCACTTAGAGATGTTTTAACAGTGATTGGAGCACTTTCAAATGTGCTTACCTCTTACATTGTTATCAGGAATATAATTACAGAATAGTTTCATGAGTGTAAAGACAGTCAATGATCTGGATGAACTGGATCATCGTTTGGGTAGCGGCGAAGATGAGGATGATGACGGCGGAACCAGTATTGATTTCGTTACCCTTTTACATGTTGCAAAAAGGAGCATTCCTTGGATTATATTGCTTGTTCTGTTAGGTATTGGCGGGTCATATCTTTATTTAAGATATACAAAGAAAGTATATGAGTCATCTTCCACTATTAAGCTAGATGAGCAGTCACAGGCAGGAGTTTTAGGTTTACAAAACAGTGGGTTAAAAGTAGAATCTGGCATTGGGCAACTACAAGGAGAGGTTGATCTTATTAAATCTAACATTGTTTTTGAAAGACTTAAGAAGACAATGCCTTTACAGGTGAGTTACTTTGTGGAAGCTAGGGTGTTAGATGCAGAGTTATACAAAGACAGTCCTTTTCAAGTTAGTTATGATAATGAAAGCTTTAACTTATATGACCAAAAGATATATGTAAAGTTTACTTCCCCAAGTCGCTTTGACTTATATGTAGGGGAGAATGGGAACCAATCGTCCTATACAGTGGGAAACCCAATAACTGTTTCGGGAAGTACTTTTTCTATAAATCCAGTAAATAACTTTTCTTCTTCTAATGTAGGGATAGTTTACTACTTCATTGTGAATAGTGACCAACGCCTGAAAGGATACATAGACACTAATTTAACTACTGCAATACTGAATCCAGAATCTAAGACTATACAAATAGCCTTCAAAGATTTTAACCGATTCAAAGCACGTGATATTGTTAATAACATAGATACTGTGTATTTGCAATATAAGCTTGAGCGAAGTAATCAAGCTAGCAAGCAGACGCTAAACTTCTTAAATGAGCAGCTAAAAGAGACGGAAGACAGTCTTAGAAAAGCAGAGAATGACATTGAGCGGTTTGTGAGACAAAATATGTCTTACGACCTCAAAGCAAATTTTCAGGAAGCTTTAGCGCAGGTTCAGGAGTTGGAAAAAGAAAAGCTTGAATTGCGTTTTCAGTTGTCCCTTTTGAATACCATTCAAACAAAGGTCCAACGGAATGAGGATTTAGGGATGATTGCTTCTAGTATTCAGGGACAAGAAAACCAAGATCCTCAATTAGCGGAACAATTAACTGAACTGAGCGATTTGCAGGCTCAACAAAGAACAAGGAGGCTAACAAGTAGGGGGAATACTCTTGCCGATAATTCCTTGGAAGAACGCTTGGAGATTGCGCAAAACAGGTTGAGAGATGTTATTAATGGGAGCAAAGGATTGGTGCAAACCAAAATTAATAACATAGACAGAAATCAGTCAGAATTGACAGGGAAAATCCTGCAGGCTCCTTCTAAGGAAACAGAGCGCGCCAGATTGGAGCGTATCTTCGGTTTGTATGAAAGCTTCTTTACTCAAATTCTGAACAGAAGAGTCGAGTATGGTATAGCCATGGCTGGCACAACCGCTGATTTTCAAATACTATCCCCTGCCAGCCTTCCTAGTGAATCTGCTCCTATCTCGCCAAACCCCTTCATTATCTATGCTATTGGAATAGCGGGTGGTTTGTTTTTAGGGGTAGGCTTGATTGCCACGAGGTACCTAATGCATGATACTGTCGCGAATGTGCGGGAGTTGGAGCGCAATACGTCTGTGCCAGTGCTTGGAGTTGTGCCGTCTTATGATAAGCAGAAAATGCCGTTCTCTAAGCTGGTAGTAAATCAGAACCCAAAATCAGCCTTGAGCGAGTCTATTCGTTCCATTAGGACGAACCTAGAGTTCATGAGTGCCTCAAAGAAAAAACGCATTATCTCCGTTACTTCTACCATCAGCGGCGAGGGGAAAACGTTCGTGGCCGTAAACTTAGGTGGAATCATTGCCATGTCCGGGTTGAAGGTGGTCATTCTAGACTTAGATATGCGTAAGCCCAAAGTGCACATTGCCTTGGATGGAGACAACAGTAAGGGGATGAGTACTGTCTTGATTGACAAACATTCTTTAGCAGAATGCTTACAGCAGACGTCAGTTCCTGATCTGGATTTTATTTCAGCTGGGCCTACACCTCCCAACCCGTCTGAGCTGATCATGGGTAGCCGTTTCGATAATGTTTTAGAGGAACTGCATCAAATGTATGATGTCGTTTTAATAGATAGTCCGCCTGTAGGTTTAGTAACAGATGGGGTCTTGATTATGCGTAAGGCAGATGTTCCCCTTTACATTGTGCGGGCTGGTTATTCTAAAAAAGCTTTCCTGAAGGGGATTGATAAGCTAGTGCGCACCAACCATCTTTCCAACATGGCTACCATCCTGAACGACGTGAGCAGTATGAACATGTACGGCTATGGGTACGGCTATGGGTATGGCTATGGATACGGCTATGGTCAAGGATATTATGATGAAGAAGTAAAGCCCACTGTTGGTAGCAAATTGAAATCTATTTTCAAATAGAAGCTATGTGGGGTAGTTTTAAGAAACTCTGGGGTAAGAAAGAGTCTGCTACCTCTTCATTTGCTGATCTTGTGACAGATATGCATTCGCATCTTCTTTCAGGGTTAGATGATGGTGCTACTACTATTGAAGATTCTATGGAGCTTTTGGAGGCCCTTTATGGAATGGGGTTTAAGAAGCTTTGCATGACTCCCCATATTATGGGAGATTTTTATAAAAACACCCCAGCTTCTATCAGGGCAAAACTGAAGGAACTGCAGGAGGTTGCAGCATCCAGGGGAATAGAGATAGAGCTTTCCTGTGCGGCTGAGTATTACATAGATGAATGGTTCTTTTCTAAAGTTCAGAATGGAGAAGAGCTTTTATCTTTTGGAGGCGACCGTAAATTCCTACTCATTGAAACATCTTATATGAATGAGCCCGCTCATTTACGTCAGGTGATCTTTGCCGTACAGGCGGCTGGCTATACACCGGTATTGGCGCATCCAGAACGTTATACCTACTTTTACAATAGAATTGACGCGTTACTTTCTTTGAGAGAAACAGGAGTATTGTTTCAGGTGAATACCAATTCATTAACTGGCTACTATTCCAAACAAGCAAAGGAAGTTGCTCGTCAACTTATTCAAAAAAAGGCAGTAGAGTTTCTGGGGACAGACACGCACTCTATGAAGCATATCAAAGTTCTGGAAAGGGTAGTGGCTGAGCCTTTGTTCCAGGAAGCAATGAAACTCCCTCTTCTGAACTCCAGCCTTTAATTCAAACACAATTTCTTTTGAAACATGTACTGGTTACCGGTGGCAGCGGCCTTCTAGGTCATTTTCTGTTAGAGCGTTTACTGCAGGATGGCTATACGATTACGGCCCTTTTTAGGAAAACTGTTTCAAAAGTAACCCATCCAAGACTCAAATGGGTAGAAGGTGATATCTTGGATGCCTTGTTGGTAAGATCACTGGTCCAACAAGTAGAGGAAGTATACCATTGTGCAGGCTTTGTGTCTTATGCTCCTCAAGACGCGGGTTTGCTCCAGCAAATAAATGTAGAAGGTACCACCAACATAGTGGATGCGTGTCTTGAAAAACCCGGTGTGCACTTGTGCCATGTAAGTTCTATTGCCGCCATCAGCAGGAAAAAGAGTGACAAGGTCATCAAGGAAGATGTCAAGTGGGACCCGGCGGTTGAGCGGTCAGTGTACGCGTTTTCTAAACATTATGCTGAGATGGAGGTGTGGAGAGGAGTCTCTGAAGGCCTGAAAGCTGTGATCGTGAACCCATCGGTTATTCTGGGCCCGGGAGATATGGACCGGAGCAGCACTCAGTTGTTCAAATATATTTCTGAGGAGCGCGCCTTCTATACTCACGGGTATGCTAACTTCGTAGATGTGCGGGATGTGGTGGAAGCGATGGTTAGATTAATGAACGGAAACCATTGGGGACAACGTTTTATCATTAATGGTCACCAAGCCTCATATCAGGATTTCTTCCAAAAGGCAGCAAATCTTATGGGGAAAAAAGCACCCAGTATTAAGGTGCCTGACTGGGTAGCGGAGGTAGTCTGGCGGATTGAAAGTGTGAGAGGAAAGTTGACAGGTACCAAACCACTCATCACTAAAGAAACTGCCCGAATAGCCAAAGAAGAGCACTTTTATTCCAATGAGAAAGTGAAGGCGGCAACTGGTTTAACCTTTCGTCCGTTGGAAGATACCCTGCGTTGGAGTTGTGAGCAACTTGTAAAGGCAAGAAGCTGATAGAACTCTTTCCTGCAAGGGTATGTGTTGTATAGAAAGGGGCTGTAGAAGTACAGCCCGTGTTGAGATTTACTTGTAGATGAACGATAATTTTGAAGATTTCTCCAGCGAAGACTTAGACCTTGTAAAAAGGTTTGAAACCATGCTGGAAGCCAATCATACTGTCTTTTTTGATCTCTCAGACTATGAGAGTATCATAGACTACTACGCCAATAATTTTAACTACAGCCAGGCTTTAAAGGCTTGTGATGTAGGTATAACCCAATACCCTTATTCTACTGAACTATTAATTGACAAGGCGCAGATCTTAGCTATGCTGGGAGCCTTTGATGAGGCACTGCACCTGGTGGAAGAAGTAGCACAGATGGAACCGGGCAACGAAGACATTCCCCTTACCAAAGGCATTATCTTCAACCAAAAAGGAGACTTTGCACTAGCCATTGATTGCTTCAAGCAGGCGGTGGAACAGTCAGAGGTGAAGGATGATATATACTTCAACATTGGTCTGTCTTACCAGAGTTGGGGCAAGTTCAAGGCAGCCATGAAGTACTACAAGAAGAGCCTCCGCCTTAACATGGAGAATGAGCTGGCCCTGCAGGAACTGCTTTATTGTCTGGAGATTACGGGCGAAGGAGAGGAAGTTATTTCCTTCTTTCAGGAGTTCGTGGATGAAGACCCATATTCTGCCATGGCCTGGTTTAACCTGGGGTTGGCGCAAAGCCGATTAGGAAATTATGAAAAAGCGGTGGGAGCGTATGAATATGCCACCCTTATTCAGCCTGATTTAGCTCCTGCTTTTGTAAACCTTGCTAATAACTATGTCTATTTAGGTGAATTCACCAAAGCCATTGAGTCTTTTCAGGCAGCTTTGGAGCATACAGAGCCAAACGCAGACATCCTGTGTAACATAGGGGAGTGCTATGAAAAGCTGTCTCAATGGGATCTATCGCACAAGTACTATCAAAAGGCCATTGACCTTTCCCCTGAGATGGACGAGGCCTGGTTCGGGATTGGGGTAATTCTTGACTTGCAGGGGAAATGGATGGAGGCGGTGCACCATTACCGCAAAGCCATTGCCTGTTACGCCGATAATGCGGATTACTGGTTAGCCTTGGCTGCTGCCGAATACAACTTAGGGAACATCATCTCCAGTGTAGAGGCCTATGAGCAAGCCAGTACCCTTGCGCCTGAGAACAAGGATATCTGGCTTAACTGGTCCATCATTCTCTATGAGCAGGGTAATTTTGAGGGAGCTATTGACTTACTTCTGAATGCGTTAGAGCTTCAGCCCGACGAGGCAGAACTTCAGTATCGGCTTTGCGCCTACAGCTTGGCAGCAGGAAAGTATAAGCAAGCATACAATTATTTAGAAAATGCGTTAATTTTGGACTTCGATAAGCACAAGCTGCTCTTCGATTTCTTTCCAGAACTGGAGTCTCAGCGGGCATTGTCTCGCCTGATAGACCAGTATCGTAAATAACCATTTTCATGAACTACGAACTTTCCCACCTCCCCCAACGCACTCCTAAACCCAGAGAGAGCGGTTTCACCATGGCCATGGACAAAGGCCTAAGCTTAAGAGAAACTGAGAATTTTGTAGAGGTAGCTGGAGAGTACGTTGACATTGTGAAGTTAGGCTGGGCTACTTCGTTTGTCACCCCCAACTTAGACAAGAAGATAGATATCTACCGGGCCGCCGGAATTCCTGTTTACCTGGGAGGGACTTTGTTTGAAGCTTTTATTGTAAGAGGGCAGTTCGAGGATTACCGTCGGTTACTGGACAAGTACGGCTTGACCTTCGCCGAGATTTCTGATGGTTCCATTGACATGGACCATAGCCTAAAATGCGAATATATCCGAACGCTGGCTCAGCAGGTAACCGTATTATCAGAAGTAGGGTCAAAAGATGACACCAAGATCATTCCTCCTTACAAATGGATCAGCCTCATGCAGGCCGAGTTAGATGCCGGTGCCTGGAAAGTGATTGGTGAGTCTAGAGAAGCCGGTAACGTAGGGCTTTTCCGGTCTACCGGAGAAGTGAGAAGTGGCTTAGTAGAAGAAATCCTGACCAAAATTCCTTCTGAGAGAATCATCTGGGAAGCTCCCCAGAAAGCCCAGCAAGTTTTCTTTATCAAATTATTAGGTGCCAATGTGAACTTAGGAAATATTGCGCCTAATGAGATTGTGCCTTTAGAAACGATCAGATTAGGGCTACGGGGCGATACCTTCACGCACTTCCTTGACAAAAACTTATTAGACAAACTAGTCTAACCCACTTTTTAAAAGGTACATCCCCATGGAGTTACTCCGCCAGTTCATCGATCTATTTCTGCACCTAGACCAACACCTGAGCCAGATCATCTCTGACTATGGCACCTGGACCTACGCCATCCTGTTCCTCATCATCTTTGTGGAGACAGGCGTGGTAGTAATGCCTTTTTTGCCTGGTGACTCCCTGCTGTTTGCTGCCGGGGCTTTTGCAGCTACCGGAGTTTTGAATGTTTGGATACTGCTGGCATTGCTCTTTGTGGCCGCTTTCCTGGGAGATACCTTAAACTACCTCATTGGAGACTATTTTGGGCCCAAGGTTTTCCGGCGAGACTATCGGTTCCTGAAGAAAGAGTATCTGCTCAAAACACAGGCTTTCTATGACAAGCATGGAGGCAAGACCATCATCTTTGCACGGTTTATTCCCATCATCCGGACGTTTGCGCCTTTTGTGGCTGGGGTAGGAACCATGAAGTACAGCAAGTTCCTTTCTTATAACATCATCGGTGGCTTTCTGTGGGTAGTAGGTTTTGTAGCTGCAGGCTTCATCTTCGGGAACATTCCTTTAGTGAAGAAAAACTTCACCTTAGTAATTTTCGGGATTATCTTGATCTCCGTCATTCCACCAATCTATGAATTGGTAAAACAGAAAATGAGCCCCAAGCAGCAGTAAACGTAGGTAGTGCCCAACTCTCAGAATACTGCCATGATGAATGAATACGGCCTGATTGGATACAAGCTCACTCACTCTTTTTCTCAAAAGTACTTTACTGAAAAGTTTGAAACAGAGGGAATAAAGGACAGTATCTACCATCTTTTTGAGTTAGATAGCATTTCTGAGTTCCCAAGCCTTTTACAACGCCATCCTAATTTAAAGGGGCTTAACGTTACCATCCCCTACAAAGAGGCCATTCTTCCCTACTTAGATGAGTTGGATCCGGCTGCGGCCCGCATTGGAGCGATCAATGTGGTCAAATTTGAGAATGGCCGTTTTATTGGCCACAATTCAGATTATCAGGGGTTCATGCAGTCCCTGCAGAACTTCTTTCATTGTCACCCCCTTTCACAGGCTTTGGTGCTGGGAACGGGTGGGGCGGCCAAAGCAGTGATGGCAGCACTGGAGTACATGAACATTTCTTATAAAGTAGTTTCCCGGGAGAAGAAGCCCGGTATGCTGACATATCAGGAACTCACGCCCAGTGTCATGTCTTCGGTGTCCCTGATCATCAATGCCTCTCCGGTAGGTACTTTCCCCAACCACGACCAGGCACCGGCCATTCCTTTTGACCTGTTGTCTTCTCACCATTATCTGTATGATCTGGTGTACAACCCTGCCGAAACGCTTTTCCTGAAGCGCGGCAAAGAGGTGGGCGCCAAAACCATCAATGGATACGAGATGCTGTGCCTGCAGGCCGAAGTTGCCTGGCAAATCTGGAACAGCTAATTCTATTTCTTACCAATTTTCCTGAAATCGGCCAAAAACAAAGGCTTTCTTATTGCTTTTGTAACTGGCAACTCTTCTGTTTTTCAGGTATCTTTCTCTTCAACAGTTTGGACCCTCGTGGTTGCAAAATAATTCTCTCTTGCAGAATTGTTGATGCAACCTTTCGCTCATCTCAAGGCTCTTAGCAGTAGAAGATCATTTAAGTGACCCTCCGTTGAAGATTTTCAAGCCCAAAGATCCTACCGAGGCAGACCTGATAAAGCGGGCTGTAGACGGCAAGCGCGATGCCCAACAGATACTGTACCAACGGTACGCAGGCAAACTGCTGGCCGTGAGTAAGCGGTATGCCCGCACAGATTTTGAGGCCGAGGATATTTTGCAGGACTCTTTTGTGAAGGTGTTCCTGTACCTCAAAAACTTCAAGGGAGACTGTCCGCTGGAGTTCTGGATTAAACGCATTGTCATCAATACCGCCCTGAAACACCAACGCGCCAACCGTCACCTAATGGTCACCGACCAAGATGAAGAATGGGATGAAGCGTCAGACCACGACAGCATTGACAGCCAGTTTGCCTACGAAGAGTTGTTGCAACTGGTGCGGGAGTTACCACCCCGGTACCAGGCCGTGTTCAACCTCTATGCCATTGAAGGCTTTTCACACAAAGAAATAGGAGAGATGCTTGAAATCACCGAGAGTACCTCTAAATCACAATACTCCCGCGCCCGCGCCAGCTTACGGCAGGCGTTGTTGCGGTTAAAAAAGCAATACCATGAAAGAGTCACCGGCTGAACACGAACAAGGCCAGTCTGTGGAAGATGTCTTCCGGAATGGCTTTGCTGGAGCTGAAAGCGCACCTCCCTCCAGAATTTGGGAGAATATAGATAGAGAATTAGAGAACCATGAGTTGCACCGGTACAAAAAGCAGGTGATGTGGTACCGTTCCCTTGCGGCTGCTTTCCTGCTGCTTTTGCTCTCTGGAGGAATTATCCTATGGAAACAAAGCCCTCATTCAGGGGGAGGTCAACTAAGCCAGGTAACCAGCCAGCAAAAGAGCCAAAGCATTGATGCTCCTGCAGAATCTGATCAGTTAGAAGAAAGTAAATCCCTTGCACCACATAGCAGAAGAGAAGAAATAGCAAATACGGCAGCAACAGGTAAGGAGAAGTTAGCAGCTGTTTCAGAAGCCATTTCTGCAAAACAGCCTCAAAACAGAAATCATCAATCGTTTCCTACCTCGCAGGGAAGAGGCACAGCTTTGACTAAAATTGAAAGCTCTGCTAAGGAAGTAGCTCCGTCGCAAAGCATTGATGAGTTACAGAAGCAGCAAGAAGTAATCGCCGGAATACAACCTGAGCGGAATAGTAATCCTGTTCCGGAAGAGAAGACACCCACTTCCTCACTTTTTAAGATAAATCTAAGTGATAAGTCTTTTTCTAAAACGTTGGCTAACAGTTTGTCATCTTCTATGGAAATGCCAGTCGGGATGGATTCACTTCCCTCAACTTCTAAAAGAACCATTTTGGCCCCAAAAGAAGCAGAGGTAACTACTTTGGCGCAGACTCCTCCGGCAGGCAAGGGCCCTGAGAAGGAAAACGCTGACATGTCAAAATGGAGTGTGACCATGGCCTATACTCCACAGTATTCTTATGCCCCGGTAAAGCTTGGGAATAACTCTTCTATGGGAAATGCCGCTTCTTTGAACCAACCACCGGTGTACCAGCAGTACCAGGAGGCGGTAGATGAATACAATAACAGTTATTCTCCCACTTACTCCTATTCTACTATGGTTGGAGCTAGCTATAAAATCAATGAGAAATGGCAGCTGGAAAGTGGGGTGCTTTATACCCAGAATGAGGCTACTACCACCCAGTCATATATTGTGTATGGAGGAAGTAACAGATCTGCCTTTTATTCTCCCGGTAATATGAGCAATACTTATTCAGACGCGAATAAAAGCACGCCTCTGGTAACAAACGCTCTGGGGCGTGAGGGTTTAAACCAGCCCATTTATGTGACAAGAACAAACCAATACAACACTAAATACAAGTACCAGCAGATAGGCCTTCCGGTGCGGATAGGTTATCGGATGAACCTCAAAAAGTTGTTTGCGCTCATTTCAGGTGGCGTGAACATGAACCTTCTGGTAAAGAATTCCATTGCCCCGGAAACAAGCCAGGTAGAAACGGTAAGGTTTGGATTGAATGATAAAGAGTCGCCTTTTAGAAATATACAATGGGCCGCTTCTACTTCTATTGGGGTAGGATATGATGTAACTGAGAAAATGAGTATTTTAGTGGCGCCAGAATTTACGTATTCTCTCACTCCTATGGTGCGGGAGGAGCAACAACAGGCAAATACTTACCAGCTTGGATTGAGTATTGGCGGCAGATGGCGCCTCACTAAATAAATTTTTTTAATAAAAAGTAGGGGTAGACCCTGGTTTAATGGTCTACCTTATTCAACATACTTTTACCAAGCTTTTTACCAATATGCACAAGACTTGCTCTATCCCCAAAGTAGTAAGAACCTGGGCGCTGCTTTTTTCTGTCCCTTTATACATGGGAACCGCAGCACTTCTTCTGAAGGAAGAAATTAAAGATGTTGTAAACGTGAAAGAAAAAAACATGGTGGCGGTTGTAGGAGAGAAAGTAAAGAATGCTCTCATTGACAAGCTTATAAAACAGATTATTCTGGTTTTACCTTAGTTTTTCTACTTCTTTCCATAAACAGAGTAACGCATAAAGGAACAAATGAAAAGAGTGATCTGGTCTTTTCTGGTTTGTGCAGGCCTGATGGCTTTCTCCGGTTGCGAGGAGGAGGAAGTTTCCAGTGACTGCTTCGAGGCAGTGGTATTAGACCAGGGCTGCGGAACCGTGTTGGCGGTTTTGGATACGGCTGCCGCCAGCATTGTTGGTGCCAAGCCCAGCAATGATTCAGTGTACGTGAATACATTTGACCTGCATCCTTTTTATCAGGTACCTGGCAAGAGATTGTATATCACTATTAAATCTGTTCCGCCTGATGAGGCTCCCCAATGCCCAGGCTTTATTCCTATTATCTACCCTCATATCAGGGTGCTTACCGTAAGTGAGACTCCTTGTGATTAGAGCAAAAATTCCTTTAAGAGTAGCTCTTGAAACGTCGCTTCACATGAGCGGCGTTTTTGCGTTATTTTAGTACACCAATACAAAAAACGCTAGCATATTTAGCAGAGAGCTAAACTCTCTTGTGCCGCTTGGTGTTATAATACGTTACCTTTGATCGTATTTTCTCCTCTATGGATTTCAAATTAACATCAGAATTCAAACCAACCGGTGATCAGCCGAAAGCTATAAAAGAATTAGTGCGCGGCATCAGAACGGGTGAACATGCCCAAGTACTGCTGGGTGCTACTGGTACAGGTAAAACCTTTACCGTGGCTAATGTGATACAGGAGGTGAAAAAGCCTACGCTGGTGCTTTGCCATAATAAAACCTTAGCTGCGCAGCTATACGGGGAGTTTAAGCAATTCTTTCCGGATAACGCGGTAGAGTACTTTATCTCCTACTATGATTACTATCAGCCTGAGGCCTACATAGCTTCTTCTGATGTGTTCATTGAGAAAGACCTGGCTATTAACGAGGAAATTGAGAAGCTCCGCCTTCATTGTACCTCAGCGCTACTCTCTGGTCGCCGTGATGTGATTGTGGTGGCTTCGGTGAGCTGTATCTATGGTATTGGTAACCCAGAGGAGTTCGGGAAGAACGTAATTCCGTTGGCACCGGGCATGAAAGTGAGCCGCAACAACCTGTTGTACCAGTTTGTGTCTATTCTTTACAGCCGCACCGAGGTGGAGTTCACACGTGGAACGTTCCGGGTGAAAGGCGACACAGTAGATATTTTTCCAGCGTACGCTGATTTTGCTTACCGCATCTATTTCTGGGGCGACGAGATTGAGTCTATCCAGCGCATTGATCCTCAGTCTGGGAAGAAGATCGCCGATGAAGAAGGAATTTCCCTGTTTCCGGCCAACCTATTCGTGACCGGCAAAGATACCTTGAACCAAGCCATCAACGAAATCCAGTTTGACATGGTGGCCCAGCACGAGTACTTCCTGAAAGAAGGCCGTGACGGGGAAGCCAAACGCATTAAGGAACGTACCGAGTTTGACTTAGAGATGATTCGGGAACTGGGTTACTGCTCTGGTATTGAGAACTACTCCCGCTACTTTGACCGCCGGGAGCCTGGTGCCCGTCCGTTCTGCTTATTGGATTATTTCCCAGATGATTTCCTGATGGTAATTGACGAGAGCCACGCAACCTTGCCACAGGTACGTGCTATGTGGGGTGGTGACCGTTCGCGTAAAACTGCACTGGTGGAATATGGTTTCCGGTTACCGGCGGCCATGGACAACCGTCCGCTTACCTTTAATGAGTTTGAAAGCGTCATGCACCAGGTTATCTTCGTGAGCGCCACACCCGGCGATTACGAGATTCAGAAATCGGAAGGTGTGGTGGTGGAGCAGATCATCCGTCCAACCGGTCTTCTTGATCCTGAGATTGAGATCAGGCCCAGCCAGAACCAGATTGACGATTTGCTGGACGAGGTAGACAACCGCATCAAATCCGGCGACCGTATTTTGGTGACCACGCTCACCAAGCGCATGGCCGAGGAACTGACCAAGTACATGGAGCGGCTTAACATTAAGGTAAAATACATCCACTCTGAGGTGAAAACCCTGGATCGGGTGGAGATTCTTCGCGAACTGCGCCTGGGCATTATTGACGTCCTGATTGGGGTGAACTTACTTCGCGAGGGGCTCGACTTACCGGAGGTAAGCTTAGTAGCCATTTTGGATACCGACAAAGAAGGCTTCCTGCGTGACCAACGTTCTCTGATTCAGACTATTGGCCGTGCCGCCCGTAACGAGAACGGAAAAGTGATCATGTACGCAGACCGAATGACTGGTTCTATGCAGCGTGCCATTGACGAAACCAACCGCCGCCGCACGGTACAGATGGAGTACAACCAGGAGCACGGCATTACGCCTAAAACCATCTTTAAGTCCAAAGAAGCCATCATGGAGCAAACCTCCGTGGCTGATTCCAATAGAACGAAGGAGCCGAAAGCCTATGCTGGTCCGGACGAGAGCCTGATGTCTATTGCTGCTGACCCGGTGGTGCAGTACATGAAAAAAGATGAGTTGGAGAAAGTCATCAAGAAAACTGAAAAGCAGATGGAAGCCGCGGCCAAGGAACTGGACTTCCTGCAAGCTGCCAAGTTTAGAGATGAATTAGCTGAGTTGCGCAAGCTGCTGAAAAACAAGCGCGATTAGCATCAACTAATAATATCAGGAAAGCCTCGCCTGTTTTGAAGTCGTTTCTATGAAATCGGCTCTGAAACAAGCGAGGCTTTTTTATAAGAATTCTACTCCTAAGTCAGTAGAACTATCTTCTTGGTTCTATGATACGTGTCAGTTTTTATAGAAACGTAGTAGATGCCGGAAGAAGTAAGGAAAGATTTCAATTGCAGCGTGTTAACTCCGGCTGAGGCTTTGTGCGCTTGTTTGTAAACTGTGGCGCCTTTGGTGTCTACTACCTGAAGCTGAACAGTGGAAGGTGCAGGAACGGAAAAGCGCAGGTTCAACTGGCCTTGAAATGGATTAGGGAAAGCCTCCAGTGTAAACGGAAGAACATCAGAAGGTTTATCACTACCCAGAGGGAGGATTTTGGAGTACACCACATTATCATATGGCTGCAGGGCGTAGATCCTGTTATGCTTGCTCTCCGCAAACTGGAAATGATGCAGACTGGAGGCAAAAGGCGGAGTCCCGATGTTCTGCATGTCTCTTGCCCAGGTTGCTCCTTTGTCTTTAGAAACCAAAATGCCACGGCTAGGCCAGTTGCTGGTCCACAGCGTACCGTCTTTGCTCACGTAAAAACTATTCGCGACTAGTTAGTCCCAGTAATTCCATGACGTGTTGTGGGTGAGGTACAAAGGGCGCCAGGTGTGGCCACCATCCGCTGATTTCAGAGTCCCTCCAACAGCTACAGTACCGTCGCTTCCGGCTACACCTACATAAAGGCTGTCATTTTCATCCACCGCAATAGAATACAGATGGGCCACATTGAAGTTGTCTACCTGTCGAAACCGGATGTCTACGGGTTGCCAGGTGGTTTGCTGCTTTTGCCGGGTATATAACCCTATCTTGGTATCTTGCTGCCCGTTGCCATCATGCGTACCCACGTACACCTGATTGTTTTTGCCGATAGCTATAGTCCAGGCGCTTAAAGTACCCGTCATGCCTTGGATGTCTTTCGTCCAGGTCTGGCCATTATCAGTAGAGGTGAAAACCCCGTCGCCTACAAAGAACTGTTCATCGCCGTCATCTTCGCCCAGGTCTCCAGTGACCAGATACAGCGTTCCCTCACTGTCTGCCACAATTTTTCTGATGGAGTAACTACTGCCAATGGGATGAGAACTCCAGTTTTGGCCTTGATCTAAGGAGCGGTAAACCATACCTTGTCCGCCCGCCAACAGGGTTCCATCTGCTTTTGCCAACATACTGACCACTGCGTGTGGCAATACCTGTTGCCAGTTCCTTCCATCGTCGGAGCAAAGTATACCAGCTTCAGCTGATCCAATGAAAATCCTGTCATTCACCGGACTAATAGTGATGCTGGTGGTATTTGCGAAATTGGAGCTAAGGGGCGAACTGGGAGTCCAGACAGCCTGTGCAGCCGCTTTTGTTGAAAACAGGCCTAAAATGAACAGTAAGATCAGCAAAGGTCTCATAGAATAAGCAGTTAAGAAAATATTTGTTTCAATTGAGATTCATGGAATAGGGAAGTAGTTGCAAGGAAAGGGAAAGTTTTCTTTGGGTATTTAGTCTTTAGGTAATTGTATATTAGTTGATTGCATGTATGGGTTTCGAAAGCCGAGGTAAAGTGCTCCTTAAGTAGTTAGGGGTATAAACGCTTGGAATGGTCTTTGCTTTTGAGGAAATACTTGTCTTTAGAATAAGGAAGTGGTTAGGAAATATCAAATGTCGGTGGAATTTAAGAGACAGGTAATGCTCCATTTAACCCTTATTATTCATGAAAAAACTTTTCCAACTGTTGTGGCTTCTGACCGCTCCTTTTTTGATGAGCTCTTGCTCAGAGGATGACGAACCTGCTCCAACTCCTTATTCCCAGCTTACCTCCACAGTGGTGTACTCCAGGTACACAAACAACGGTTACCTGCCTAAAGACCAACCAGTCACAGAATTGCGCGTGTATGATGGTGACACGGTACGCTACAACTTCCGGTTTGAGACCAATCAAGCTTTCAAAGATTTCAAGGTGTATGACAACATCAGAGGCCGTGATTTTCATTTGATGGGTACGCCCATTATTACTATAAGCAATGGGGTGACAGTGGCAGAATACAACTTGGTTTACGTAGTTGATGATGCCTTCATCAGAGAAATTCCTAATCGGGAGATCAAGTTGACGGTTGAACCAGAACTAGCAGATGGTACCGTCTATAAAGACCCCGCTACAGGCAAGCCAATGGAAATCCAGTTTAAGGTTTCCGACCCGTATGTGTACAGAGGAGCCAAACTGTACAATTACTTTGGAACTTCCAGAAACTCACTGGTGATTTTTGACTTAGGCATTGCTCAGCATCCCCGGCAGGCATTAGTAGACGAAAAATTCTTAAGTCCTTTTGCATTCCTCTCCAACAAAATGCCTCCTCGGGATTGGACTGACAGCCGATTTGAGCATTCCTTTACCTCTGGCCCAGATATGGGAGAAGGCAAAGTTACTTTCGTGAAAGTACCGGCAGGGGCTAAAAACTGGAATCAACCTAATCTGATTGCCACTGGAATGAAGCAGTATGGACCATGGGTAAGCACTGTCATCAATGCACAGGTAGGCGATGTGTATGCTTTCAAAGTGCGCTATGCTCGCCAAGAGTCTTGGGTGATCTATGGCGTAATGGAAGTAAAAGCCATTGTTGATGACCACGACACTTCTCAAGGCAATGGCCATGATAACGATTACATGGAGTTTGACATTAAATACTTTCCTGGGTATCGTTATTAACTTTTGACACTATCTTTTTGCTCTGCTTTTCATAAAACAGGTAAAAAACAGAAAAGCCACTTTACAACGTAGAGCGGCTTTTCTGTTTTTATAGTTGACTTAGATTAACTTATCTGGCGTGATAGGCAATTCCCTGATACGTTTGCCGGTGGCGTTGAAAATGGCGTTGGCAATGGCTGGGGCTACACCAATGATGGCGATTTCCCCGATCCCTTTAGTCCCATTCGGGTTATTGATTAAATCAGGTTTGTTCACGAAGATGGACGAAATGTTCGGCGCATCGGCGTGAACCGGCACGTGGTACTCGGCGAAGTCTTTGGTTACGTACCGCCCGAAGCGGTGGTCTATCACGGCTCCTTCGGTTAAGGCCATGCCAATGCCGCCTACCGCGCCGCCTATCATCTGGTTACCTGCTGTTTTGGCATTGATGATGGTTCCGGCATCGGCGCAGGAAACCATGTTAGTCACGCGGGTTTGACCGGTTAACGGATGTACCTGCACTTCAGCAAAATGCACCGAGTAGGAATACATGGAGTATTTCTGCCGAAGGCTGGCATCCGGACTGGACTCTTCGGTTACCTCTATCTCTGGTAAGTTCTGCTGCTTGAGAATATCCGCGAAAGAAAGCCGGGCGGAAGGAGAGGCTGCCAAGGAAACGTATCCATCTTTGAAGGTCAGATTTTCTACGGTAGCACCTTTAAAGCTGGTGTCTGCGTTACCGGCTACCATGCTGGTTAACCGCTGCTTCAGTACCTGGCACACGGCATGCACCGCTGAACCTACCGTGGCCACCGTTGCAGAACCACCCTGGCTTGGCGAAGGCGGATACAAGGAGTTACCTAACTCAAACACAATCTTCTCTGGAGGCAAGCCCAGGTTCTGTGCGGCAATCTGCACCATGGCCGTTCCCGTACCCGGACCAATGTCCGTGGTGGCGCTTTGCATCACCAGCGTACCATCCTTATGCAAAGTAGCTTTCACCTTAGCCCGACCACGGTTTGCTCCGAAGGTTCCTACGCCCATGCCGTAGCCTACCAGCCACTCGCCATTTTTCAACATGCCGGGTTGCAGCTGGCGCTTGCTCCAGCCAATCCGCTCGGCACCCATTTGCATGGCTTCCTTCAGGTATTTGGTAGACCAAGGCAGGTTTTTCTCCGGGTCTTTATCGGTGTGGTTAATGAGGCGGAACTCCAGTGGATCAATGCCCAGCACATACGCCATCTCATCTAATGCACATTCCAAGGCGAAAGCACCCGTCGCTTCACCGGGGCCGCGCATCCAGATGGGCGTGCTTACGTCCAGCGGAAGGATGCGGTAACGGGTGGTCACGTTGGGGCTGGTGTACATCATGCGGGTCTGCTGCAAGGTAGACTCGGTGAATTCCTCGTAGGAAGAAGTCTGCCCGATGGCCTCATGCGTGATAGCAGTGATTTTTCCGTCTTTGGTGGCGCTCATGCCCACTTTCTGCCAGGCATGTGGCCGATAGCCTACCATGGTAAACATCTGCTCGCGGGTGAGCATCAATTTTACCGGTCTGTTTACTTTCTTCGCGGCGATGATAGCAGCCGTTTCGTGCGGCCAGGTATGTAAGCCGTTCCCGAAGGCACCGCCCACAAACGTGGCAATCACCTTCACGTTCTCCACCGGAATGCCCCAATCCTTGGCAAAAGCATTCTGGGTGCCAATCACTGCCTGTGTTTTGTCATACACAGTTAGCTTGTTGTCTGCTTCCCAGTGTGCGATGATGGACTGCAACTCCATGGGGTTGTGAAATTCCGTAGGAATAACGTATTCGCTTTCAATTTTGAGTGGCTCGTTTTTATAAGCATCTTCTTTGCCGCGCACGTAGTCGTTGAGTCCGTGTTTAGGGTTGCGCTTGGCAGCAGTAGGCAAGAAAGCCTTAGACGTGTTCTGGTTGAAGTCTGTGGCGTGTTTGTCTTCGTTGTACTGCGCTTTTACCAATTTAGCCGCATAAATAGCCCGTTCTAGGGTATCTGCTACTACTACCGCAATGGGTTGATCGTTGAAGTGGATCTTGTTGTCAATGAACACCCGAAGCGGTTGACCGATCGGTTTGGGCTCAGTAGGGTGTGCCGCCTGGGCGTACCCGGGGACTTTGGGAGCGTTCTGGTAATGCAACACAGCAATCACACCCGGTGCATTTTCGGCTTTTTTAGTGTCTATGCTTTTGATGGTGCCTTTGGCGATGGTGCTGCCCACCAACACAGCATGCGCCATATTAGGCAACTCGTATTCAGCAGAGTATTTGGCGGCACCTGTTACTTTCAAGCGGCCATCTACCCGGTCCATCGGCTTACCAACGGTATCTTGGAAGAAATAATCTTTCATAAGGAAGAGGGTTTAAGCAACACCCGATGCGTTTTTCAGGGCCTGTACAATGGTGTTAGGACCTAGAGTAAGTTTGAATTTATTATGTTCAAATGCCTTGGCGCCGCGCATGGCAATTTCAGCAGCTTGCCGGAAAGTGGCTTCGTTCGCCGGTTTACCGGCCAGGAACTGCTCGGCTTCGTTCAGGCGCCACGGTTTGTGCGCCACACCACCCATTGCCAGTCGCGCCGATTTGATGTTGCTACCGTCTAGATCCAACGCTGCCGCGACAGAGACCAACGCGAATGCATATGAATTCCGGTCCCGCACTTTGAGGTAGTTGACGTTTTTGGTATAAGGGTTCTCTGGCACATCCACGGCCATGATCAGCTCGCCTTGCTGCAGGTTCGTGTGAATCTGCGGCGTATCACCAGGCAGTCTGTGGAATTCTACAAACGGAATTTTCCGGTCACCTTTGGGGCCAGATACCAACACTGTTGCGTCTAAAGCTACCAAAGCCACATTCATGTCGCTCGGGTTGACGGCAATGCATTTATCACTGTGCCCGAAGATGGCATGCATGCGGTTATAGCCGCCAATAGCGCTACAGCCGGTGCCGGGTTCACGTTTGTTGCAGGGCATGGCGGTGTCATAGAAATAAGGGCAGCGCACGCGTTGCATCATGTTTCCGCCCACTGTGGCCATGTTCCGCAACTGCGCCGAGGCACCTGCGTTCAACGCCTGAGACAACAGCGGATGCTTCTCCAGCACCAGTTTGTCTTCGGCTACGGCACCATTCAACGCCAAAGCTCCAATGCGCACGTTGTTGTTTTCTCTTTCTATTTTCCGGAGCGGAAGTTTGTTGATGTCTACTAGTTTCTCGGGGTTCATGACCCTGCGCTTCATGAGGTCTACCAGGTTGGTGCCTCCGGCGATGAACATGGCCGTCTGGTCCTTGGCTACCGTTTCAATGGCCGCCTTGGGTTTGCTGGGTTTAACGTACTGGAACCCGATCATACTTTCTGTCCTCCGTTTTTAACCTCTTTGATGGCATTCACAATGTTGGGGTAAGCGCCGCACCGGCAGATGTTCCCGCTCATGTACTCGCGGATCTCATCGTCAGAATCAGCATGGCCTTCTTTGATGCACGCCACAGCACTCATGATCTGGCCCGGGGTGCAGTAGCCGCACTGGAAACCATCATGCTTGATGAAAGCTTCCTGCATGGGGTGCAGTTTATCGCCATCGGCGAGGCCTTCTATGGTGGTGATTTCCTTGCCGTCTACCATGGGCGCTAAGGTAAGGCAAGACAGAACGCGCTGCCCCTCTACGTGCACGGTACAAGCACCGCACTGTCCGTAGTCACAGCCTTTCTTGGTGCCGGTAAGGTGCAGTTGCTCGCGCAGTAAGTCCAGCAAAGTGGTACGAGGCTCCACAGAGAGTTTCTGCTTCTTGCCGTTGATGTTCAGGGTTACTTTCACCTGCTCAAACACCGCCGCTACTTTCTCCTCAAATTTCAGTTCAGCAGCTTTAATGGCTGCAGTAGGAGCCAGTGCCAGTGCCGTAAGTAGAGAAGATTGCTTTAGGAAAGTACGCCGGGCGTCTGAATGCTGTGCTTGACCACCCTCGCCCTCTGGAAGATGTTGGTCGGGTAATTTATCTTGGGGCATATAAAATCTAGGTTGGATTACGAAATCAACTACTAGTATACGCACATACCCAATTAGAAAGTGTATAAATAAGGTGTGATTTAACCGATTTTCTCGCTTAAAAGGTGTTTAAAGGCTTAACTGATTCAGGCTTGGATTCTGGAAAGTAGCCTAGAAACGACTGACTTACGCCTGATATACACAGGTTGAAAGCTTCACGAACTCTTCTTCCGTATCTTTGCCAGAAAATTACTCCACATGTCTGCTCAAATTCTTGATTCCATTACTTTCCGCAGGGGCACTTCCGCCGATGCGGATTTACTCGCCGATTTAGGTTGGCGCACCTTTGACGAATCGTTTGCCCCTTACAATACGCCCGAAGACATGGCTGCTTTCAAGCCCACCATGTACGCCCCGGAACTGCAAGCGGCAGAGTTGGCGGACCCTAACACGGAATTTTTGATTGCCGAAGTAAAGGGAGATGCCGTGGCGTATATCAAGTGGAACACAGGACCTGCTCCCGCTGAAATCACAGGGGAGAAGCCTTTGCAGGTAAACCGGCTGTACCTCTTGCAGGCTTGGACCGGCTGCGGTTTAGGCGATGCTTTGATGAAAATGAGTTTAGAACGCGCGAGGCAAAACGGACATGACGTGGTGTGGCTTACCGTGTGGGAAAGCAACGACCGCGCCATCCGGTTCTACCAAAAGTACGGTTTCAAAGAAGCAGGAGAGCTGACCTTCGTCTTAGGCGAAGACGTGCAGCGTGATTTGTACATGCAGCGGGAGGTTTAGGCCCGTTTCTTACAAAGAAAGCCTGAAACCTCCTTACACTACCAACAATCCACGCTCCCGCAAATCCAGCCAGGTATCAGTGATCAGGAACTCCTGGAACGTGAACATCTGGCCTTCGGGATAGTCAGCGGCCATGTCTTTCAGCAGGAATTTGGTGCCGTAATCCTCTGCCAGGCGGGTGAGCCAGGTATGCAGCCATTGGCCAATTTCCGGGGTGGTCCGGATTTCGTATTCCTCTGTTTTCTCGGTGAAGGTGAGCAGGGCATTGTGGAAAGTGCGGCCTTTCTTGGTTTTGGTCACCACTTCTAGCTCAGGCGCATTGCCTAACCACAACACGCGCAGGTTCTGCTTTTCAGAATCCGGTTTGCCGATAGCTTCTACTGCTTGGGCAATCATATTCTTCGGGTGGGAGGCACGGGGCACCTTAAAGTCAAACCAGAAGGAAAGCGGTTCATCCAACCCAATGCCGTGCATGTAGTTATACAGCGCTTTTGCTAAACCAGCCCCAAAAAGCTCATGATCGGCACCCTGCGGGTCTTCGTGCCACAAGTCATTGTCAGCGAACAAGCCGGGTTCAGGACCTACTTTCACCACGCCGTATTTTTCAGGGTTCTTGCCTACCGGGCTGTGCGCCGTCATAGAGAACCGGTGCCAGTAGCCCGATTGAATGACATTCTGTTCAAAAAGCTGGCGCACTACTTCCAGGGAGTCCATGGTCTCTTGCGCGGTTTGGGTAGGGAAGCCGTACATCAGGTAGGCGTGCACCATAATGCCAGCGGCGGTGAAGTCACGCGTTACACGCGCCACTTGGGCAATGCTCACGCCTTTCTCCATCTTCGCCAATAGACGGTCAGAAGCAACTTCCAATCCACCGGACACTGCTATACAACCACTGGCCGCCAGCAAACGGCATAAATCAGCGGAGAAGGTTTTCTCAAAACGGATGTTGCCCCACCAGGTAATCTTCACACCCCGGCGCAGCAGTTCAATGGCTAGGTCACGCAACGCCAGTGGCGGAGCGGCTTCATCCACAAAATGGAAGCCGGTTTGTCCCGTCTGTGCAATAATCTGCTCAATGCGGTCCACCAGCAAGGTGGCAGGCGCGGTCTCATAGCGGGAGATGTAATCTAAGGTAATGTCGCAAAAAGAACAGCGCTTCCAGTAGCAGCCATGCGCAATGGTGAGTTTGTTCCAGCGGCCATCAGACCAAAGGCGGTGCATGGGGTTGAGCACCTCCACCACGCTCAGGTATTCATGCAGTTTTAAATCGCTGTAATCAGGCGTGCCTACTTCGGTGTGCGGAATATCAGCGTCAGTGGCGGCGTTGAGGTATTGCACTTCGCCGTCCAGCAACAGGAACGTGCGTTGGAGTTGCTCTACAGAACGTTGGTCCTGGAAATGCTCCAGTAGCTTCAACCACGGACCTTCGCCGTCATCTAAGGTGATGAAGTCAATGTAGTTGAAGATGCGGGGTTCGCGTAGGCTTCTCAGTTCAGTATTGGGGTAACCGCCACCCATCAGCGTTTTCACGTGCGGGTACTTCTGCTTGATCAATTGAGCCAACCGCAACGCGCCGTACAAGTTGCCCGGGAAAGGTACGGTGAAACCCACCACATCTGGTTGTACTTCCTGCATGCGCTGGTCCAGCAGGTCCAGTAGCATTTGATCCACCAGGTTGGGTGCCGTTTGCAGCTCTGCTTCCAGCGGGTCAAAGGACGTAGCGCTCATGGCCAGTTTATCGGCGTAGCGGCTGAAACCGAAGTGTGGGCAAACAGTTTCCTTGATCAAATCGGCTAAATCTTCTAGGTACAACGTGGCCAAGTGCCGGGCTCTATCGGTGATGCCCATGGTCCCGAAGGCCTCTTCCAGATCAGCCAATTGCAGAAACCGGCTGGCTTCTGGCAGGAAGGAACCCAGGGCAATAGGATGCGCCAGGGTGCTGTCGCGGCCTTGTAGAAAACGGATGACCGGTTCAATAGTATCCAGGTACGATTTACGAAGGCGCAGCATCCGTTGGCTGTTGTCTGACAGTTCATAGGTGCCGTCCAGAATGGTTTGAAAAACCTGGTTCAGTCCTTTACGGGAGAACAGGCGCAAGACCAACTCCAGTCCAAAATCAGCCTGAGTCACGTTAAATCCCCGGTCACGCAGAAAACCTTTGATGTAGGCTGTGGCAGGATAAGGCGTGTTCAGCTGCGTAAGCGGCGGCGTGATGAGCAGGATTTTGGGAGCGGTGGTCAAGGGTAGCAAATTTGGGCAAAGGTACTAAATGGAGTTCTGAGTCTTGGGCTTACAGCTTAAGAATGCCTGTTTTCTGAAAAACAAGCTTAAAACCCGTTCCAATCAGATGCAGGTAAAACAGCTACTGAGGGCGATGAGTTCAGAACTTGAAAGGAGAGACGTTTTCTGAATTTTTAACTGAGAGTATAGGCTTGCGTATTATGGGTGCAGGCAAGATAAAGTGGAATGTGTCACGATTAAACAGAAGATAGTATGACTATTCGGCTCACAAGACCATTTAAAATAGGACTGGCCGTGCTGGTGTTGTTGCTGGCGTTCCGGATTGCTTTACCGTTCATTGTGAAAAAGTATGTAAACAAGACGCTAGAGGAGCTTCCCGGGTATACCGGCTATGTAGAAGATGTGGACATTTCTTTGCTTCGGGGAGCCTACCAGATTGACGGTTTGGTCCTGAAGGAAGAGAAGGGCAATCCCAAGTACCCGTTCCTGACTATTCAGGAAACCGATTTGTCTATTGAATGGAAATCTTTGTTTAAGGGCAAACTGGTAGGAGAAGTGATCATGCAAAACCCCGTACTGAACATGGTAACTGGAGGTGGCCAGTCTTCTAAATCCTCTAAAGAAGACCCTACCCTCAACCATTGGACTGAGGTGGTCAAAGACCTGATGCCCATAACCATTAACCGCTTTAGCGTGCACAATGGCAAGCTGGCCTTTATGGACTTCACCGCTTCGCCAGACGTGAAGCTGGATATTAACAGCATGGAATTAGTGGCCCTGAACCTGGCCAACGTGGAGGAAGTGGGTAAAAAGCTTCCCTCTTCGGTAACGGTCACCGGAAAATCTATTGGTGGTGGGACCTTGAAAGGGAAGATGCAGGTGAATGCGTTGAAGCGCATTCCAGATTTTGACTCTGACTTTCAGTTAACGGGAGTAAATCTCAC
The DNA here is from genome assembly GCF_001310085.1 of Rufibacter tibetensis. Classification (GTDB taxonomy): domain Bacteria; phylum Bacteroidota; class Bacteroidia; order Cytophagales; family Hymenobacteraceae; genus Nibribacter; species Nibribacter tibetensis. Next base: position 2,816,784 of record NZ_CP012643.1, read on the forward strand.
CAGCCTGAACAGTTTCATCAAAGCCTACGCTAAAATTGATGTGGAGCGTGGCAAGCTGGACATGTATTCAGAACTGAAGCTAAACAACGGCCAGTTAGACGGCTACATCAAACCTTTCTTTGAGGAGGTGAAAGTGCTGAACTGGAAGAAAGACAAAAAAGAGGGTGGTGTGCTAAGTGCGGTGAAAGAGGCCGTGATAGGCATCTTCACCGAAGCAGCTGAGAACCAGCCTCTTGACCAGATTGCTACCCAAATTCCCATCAAGGGGAATATCAATAACCCACAGACCAACGGCTGGAAAACTTTTATCAATGTACTCAAGCACGCTTTTATTGATGCGTTCAGCAAAGGAATTGAAAATAGCTTGTAAGAAGTTCTGAGTATTGAAAGAAGTTCTGGGTGTACAGGTTGCAGGAAAGAATAACAGCTGCCAACAGGCAGAATTATGCTCTGTATAAAAGCAACCCTCCCTTTAAAGCCTGTTTTAGGAAAACAAGGCTTTAAAGGGAGGGTTGCTGACTTAGGAAGCTTTAAACAGGTTCTTAATGCTGGTGCTGCATGCCTTGGGAAGAGGTGCGCGCACGACTGCTGCCCATCATCAGGCCAGGGTTCAGGCGAAGGTAAATCTCTCCGGAAACCGGAGTCTTGCCATAAAGCGGCTTCAGTAATTTGTCTGGTGCGAAAACCGTAGCCTGTGCTCCAACGGTTAAATAAGTATTGGCAAAGCTGGCCACGCGTTGGCTGGTGCCCAGGGTGAGGGCGTGCACGTCAAAAACATTATGGTGGTCAAACTGGTCGGTAAGGTCAAGTTCACCGGGCGTTTTCTGCACATACTCGTAGCGACCGTAAATGGCAGTTTTATCCATTTGCATGTTAGCTTCAGCAATAGCTGAGTGCTCCTTGTGGTGACCACCGCCGTTGAAGCCCCAAATGAAGGCCGAGGTAAAGAAACGGTCACCCCCTCCGGGCAGCGGACGGCTGTACAAAGCAGAAGCAGTGGTGCGGGTCACGTCTTCCTCCGGTTCTATTGACTCAGGGCTTTTCAGCCAGCCACGGGATACTTGCAGGGCCCAGTTCTCGGTGGGGTTGTAAGACAGACGGGTAGAGTAGGAATCAAACCGCGCTTTGTCAAAGTCATAGCGGTTTTCATCGGGCTCGCGGCCCGTAAAGTTAGAGCCTTCAATCTTAAACTGCTTGTACCGGAAACCAACCGTGGCTACCCCGAAAGTAATGTGCGTGGCATCCTGCCAGTGGTGGCCCAGTGGCGACTCTGGGTTGTTGAACGCTGAGATGCGGTGCATGAACACGGGCGGGCCCACCGGCGGCTCTCCAGGGTATCCGAAGAAGCCATACACATCCATGTCCTGGTTCAGCATGTGCGTGTAGCCCACACTTATTTCAGAGAACAGATCATGCGGGTGCTGGCGGTCTACCAGGCGTTTGCCACCACCATAAGTCTCGCCACTCTGAAACAGCAATGGATATCCCCGGTCACCCATGGTCAGTTCGTCTAGGCTCATCATCACACTAAAGCGTAACAAACCACGTCTTCCCACTTCGCGTTGCGCCATGCCCATAAACCAGTTAGGGGCATCTAATTGCGTATCGCCGCGGGAGCCTTTGTTGAACAAATCCTGCCTGTTGTAGCGGAGCCAGAGTTGGCCGTGGAACATGAGCATCCAGTCGCCGGCGTGTTTCATGTAGCCGTACATAGGCGTGGCATCAGGGTGCCAGGAAGTACCGGAGCCGTTTCGGTTCATGGGCAGGTTACGGGAGAACGCGTGGCTCATGCCGCCCATGCTGTGGTTCATACCTGCGTGCTGCGTGGTGTCAGAAGTCATGGCTCCGTGGCTCATGTTCATACCGGGGTGGTGCTGGTGTCCTTTGGCTGTGTCTGCAGACATGGTGTGTCCTTCGTGGCCAGCTGTCTTTGCCCTGTTCAGGCTGTCTGCAGACATTTGATGTCCTTGGTGTTGGTGCGCAGTATCAGCAGCGGGCGAATGATGTTGGGAGTGGTCATCAGCTGGCGCTATCGGTTTGGCTTTGGTTGCCGCTGGCGTTGCTTGCTTTTTCGCGGCTTTCTTTGGGGTAGGTTGTGCCTTAGAAGGAATGGCCTTTGAGGCTGGGGCTACAGTCTTCTTAGGAGCGGCTTGCTTTACAGTTGGTTTAGTTTCTTTTTTGACCGGGGGAGGTGTGTGGTGCTCATGCTGTGCCTGGGCTGTCATTAGACCCAAAGACAAGGCTATAACAAGGGTGAAAATTGTTTTCATAGAGTATAAGGCAGTAATGGTGTTTGATCTTCCCTGCTACAATGAAAACGCAGAGCACCCCTTGGGGTTTAATATCATTCTGTAACACTTGTGTATAATTAAGTTTCAGATCTCTCTGCTGCTGAAAACAAGCCAGGTTCGGGTCTGTTTTCAGGAAAATAGACCAAAAAGGGCAGAAATCGTAGCTTTACCATTCATCAACTCTTTTGAATATGTTCCTGATTGAACTCACCTATAAAGTACCTTTTTCAGAAATTGAGCCATTCATGGCCGAGCACATGACCTTCGTGGAGAAGGGCTATAGCAGTGGGCATTTTTTAGCCTCGGGCCGGAAAGTGCCGCGTGACGGTGGACTTATCTTTTGCAAAGCCTCCGGCAAACCCGAGGTAGAAGCACTCATGCAGGATGATCCCTTCGTGTACCAGGATTTAGTAGAACTTAGAATTGTGGAGTTTGTCACCTCCAGAGCAGTTGAGGGACTTTCCGGACTTGCAGAAGGATAACATTATCATTTTAGGGTTGTTTCTAGAAAAACAGGCTGGAAACTGAAAGACAAACTCCGCCCCAATAGGCATCAGGAGGGCTGTTATAAATCTCGTCTTTTGGATTTAAGGCTGATTTTCTAGAAACAAGGTTTAAATTCTTCGTAGAAGCTGTTAAGTCACAATCTCTTACCTTGCTGAAAAGGAGGAGAGCCTTAAAGTTGGAGTACACACTTAACTAATCCGCTAAACCATTGCCTCATGGAATTCTACCAGCGCTCCGCAGACCTAGTTTTAGAAGAGTTCCAAACGTCTGGTAAAGGCCTTACTAGTGCAGAAGCACAACAGCGGCTGCAAAAATATGGGCACAATGAACTGAAGGAGGTAGACAAGGACCCCATCTGGAAACTGTTTCTGGAGTCTTTTAAAGACCCCATGGTCATTGTGCTGCTCATTGCGGCGGCGGTACAATTGGTGCTGGGCGAAGTCATGGAAGCCGTCATCATTTTTGCGGTGCTTCTCCTGAATGCGGTAGTAGGTGTGGTGCAAACTAAGAAAGCTGAAGGAGCCTTAGATGCGCTCCGGCAGATGTCGGCACCCTCTGCCAAGGTGTTGCGCGATGGAGTTACCCACACCCTGGCAGCGCGGGAACTGGTACCCGGCGACGTAGTGGTGCTGGAGGCCGGCGATTACGTCTCCGCCGACGGGCGGCTGGTGCAAAGCAACTCCCTGCGCATAGACGAAGGTATGCTCACCGGTGAATCTGTGCCAGTAGAAAAACAAACCGAAGAAATTCCGGAAGAAGTAGCCTTAGGCGATCGCAAGAACATGGTGTTCAGTGGAGCACTGGTGGTGTATGGACGGGGAAAGTTTGTGGTAACTGGCACCGCCGAGAAAACCGAAATAGGAAAAATAGCCGGTCTGCTCGCCTCCGCTGAAGCCAAACAGACCCCGCTTCAACGAAAACTCGCCGAGTTCAGCAAGAAACTGGGCTGGGTCATTCTGGCGCTCTGCATCCTGATCTTTGGCGTGGAAGCCTTCCGGGTGTGGGTGGACGGCGATACTGGCAACATGACCAATGCGCTGCTCAAAGCTTTTATGTTTGCCGTAGCCGTAGCCGTGGCTGCTATTCCTGAGGCGCTTTCTTCCATTGTGACCATCGTGCTGGCCGTGGGCACAAACAAAATGGCTAAGCGCCACGCTATCATCCGCAAGTTGCCGGCCGTGGAAACCCTGGGCTCCACCAGCGTCATTTGCACGGATAAAACCGGCACGCTGACCCAAAACAAAATGACCGTGGTAGATTTCTATGTACCCGGTAAAACCACCGAAGAATTTTCCAGTGACCCCAGCCAGTGGTCTATCTCCGAACAGCGCCTGATGCAGGTAGCCGTGCTTTGCAACGATGCTCAGATAAACGAAGACGGCACCGAAGTAGGCGACCCTACCGAGGTGGCGCTCATCGCGTTCAGCAACCAGAAGCAGCAACCTTACCATGAACTGAGAATGAAGTACAAACGCGAGGCCGAGCTGCCGTTTGATTCTGAACGCAAGCTTATGTCAACGGTGCATACCATTGACGGGCAACGGTTGATGCTCACTAAAGGCGGTCCCGATGTGGTGTTCACCCGCTGTTCGCGCGTGCTGGTGGAAGGAGAGGAGAAGCCCCTCACGCCCGAGCTGCTCACCTCCATCAAAAACCAAAATGAGGATTTCTCCGACCGTGCCCTACGGGTGCTGGCTTTCGCCTATAAACCCTTGTCTAATACAAATGGGGTCACTTTTGAGGACGAGAATGACCTGGTGTTGGTAGGCTTGAACGCCATGATTGACCCGCCCCGCGAGGAAGTATACGCTTCTATTGCTGAAGCTAAAAAAGCGGGCATCCGGACGGTCATGATTACCGGTGACCACAAGACTACTGCGCGAGCTATTGGCCGTGACATTGGTTTAATGGATGAGAATGACATCGCCTTAACTGGTCAGGAACTGGATGCTTTATCAGAAGAGGAACTGGAGCAGCAGCTGGAAGATATAGCCGTGTACGCCCGCGTCTCGCCGGAAAACAAAATCAGGATTGTACGCGCCTGGCAACGGAAAGGCAAGATCACGGCCATGACCGGAGATGGAGTGAACGATGCCCCAGCCCTGAAACAAGCGGATATTGGGGTAGCCATGGGTAGCGGCACCGATGTGGCAAAAGATGCTGCCGCCATGATTCTCACGGATGATAACTTCGTTTCCATCATCAGCGCCGTGTCGGTGGGGAGAACTGTGCTGGACAACATCAAGAAGTCCATTGCTTACCTGTTCTCTGGAAACTTGGGCGCCATCATCGCTATCTTGTTCGCGCTGGCGCTGGATTGGGTGAATCCGTTTACACCCATTCAGTTGCTGTTCATCAACCTGCTCAATGACTCCCTGCCCGCCATTGCTTTAGGCGTGGAAAAAGCTGAGCCTAACGTCATGCAACGCAAACCCCGCGACATTAACGAGGGAATCTTTGCCGGCGGCACCCTGCGGAGCGTACTTATGCGCGGCATCCTGATTGGTGTGGCGGTGATTATCTCGCAGTATATCGGGTTGCAGCACTCAGAGGAGATGAGCATTGCCATGGCCTTCACCACACTTATTCTGGCACGTACGCTACAAACCTTCGCGGCACGGTCCAACACCCAAACGGCTTTTGAGGCAGGTTTCTTCAGTAACAAATACGTGATAGGAGCGGTGTTGCTGTGCTTCGGGTTGTATGGGCTCACCGTGTTGCCAGGCATCAGGGGAATATTTACCATACCCACTGATTTTGGGTGGGATGAATGGAAGATAGCCGCCGGATTAGCCTTGGGTGCCGTGATCTTGATGGAACTTTGGAAGTTGGTGCGAGGAATGTTCGGTAATAAGGAAGAGGGTAAGTTTTAAATAAAAAGTTTGATTTACCAGGAGTTCTCTTCCCTCGTGCACAGAATCGCACACGCCTCTCGTCCCCCTTTGAAGGGGGTAGGGGGATGATTACTCTTGCTGAACGGCATTCCCGGAATCCATGTTTTGTGTCTTATAGATGATTGCTCGTAGGTTCTTCGCTGGCCTTTATCATCCCCCTACCCCCTTCAAAGGGGGACGGAATGAGTACTTAGTTTTTTAGAAAGTATGAGCCTAAAGCGGAGAGTTGGTGCTACGAAAGTAAACGACTCCTTCAACTCTGCAATCACTCTATTCAGGAAAACGAATAGCCTTGTGTGGTGCTGAAACTGTCTACCGGTTCAAAATCAGGATCCAGCAGCTCTACGCTTACTTCATGGTTCTGGAAGTGGAGGTTGCCGAAAGTGCTGGCGAAAGCAGTCTCCGTGGCATCTGCGCCCGTGGCTATTTTGGCCATGCCGTTGAGGGGCACCATCTTGGTAGAGTCAAAAAGAACCCAGTGCCCGCCCAGATACGCTTCAAAACAAGCGTGGAAATCTGAGGGCTGCAGTTGGTACGCGTACCCGGTGAAATAGCGGGCCGGAATGGTGAGGGCCCGGCACAAAGCTACTCCTAAATGCGCGAAATCACGGCAGACGCCTACCTGTTCGGTAATGGTGTCAAAGGCCGAGGTGTGCGAAGTGGAGTAGCCGCCTCTGTATTCCACATTCTCGTGAATCCAGTCGCGCACGGCTATCACTTTGTCAAAGGCGTGGTGAATGTTCCCGAATTTATGGTGCGCAAACTTATAGAGCCGGTCTGACTGACAATACCGGCTGGGGTGCAGGTACCGTATAACCGAGGCAGGCATCAACGGAATAGCAACATCTACCAACTGGTGGCTGGGGATAGTCTGTATCTGGTTCTCCACCTTAGCCGAAAAAGCAAATGTGACACTTCCTGCGTCTGGCACCTCAATGATCTTCATCCGCTTTTCGCCAGCAGCCGCTGGAACTTCCTGCATGGTTACCCCAGGTACCGCCTCAAAGGCCTCATCCCAAACTTTTTGGGTGTCTGATTTAAAAGGTAATATGCTCAAGATGACAGAGGAAGAGGAAATGATTTCATACTTCATCTTGACAGTTACCGCTAGTTTCATAGGTGGTCTTCAATAGTAGGGACAGGAATCTTATTGAAAGCAGCCTCCATCCAGGTGTCCGGAATTCTGTTCAAAGCCGCCTTCAGTTCAGAGTCCCATTGTTCAGAGATGCTTTCCAGGTCTTTTTTTGTGTAGCGGTGTTCTACCATCTCAAAGCTGTCTTTACGGTAGAGCACTACATCAATAGGAAAGTCTACGTCATTGGCGCTGACGCGGGTAGAATCAAACGATAAAAATCCGGTTTTTAATGCCAGCTGCATAGAAGACTCATCGGTAAGGGTCCGGTTGAGGATGGCTTTGCCGTGCCCCGAGTTCCCGATGACCACGAATGGCGCTCCCTGGCCCAGTTCTACCCAGTTGCCTTCGGGGTAGAGCAGAAAGAGTTTGTGCTCTTCGTCATCCTTTAACTGACCGCCAATAATGGTGTGCAGGTTAAACCGAAGGCCCGCCTGCTCCAACTGTTCTTTGTCTTCTTTGGCTACGCGTTTTACCTGAGCCCCGAAGTCGTTGACCGCTTTGTACAGCTTGTTATGTTCGGCTCCTTCTTCTATAAGTTCTTTGAAGTAGAGAACTGCTTTATCCCGCACAGACCTAAGGCCGCTGGTCATGATAAAGAGCGAGTGCTGCCCGTGTTGCTGAATATAAATTTTCTTTTTCTCTGTAGTGTCAGAGCCTGCGGTTATTCTGGTATCTGCTATAGCTACCAGTCCTTCTTTCACTTTTATTCCTAAACAGTACGTCATAATAGAGCTTCCCTTCTGCCAGTAAGTACCACTTATAAACAAATTGATATTCTAAACCGGGTATAGTTAAAATATTGTAAATAAGACTGATAAAGGCAATGAAAGATACAAAGGATTAGCGTAGGTATTTGCCGCAGCCTTCAGGTTTTTGGAAGAGTTTTCTCTTATATGTCTCAATTTGAAGGAAGTAAGAACGAGTTCGCCTCTCGTGGCTAAACGGCAATGTTGTGTTAGACAAAGCGGTATTTGGGTGTAGAAGGCATCGTATTCAAGAGCTTGAAATGCTCCTTTTCTTTAGAAGTTTGCTTTACAGAAAAAGTTATTCCCTAAACTCAACTACTTTCTCTTTATTTCTGTTAAAAGGAAGCTCCGCTTGTGCGCTCTTTGAGTATAGCGTTGCAAGTATAAAAGGCAATTACATTTAGATACCTATGCAGTCTTTAAACGAAAAAGAATATAAAAACGAGTTTGTCGCCGCCTTTGACGGCGATGACAGCGGCAATACCAAACCGCGTCAGACGCCTGGCGTTTTGTACAGCAAAGCCATCCCCACACCAGTGAAGAAACCTGAGCTTTTGGCCTGGTCTGACGAACTGGCTCAGGAACTAGGCATAGAGAAGCCCACCGATCAGAAAGACATTGACATTCTGGGCGGAAACTACGTGGCCCCATCTATGTACCCGTACGCCGCCTGTTATGCCGGACACCAGTTTGGGAACTGGGCCGGACAGCTAGGCGACGGCCGTGCCATTACCCTAGGTGAGTGGGAAGCCCCGAATGGAAAAACTTGGGAGTTGCAACTGAAAGGCCCTGGACTTACCCCGTACTCCCGCCGGGCCGATGGAAGAGCCGTATTACGTTCCTCAGTGCGAGAGTACCTCATGAGCGAAGCAATGCACTATCTGGGTGTACCTACCACTAGGGCGTTGAGTTTGGTTTCTACCGGTGACAAGGTGCTGCGCGATATGTTCTACAACGGCAATGCCGCCTATGAGCCCGGTGCCATTGTCATGCGGGTAGCGCCCAGTTTCCTACGTTTCGGGAGTTTTGAGATGCCCGCGGCCCGTCGTGAAAACGAGAACCTGCAGAAACTGGTAGACTGGACCATTGATCGCTACTACCCACACTTGCAGGGCGAAAACCGGATTCTGGCCTGGTTTAAAGAAATTATGGAGAAAACGGCTGCTCTCATGGTAGACTGGATGCGCGTAGGCTTTGTGCACGGCGTCATGAACACCGACAATATGTCTATCCTGGGCCTCACCATTGACTACGGCCCGTTCTCTTTCCTGGACGATTACGACCCCGACTTCACCCCCAACACCACTGATCTTCCCGGCCGTCGGTACGCTTTCGGGAAGCAGGCTTCTATTGCCTACTGGAACCTGGGTTGCCTGGCCAGTGCCATCGCGCCGTTGCTGCCGGGTACCGAGGAACTGGTGGCCATCTTGGAAACCTACGGCGATATTTTCCATGAGAAGTATTACGCCATGATGGCTAACAAACTGGGACTGGACAAGGTGACCGAAGGAGACCAGGAGCTGATCACCCGTTTCACCAACACCCTGTATACCCTCAACCTGGACATGACCATCTTCTTCCAACTGCTCATAGACGCACCGCAGGAGCTGAAAACCGAAGAAGAAACAGAAGCCTATTTCCAAAACAGTTTTTACAGACCGCTGGAGAAAGGAGAGCGCACTACCTTGCATACCTTACTAACAGATTACCAGAAGCGCCTTCAAGCTAACACCGTCTCACGGGAAGTAGCTGTTCAGAAGATGCGGGAAGCCAACCCCAGAATTATTCTCCGGAATTACCTTCTGCACCAAGCCATAGAAGAACTTGAGAAAGGCGAGAACACGCTGTTCCTGAAACTGCAAGCCGCCATGAAGGACCCGTATTCCCGCAACTTCGATGAGTTCTTCGCCAAGCGACCAGATTGGGCCAGCCAGAAAGCCGGCTGCTCTATGCTGTCCTGCAGTTCTTAACTATAGGGGCATGAGATTTTGAGCCTGTTTTTAGAAAAGCGATTCTAAACAGAAATGGACGCGGGAGTCAGATGAGGTTAGTACATCTCAATGACTTTCAGCGTCCATTTTTTATTGATCTTGTAGGTGCCATTCCGGAGAACGTGCAAGCCTGTTCCAACGCCGTAAAGGGTTAAAGCTCCGCCTATGGTTTGGAAAGCGTCTATTCGGTCAGGCTTGTCATTGAGGTTCGTCAATACATTAACGGCACCTACCAGAGTGAAGACAGTGCCCCCGGCTTTAAGGAAAGAGCCCATGAAATGAGCCACCTTCCTACCACCGGTGTGGTTCTTCAGCCTGATCTTTTCCACATCTTTCAGTGGTACCTCCAAGCCTTCCACAAAAAAGGAATTCCCCCGGATGTCCAGCACTTCCATAGTTTGCAGTTTCTTATCCTGGAAACGCTTAAACGTGATAGATTCCCCAATCTGAATCCGGTAACGGGAAATGGTGCCAGCCTTGGCTAAGAGCAGGTAACGGTATTTGCCTACCGCCGGAGTTGATGATTCAGGGATTTGGGCATGGCATGTAGAAGAAAAGGTACAACTGAAGAAAAGGAGGATCCCGAACAGAAGATGTTTCATCATGCCAATGGAGTGGTTTACCTGCAAACGATGCGCCGGTAAACTTATTGATTAATCCATAGACTTCCCCAGAACATGCTTCTGCACTTTCCCTTTTTAACCCGATTTTAGAAAACGAGGCAGAAATCTCTTTCTCCTAAACCGCCCAGATAGAAACAGAAAGGACACTCAACTGGAGTGGCCTTTCTGTTTGAAACAACTTAGTCGTCTATTTTGGTGGCGGTGTACCCCGCAAGTTCCACGGCTTGGATGACCGTGTCAGAGGAGGCATCGCCTTCTATGGTTAAAATTTTGTCTGGGTTAGCGGTGTCTACCTGCCAGGTGTAAATGCCAGGTGTGTTGTCCAGGGAAGGAGTCACGGCGGCAATACAGCCTCCGCACTTTATGTTGGTTTTAAATTTTTGGGTGCTCATATCAGAGGAATTAAAGAAGTATAACAATCAACAAATAATGATTCGGCAGCACTAAAGCTTTAACGTCCGGAGGCGCAAACTGTTAGTCACCACGGAGACCGAACTGAGGGCCATGGCCGCGCCCGCCAGCATCGGGTCCAGCAGGAATCCCCAGATGGGGTACAGCAAACCAGCCGCTACCGGTATTCCGATGACGTTGTAAATAAACGCCCAGAACAGGTTCTGATGGATGGTACGCACGGTGGCTTTGCTCAGTTTGATAGCCTTGGCAATGGCCCGGAGGTCTGAGTGCATGAGCGTGACCTTGGCCACATCCATGGCGATGTCCGTCCCGCGGCCCATGGCAATGCCCACATCGGCGAGGGCCAGCGCCTGCGAGTCGTTGATGCCGTCGCCTACCATGCCCACCACATGTCCTTGGCGTTGCAGTTCCTGAATGAAATCGGCTTTGTCTTGCGGCATCACTTCGGCTTTAAAGTGTTGTAAACCTACTTGCTTTGCCACGGCAGCTGCGGTTTGGGCGTTGTCACCGGTGAGCATGTAGACGTTCAGCCCCAGCGCCTGCAAGTCTTGGATGGCTTGCGCCGAGGAATCTTTAACGGCATCGGCAATGGCGATGAGTGCCACTACTTGCCCTTGCGTACCAGCAAAGATGACGGTTTTGGCTTCGGCTTTCAGTTTTTGGGCCGTTTTCTCCAAATCAGTTGTAAAACGGAGGCCGTTCTCCTGCATCAGTTTCTCGTTCCCTAACCAGTACGTTTGACCCTGGTACTGCGCCTGCACGCCTCGGCCAGTTATGCTTTCAAAATGGTCTAGCGTCACCGGTTGGATGCCTTGTTTTGTAAGGTGCTTGGAAACCGCCTCGGCCAAAGGGTGCTCTGATCTGTTTTCCATGGCTAGCAATACTCCACCCAAGTGCGGTTTTTCTTCCGAGGGCAAGGTGCACTCCAGTTCTGTTACTTCGGGTTTACCTTTGGTGATGGTGCCCGTTTTGTCCAGCACGATGGCCGTGAGTTTATGGGCCGTTTCCAGGCTTTCAGCGTCTTTGATCAGGATGCCGTTCTCTGCGCCACGGCCCACGCCCACCATGATGGCGGTAGGAGTAGCCAAGCCCAAAGCACACGGACAGGCAATAATTAACACTGTGATTAAGGCAAGCAGCGCATGCGTCACGTTGTTGTCGCCACCCAGGAAATACCAGGCCGCGAAGCTGAGCAGGGCAATCCCGATTACGATGGGCACGAAGATACCGGCCATTTTATCGGTGAGTTTCTGCACGGGCGCTTTGGAGCCTTGCGCTTCCTGCACCATTTTGATAATCTGAGCTAAAAGCGTCTGCGCGCCCACTTTCTCCGCCGAAATCTGCAGACTGCCTTTCTGGTTGATGGTGCCCGTGAACACCTGATCACCCGCACTTTTCTCCACCGGAATCGGCTCGCCGCTGATCATACTCTCATCCAGGAACGAGGAGCCGCTGACCACCCGGCCATCTACGGGAATCTTCTCGCCGGGACGAATCACTAGGACATCGCCCACCAGTACGTCTTCAATAGGCAGTTCCACCTCTTGGCCGTTACGGACCGCTTTCACGGTTTTCGGCTGTAAGCCCATCAGCTTTTTGATGGCGCCCGAGGTGCGGGATTTAGCACGTTCCTCCAGCAGTTTGCCTAGAAGAATAAAGGCGATGATGACGGTGGCGGCCTCATAATACACGTGCGGTTCCAGACCTCGGGAGAGGAAGAACTGCGGGTAAAACGTATTGAAGGCGCTGAACAGAAACGCGATGCCGGTGCTCAGGGCCACCAGCGTGTCCATGTTGGCTTTGCCGTGGCGGGCCTGCTTGAAAGCGTTCACGTAGAAGTTTCGGCCAAACCAAAACACCACAGGCAGGGTAAGCGCCAGCATAATCCAGTTGCCGTAGGGCATGTGGTGGAAGAACATGCCAATAACCGCCACCGGCAAAGACAGAGCAGCAGCCCAGATGGTCTTGGATTTGATTTGGCGGTAAGCTTCTTGCTCACGGACTTCCTGCGCCTCCTGGGTAGCCTCTTCTTTCTGGATGAGCATGTCATAGCCCACACTCTGCAGCGCTTTCTGCAGCGTGCCTAAGTCGGTGCCCGGGGCGTATTCTACCAGAGCGGTTTTATTCGCGAAGTTCACGGCAGCGCTTTGCACGCCAGGCTGGGCCTGCAGCATAGATTCTACGCTCACTGCGCAGGCCGCACAACTCATGCCATCAATAGGAAAACTATTTTTTATGGCAGAGGTCAGTTTTTCTTTTGTGAGGGTTGCCATAGTGGTAAAAATCAGGTTCAATGTATAGTACAAAGATACGGGCCACGGGCGGCGGGGTCGTTACAGCATTGTATGCCGGGGGTTATATAATTTTAAGCAAGGTGCTGCGCGATGAACCGGGCATCACGGCCAGCCCCCAACAACAAGGCTGAACTACGGCTCCGCTGCCAGGAAAGCCCCAGGTAGAACAACCCCTCCACCGGACTCACACCCTGCACATGCACCGGTTGACCGTTCGCAGCTAACGCACCCGGAATCTGTAGCCAAGGGTAGTTGGGCCTGAAGCCAGTAGCCCAGACAATGCTGTTGAAGGAAGTTTGGGTGCCGTTTTTGAAGAGTACCTCCTGCTGGTGAAAACCTGTGATTTCCGGCCGAAGGGTGATCTGTTTGTTTTGGAGCAGTTTTTCCAATTCCCGGCCGTAAATGACATCATTGTTCATCAATACCTTTTTGCCAAACAAGGAAGTAGGGGAAGCATAGATAGCTCCGGTCTTGGTAGCCCACCAGAACACGCTCTTCCCCAACTTCCGAAGTCCGGAGAACTTCGGCTCCTTCTTCACCGAGAGATGTACCTCATGCGTTTTGGCTAGCTCCACCGCAATCTGTGCCCCAGAGTTTCCGGCTCCCACCACTAATACCTTCCCTGCCGAAAGCTGAGCTGGGTTGCGGTACTGGGAACTGTGGAGCTGCACCATCCTTTCAGAAGGAGCAGTGAGGTAAACCGGCACAAATGGCGTCTGAAAAGGACTGGTAGCTATGACTACTTGCCGGGCTTGGAATGTTTGGGAAGTCGTCTGGATGTAGAACAGGTCATCTGGTTTGGTTACCTGCACTACCTTTTGCCCAAGCGCTACCGGAAGCTTGAAATGATTTGCGTACTGCTTTAAGTAATCAGCGATTTCATCTTTAGTAGGGTAGTAGCCTTCGGGCAGTAACAGAGGAAGACCCGGCAGTTGGCAATATTCAGCTGGGGTGAAGAGTCGCAAAGAGTCGTAACGGTTTCGCCATGATTGACCTAGTTGTGAAGCAGCTTCTACCAGCAAAAAGTTCTTTTGTTGGAGGTGCAGGTAATACCCCATGGCTAAACCTGCCTGCCCGGCCCCAATAACAATCACATCATAGACTGTTTGCTGTTCTTGAGGCGGTAACGTTTGGCTTTCAGGCTGCATTGCTGTTCTATTGAATCGATGCACAAATCTAGCAGGAGGCCCCAGGCAGTGCTTTACACAATTTTATGGAAGACGTGCAGGATTTTAGTCTACCACAATGTGGAGGCCTCTAAACTATAATAAGATGATTCTCCCCTTGAGGGGAGCGAAGAGGGGTGTTTACATCAGTAGGTTAAGGCGTTTCATTATTCTTTAGATAGAGTTTCTTATTGACCCCAAAGGAAATAGAAACCATCATATAGAGTACTCAACTTTTATCCTCAGGTGTAAACACCCCTTTTAATCTCCCCTCAAGGGGAGAATCCAAAATGATGAAAGCAGTTGGTTTCAGCTAACAAGGGAATAGCCCATAAAACAGAGAAGCTTCCCACACCACATAAGCAGCAAAGGAAGCTTCTTCGTTTTACGCCTTATTTTCAAAAAACAGGCAAAAAGCACTTATTCAGAATCTGACCGGGCGGCGGAGAGTAGTTCGGCCACCAGATCAGACCGCGGGATCAGTTCCTGGCAGACTTCCATGCAGTGGCGGCAAGCGGTGGCGCAGTCCTGGCAATGGTCATGGGCATGGCGTTCACATTCTATGGCGCAGGCCTCGCAGATCTCCACGCACTGGCGAAGTACCAGGCGGGCGTGCTCAGAACCTTTGGAGAGAAACGAGGCAGTGAGGCGGCAATAGTCGGCGCAGTCAAGGTCCAGGTGGATGCAGCGCGCCATTTTTTTCACTTCTTCTTCCTGCAGGCAGGCGGTGGCACAATGGTCGCAGGCCGCTATACAGGCCAGTAACGCATCAATGGCCGGTTTATATTCGGTACGCATAGGCTTGAAGTTTGGTGAACTTTTTTATACGAGCCGAGTCAAGGAAGGGGGAAGGATTTTAGCTGATTTTACCAAAACAAGCCGAAAAGGAAATAGCAGGGGAATAGCCTAATGGCACACGCCTGCCTCAGCGCAGGTAAGGGCCTCAGGGCCGCGTTCTACCTGCAGGGTCACGTGCGGAATATAGAAATGGTCCCGAAGGTCGGCCCTGATCTGGGACAACTGATGATCGGAGTAGGTGTCTTCCACCACCAGGTGGGCGGTGAGGGAGTTTTCGGTGCTGCTCATGGCCCATACATGCAGGTCATGCACTTCGGCCACGCCGGGCACTTCCAGCAAATAGGCCCTGATGGCGGCTAAGTCAATTCCGTGCGGAACGGCGTCTAAAGTGAGGCGCAGTGATTCTACCAGCAAGCCCCAGGTACTCCAAACTATGATGGCCACAATGATCAAACTCATAAGCGCATCTACCCAGAACCAGCCGGTGTAGTACATGACAAGCCCGGCTATAACCACGCCCAGACTCACCAGGGCATCGGCGGCCATGTGCAGGTACGCGCCTTTCACGTTTATATCATGGTCTTTGTCGCGGAAGAAGAGGAGGGCGGTACCGGCATTGATGATAATGCCAATGCCGGAGACTAATGAGATAGCGGTTCCGTTGAGCGCAGGCGCCGTGCCCAACCGCTCAATGGCTTCCCAACCAATGGCCCCAACGGCTAACAGCAGCAATACGGCATTGAGCAGCGAGACCAGCGTGGTGCTTTTGCCATACCCGTAGGTGAACCGGTCGGTGGGTTTTCGCTGCGACAGCTTTAAGGCGAAAAAGGCGAGCAGCAAGCTAATGACATCGGTGAAGTTATGCCCGGCATCGGTGAGGAGCGCGAGGGAATTGTACCACCATCCGGCCCCGGCTTCTACGATTACATACAAAATGTTCAGCCCGATGCCCAGCACAAAGGCCCGATTCAGGTGATCTGAGGCAGGTAAGCCGTGCCCATAGTGATGGCCTTGATGCGCGTGCGAATGCCCATGAGAATGTGAGTGCGCCATAAAGGAGGTCAGTTGTTTTTCTTTTACGTAGCCGAAGAAGACTTCAGGTAGAGGTTCAAAGAAACGGGAGAGCGGAGAATCTCCTGTTACAGATTTTAAAAGCTGTGTTATAGGATTTAGTAGAGGCGTTTCCGTTTAGGGCTAATTTTCAGAAAAGGCCTTAAAAAGAAACAGCCGGATAAACCGGCTGTCTTGTTCTTTCTCCTGCAAGCGTATTAGGCCACAAGGGAACGGCAAGCTTCGGCGCATCTACGGCAAGCCTCGGCACATTGCTGGCAATGGTCATGGTCATGTTTTGCACATTCAGCGGCGCAAGCCTCACAGACTTCAATACACTCGCGTAACAGGTGTTTGCCATGTTCTGAACCCCGGGCCAACAACGTAGCAGTGAGGCGGCAGATATCAGCGCAGTCACGGTCTGTTTGGATGCAACGGGCCATCATTTTCACATGGTCTTCCTGAAGACACATGGTGGCGCAATGTTCGCAGGCTAAAATACATTCTTGTAAAGCGTCAATGACAGATCTATTTTGAGCGTTTTGCATGATGATTGGGTTAAGTGAAAAAAATTATTGCAAATGCTTTGTAGATGCTTTACCAAAAAGCTCCAAAAAGAGTTCTGATATAAGTAGCTACATTAATAGATACGCCTGTAAGACCTGAGTGTTCTTATAAAATTACGGGGTGAGCCTTACAAGATTTTAACTTACACCAATTTATCCAGCGGGAAACGCTCTACGGTTGGGTCTTTTTTGAAGTCGGTAACAGAGACGCCCGTTACTTTCTTGAACTGGTTAGAGAGGTGCTGCACGCTGCTGTATTGCAAACGGTGGGCAATTTCACTTAAGGTGAGTTCTCCGTAGGAGATGAGTTCTTTTACCCGCTCAATCTTTAAACGAATGAGGTATTTCTCAATGGTAGTGTCTGTATGTTGGGAGAATACTTTGCTCAGGTGCTGGTAAGACATGCCTAGTTTCTCAGCCAGGTATACCGAGGTGGTGATAGGCTGGTATTCTTCCTCTAAATGCCGTTGGTACTCCAGCAACGTGGTTTTAATCAAATCTGTGAGTTGCTCTTCTTTCTCTTGCAGCAGTTCAAAACCATGGGCTTGCAACGCCAAGGAGAGGGCAGGTGCATTTACCTCCTCAGGCCCGGTGACTACAGCCTCACCCAGTTTCACCTCCTGCACCTTCAGTCCCTGTTGCGTCAATACCTCGGTGACCGTGGCAATGCACCGCGGGCAAACCATGTTCTTGATATGTAGATGATGTTCCATGGCAGGTATGTGGTTTAGGCACCTAAATGAAAAGATGCTCTTGTTTTACAGGTAACAAAGTAAACGCAAAAAGAGTGGCACTGGCAACGCGCATAACTTTTACCCTGAAATGGGGGATTTCCCCGCAGACGGCACATTAGTCTTCGGTACGGTTAGGCTTGGGCAGGTTTCTTTTAGGGGCAGCGGCTTGTCTGGGAGCAGGTTTGCTCGTTTTGGCTCTCTTTCCAGATAAGCGCATGAAAACCCAGTTCACGCCGGGTACAATGACAAAGGCGGTTCCGGCCAGCAAAATAAAGATCGCGAAGAAGGCATTGAACAACCTGAAAATAAAATCGCTGGTGAGCCCGAAGGTGTACAGCAGCAACGCCATGGCCATAAGCATGCTAATGAGGGCGGCAATGAGCAGGTCGCGGCGCCAGTCTCTCTGGAACGGATGTCTTTTTACTACTTTGGCCATGTTACGCAACGGAAGCTCTGATCCAGTGGGGGAGCAAGTGAAGGAGCTCGGCTTGCAGGGCCTCGCCGTTGTTGTCTTCTGAGTACTGCAATGCTTTTTTGATGAACTCCGGCATGGGAAGTTCCTGCTGCTTAAGATCCAGCACGTATTGTTGCAAAACTTCAGGCCGAGGTCCCCAGGTGCCCAGTGGTTGAAGCGTCTGGGCGTTTAGCGCGATTAATTTGGGAATACTTTTACCGCTATTGGTAAGATAGGCATCCATTACCCCGGGTTGTTCCGAGCGCAGGATGGTTCTGAGTTCCAGGTTAGCAGATTGCTCAGCAATGGCAGCTAACACCGGCACGTGCACGGCGGCGTCTCCGCACCAGCCTTCGGTGAGCACCAGCCAGATCTGCGGGCGGGGCAGGGCCTGCACCAGTTCCACCAGGTCTGGCAAAAGCGGCGTCTGGTACGTGCGCTCCATAATGGCCAGATTGTCTTTGGTAAGCTGGGCCAGAAAATTGGACTGCTCCAGGCCGGTAGTTTTGCCTTGAGCCACGGCCTCGCGCACGAGTTCCATGTAGCCCTCATACGGGAGGCTTTGCCCAATGACCTCTGAGGTAATTACATTCTGTGGTGCATCCATACTGCTAAAGAGGGTCTGCCAAAACAGACGGTGATGCGAAGATACGGCAAAGCTGATGGTCTGCCCAAACGTTTCGCGGTTAGGTGGTAAAACGAAAGGCCCGGGTGTTTCCCGGGCCTTTCGCAGAAAACAGGCGCAAAACACCTGTCGCTTTTTTTGTCAGGGAACAGGTTACTCTTTCTCGTTGCCCAAGCCTTCTTTGTCTTTATGGCCTTTGAGGGTACTGGCGTTAGGCTGGTTATTCCGGAACTCTTTGTCTGAAGAATCAGCCCCACGCGTGTCTGAAGGATTTGCGTGTGATCCCTGTGGACTGTGTTGCTCTGGGTCAAATTTCCCTTTCTTGGCTCCGCCGCCGTGTCCTTCTCTGGATGGTACGTTTTCGCCACGGGTGTTATCGGCACCGCCGGCTACCGGGCCTTCCTGGAAATGGGGTTTGTTGTTACCCTGGTCTGGGTTATGGTTATGCTCATTGTTAGGCTGTCCGCTCACACCGGCGCCAGTATCCATGCCGCCTTGGTCATTGTTGCTGGATTTCTGGTTTCCGCTGCCCTGGGTGTTAGGATTAGAGCGTGTTTCAGGGGACCCTTCGTACGGTGGGTTGTTGTTGTGGCGGTTGCTGTTGTTGAGGTTATCGTCTTGGCTGTTAACTTCCTGCCAGCTTCTGTCTTGGTCGGGTCTGTTCTGTTTTGGGCTATTTTCGCCTTTTCCTTTGGTCATGGTTCTTTCTCCTTTATTTGAGTAAAACTTATACAAATGACTGCACCGGGACTTCCCAGAGTATACCGTTGTACGATGAGACGGATGAATAAGGTTGAAAGAGCTAGCCAGAAAAGTAACGGAGCAAAGAAAGGAACAGACGGGTTAACTCAAAGCCAATGAAGCGCGTACACTCCTCAGAGTGGGCTGGTGGCAGTGCCTGAGCCCACGTTTATGCTAATCTTCTGAACCAATGAAAATGAATCTAACTTCTCTTAAACGCCTTTCCTGGTCTTTGCTGCTGGGTGGGGCACTTATAAGTGGCATCACAGCCTGTAGCACCGGCACCAGCGAGGGCCAGGTAAACGTGGAGGAAAGCGACTTTAAAGACAAAAGCCCCACTGAACACAACGCACAGGGGCTTTCAGATGAAACCCAGGACCCCTTGAACAACACAGGCTCTGACTCTTCAAACCAAGCCATTTATGATCGGCAGGAAAACAAGGTAAGAGAGCGTAATACCGGAACTTCTAACCAGGGATTTGGCGGGGCGGCCGAAAGAAACTCTGATAAAAAGAATAACTAAAATCTCATATCCACAGAAAAGCCTGCCCCTAATGAGGCAGGCTTTTCTGTTTTCAGCCCCTTTTCAGGAAAATGGTGCCAAAGCTTACCGGAACCCAAATGCCTTGGGAACTCCCTGCACCTCAAAAGAATCTACTACCGCCCCGTTGCTCCGGTACCGGATCACCCACCCATTAGAACCGTTGGCTTGCGCACGGCCAGTGTATAATAGGCCGTCTGCCGGGTCTTGACCCAGCGCCTCAACTCTGCGGGGGATGATAGGCAGGGCAGGCAATGACAGCGCGTTGATGTCCATGGAGTACACCCCATCATGGGCAAAGAAAATTCGGTTTTTGGAGCCGCTCAAGGTGAGGCCATGCGGCTGAAGCGCGGAGTTAGAGAACTCAAACTCCCTTGGCTGGCTTCTGAGTGCCGACGGGTTGATGCGCACCAACCGGCCTTTGGTGCTACCATCGGCTTTGCCGCCACATAAGACCCACAGAATGCCCGAGGCGTCTACCACCATGCTGTTAGGGTTGTCTCCTACGGTAAGGGTGGTGTCAATAATAAACGTGGTGGTGTTGAGCACATTTACTTTGTCTCTACCCTCGTTGGCCACAAAGAGCCGGCTTCCCACCAGCGCCATGGCTCCGGGGTTAGGGCCAACCTTCATGTTTTTGGTGATGGCATTGGTACCCAGGTTTACTTGTACCACCCTACCAGAATCAGGAGACGTAATCCAACTGCTTATATAGGCTGTTCTGCTGGTGCCCGTTATTAATCTTCTGGGAGAAGTAATGCCTGAGATGGTTCCGGCCGAGGTAAAGGTTCGGGAGGCAAGGACCTCTATGGTGTCTTTGCTGGTAATAAGATACGTTCTCTCCAAAGCCGTTGCCATAGACACCAGGTTCCCGTCCAGGGCCCGATTGTTAGCTTTCTGAAACAAATCTGCCTCTACGTTTCCGGTAGCCCGGTCATAGTAACTCACGCTACCGCTTGAGGTACCGGTTTCACCCATAGTGGAGATAAGAACGCCCGTCTCAAATACCGGGAGCAGTTCTTTTTCTTCCTCCTGACAAGAAGTGGCAAAAAGCAAGGCCGCACCTAAGAGACCGTGTAGCGCTTGTTTGAAAAGAGGGAAACGTTTCATCTTGCTAAGGTAGAAAATTAGAGGAGACGGAGAACAGGTAGGAGATAAGTGCTACACAGAAGTCCATAGCTTAAAACGCAGGGAAGCCAGCCCCAAATGGAACTGGCTTCTCTGCGTATAAGCTTAGTTTGCCAAAAAGACCCCAGAAATGACTATCTGAAAGAAAATCCGTTAGGCAAAATTCTCACTTGGAAAGAGTCAACCGGCGTGCCAGTGGTCTGGTACCGAACGGCCCAGCCATTGGATGTATAACCGCCTACTCCCAGGTACAGGAGGTTGGTTTCAGGGTCAATGCCCAAGCCATACGGACTACGGTTGATGATAGCCGTAGTAGGGACAGTTGACGCGGAAGTTGCCATTGCATATACCTTGTTGTTATAGGAATAGTAAAGTGTGTTCTTGGCTCCGTTAATGGTCAGTTGGCCAGCACCGCTAGTACCTACCGGGAAGTTATAGGTGGTAAGGGCATTATTATTGGCCGGATCAATCTTGATCAAAGCACCAGGAGTGCTGTAGCCTCCTCTTAACACCCAAATCTTGTTGTTAGCATCCAGAACCAGGTGCTTAGGTGCTTCGCCTACCAGAATGGTACTTTCCACCTGGTCTGTTGCAGTGTTGATCACAGAGATAGTATTGCTACCACTGTTGGCCACATACAGCTTGTTGTTGTAGATAAGCAATCCTTCTGGCAACAGGCCCACATTGATGGTTTTAGTTACTGTGTTGGTAGCAAGGTCCAGAACAGATACCCGTCCGGTACCCAGGTAGCCAGAGAAGGTGTATCCTACATACTCAGTCACGTAGGCTTTGGAAGAGTTTAAGGCAGCAATGTACCGAGGTATCTTTAAGCCATTGATTACCCCAACAGAGGCAAACGAATAAGCATCTACCACTTCAATCTTCTCGCTGGCATTTACTGCAATATAGGCTTTGTCCCCAATGAAAGTCAGAGACTGGGCTGCATCTCCCAACGGGCGGTTATTCACTTTGCTGAATAAATCTGGCGTGAGGTCTTTCGATTCAGGGGAGAGGAAGCTTACCTCAGCAGTAGGTGTTCCAAACTGCCCTTCGTTCAAAATGAACACGCCATGCTCATAGGCTCCTTTGGGTTCTGTATTGTCATCAGTAGATTCACAGGAAGAGGCAAACATAGTGCTGCTTCCTAACAAGATGTACAGGAGGTACTTTTTAAAAGAATTAGTTTTCATAGGTAAATAAAGGTGAATGTAAATGGAAATAGTTAAGGTTGGGGCGCCCATTTGAGAGAAAGGGACAGCCTGAAGTTTCTGGGTGGCATGGCCCGGTACGCCATGGTTTGGTACACCGTATTGGTGAGGTTTTGCACCTGGGCCATAAGTTGCGTTTCAAAAGAATGCCACGTAAATGTCTTGCCCACACTGGCGTTTATCAGCGTGTAAGCCGGTAACCAATTGTTGTTGTCATTGTCTGTGAAGCGGCGGCCGGTGAACGTGGCGTCAGTGCTCAGCCACCAGTTTTTAAAGCGTGCTTCAAACCAACCAGCCACCTTGTGCTTAGGCACGTAGAACAGCTGGCGCTCTTGCAATATGGCTTGGGTGTTAGGAAGTTTCTGCTGTGAGATGGTGTACGCGTAGGCCACACCTCCAAACAAAGACCAATTTGCATCAAAGGCAAACTGCCACCTGCTGTCGACCTCAACTCCGTGCCCGCGCACGTGCTGGAGGTTGACCGGTTCTGAGAAAGGTCCCGCCTGGGAAGGTTGCCACTGAATCCAGTCCTTCACCTGCAGTGCATACGCCGTCAGTTCTGAGGTGCCGGTTACGTTGCCGTTTTTATAGACATGTGCCAAACCACTTTCATATCCCCAACCACTCTCGGGTTGTAACCCCGGATTACCGCCTGGCCGCCAGAAGCGGTCATTCAAAGTAGGCACCCGGTAACTGCGTGATACGTTGGCTTTGGCAGTAAACGTATTTCCGGCAAACTCTGTGATTATGTAGTTAGCTCCCAATGTTGGGGTGAGCGGCGGATTGAACCCTTGCACCCAGGCCTGGCGCAAGTTCAAGCTTATTTGTAGTTCCGGCAACGGATCATACCGTAGCCAGCTGTAGGTAGAGAAACGAGTCTCGTCTACTTTTCCGCCGTATCCGCCCACATTGGCTTTAAAGAGTTGGCCTTCTTCACCCAATTGCAAGAGCAGGTTGGGCAGTAATTGCCGCTCATGTTCTACCTGGCTTTGGTAGGTGTTGACGGTGGAAAGGGAAAGAACACCGTCGTCCCGGTAATTCAGAACGTCGTTGAAATACGCTCCCCTAACCGTGGTGCTGCCACCGGCTACCTGGCCCTGCCATTCGGCCATGAGCCGCAGGTTTTCGTCGTTCTGCTGAGCGTGGGTGTTCGCGCTGCCCATGGAAGGCTGTATCTGCCGATGCGTCTTCACATACCAGCCCCGTACCGAAAGCCTTTGCGCCTGGCCAAGCTTATAATGCACTTCCTGAGCCAAACTGGTCTGGGAGAAAGCGGCATTCTGCTGAGTCTCCCGCGGTGCCCCAAAAGCGGCGATGTTCTCAAACTTGAAATCATTCTGGGAGGCTGAACGGGTAAAAGAGGAGGTGAGGGCGAGTCTCCCGTTGGAGAAAGTACCAGTAGCCGCTGAACGTCTGTGCCCGAAGCTACCTATTTCCTGTTGTACCTGTATTTGTTGCTGAGGGGCAAAGGATACCGGGTTTTCCAGAAGAACAGCTCCCCCCACAGCCCCGCTGCCGTGTAAGGCACCGCTTGGTCCGTGTTGAAGGCTCACCTGAGTATTGGGTGGGGGAGGTAATAACGCAAAATCTGACATGCCCAAGGTAGGCAGGGCAATGTTGAAGCCGTTCCAGAGCACGGCCGTATGGCTGGACGAGGTTCCCCTGAAGGCCACCGTAGCTGTCATGCCATTACCATAGCTTTTGAAGTACAGCGGACTGCGCTGCTGGAGCACTTCAGAAAGCGTAATGCCGGGCTGCCGTTGCAGAAGCAGAGTATCAATCCTCTGGACCCGGGCTCCTGAGACGTAGCGGGTGTATCTTGGCGCCGAAATGGTGACAGGCGTCAGTTGCACGGTGTCCTGCACCTGGGCATAACTCACTTGCAGAGACAAAATCTCTAAGGCAACAGAAGCTAGCGCAAACAAAAAAAGACGACGTACCATATCCTCGGCGTACAAAGCAGAGGAGACTAAAAAGGAAGAAGTACACGAAAACGCCAGCCACTGAGGGCCACCATGTCCTTGCTGCTTTTTTTCCCGAAAGCCTCCAGGTGAATGTTAGACGTTGGCAGGTCTCCTGGCTCTCTTCATCTGCCTGGCCTTCCCATCCAGCAAAGCGGACAGTGGCGTGTGGAAGGCAGAATTTCTCTGAAGATAACAGTTGCGGGTACAGCTCAGGTATTACACCTGATTCCCTTTTAAGACATCATGGGCAGAAAACCCAGGCTGTCACCAATATCGGGGGCAAAGGTACGGGAAGTTTGAATAGCAGCCTACATCGGCCTAGAAAAATCGCAACAAACTGCTTTTAAGTTGTTTTCCTGTAAACGGCTTAGAAATAGACGAGTGTAGCATTAGTGATGGCTATCCAAACCTGGGGTAGGTTTATAAAGCAGGGTTGGAGATGACGATTACCACTGCAACGAATCATGCGAAAATGTCCTGTAAAGCGTAACTAATTACCAGAAAAGGTATAGGTTTATGAGCTAGGTAGAGCACCCAAAAGATAGAAAAGCCTTATTTACTAATTTAACTGAGAGCCAGTGAATTAATATTTTCCTCCTCAGCATATAACGCATTTTTTAGCGTTATTTAAACCAAAGCAGGCTAAAAACAGAAAGCAGAACATACAGAAGTGGTGGCTTGACACGCAACTTATTTAGGTTGGCTGTAGTTTTTAGCACTGTATTTGCAACCAGCTTGCCTAGTTTCCACACTCCTTTTTACATGAAAAGAATTTTCCTTTTAAGCACGTTATGCCTGGGTTTATTGCTCAGTTCCCAGGCACAGATGGTTTCTAAAATTGATTATACCGCCATCAAGGCGGCGGTGACTTCTTCCAAGTCCAAGATGTATTATCCTGCATTGCTAAAGCGCTATCACGCTAATGACTCTAGACTTACCTTGGACGAGTACAAGCATCTGTACTATGGCTGGACCACGCAACCGGGCTATAACCCGTACAAACCCAACGACCAGTCTGATGCTTTAAATGAGATGCTGCTGTATGAGCGCTTCCCGGAGATTATCACCACCGGTAAGAAGCTGTTGGCCACAGACCCGTTCAACCTGGATGTGATGTACCTCATGCACATGGCTTATGGCGAGTTGAATAAGAAGGGGGAAAGTCAGATGTGGCTCACCAAGTTTGAAGGTTTGATGGCGGCCATAAAAGCCAGCGGCAACGGCCGAAGCAAAGAAACAGCCGTAGTGCTTAACGCTCCGCGTGACGAGTATATGTTTTTGACAGTGGTAGGGCTTCGGCAGAAGGGGCGCCCGCAGTTGGTAGACAATAAGTATGATTTGGTGAATCTGCAGACACCTAACAAATTAAACCTAACTGAACTTTACTTCAACATCCAGAAAGCGGTAGAGAAGAAACGGTAAGTCCGATCATCTAAAATAAATCAATGGGAAGGGTAGCCAGGAGGAATTAATCCCTTGGCTACCCTTTTTCTTTTTGCTTTCTTGGCTGCCCTTCAAACTATACAGACTTTATGAAAAATATACTTCCCGTGGTTCTGCTTCTCTCTGTGCTTTTCGCCTCTTGCCAGGCAAACGGAGATAAGCCGACAGATGGGGCTTCGGCTAAGAAAGAAATTGACGTTGTGTTGTGTGAGTTTTCATCCACAGATTCTGCCACGGCTATGTCCAGGCTACAAGGCAAATGGGAATTGCGTGGCATCAAAACCAACTACATGGGCGCTCAGGAAGACGAATTTCTGACAGGAGATAAAATCGGCGAAGCCAAATCCCTTACCTTCTTTGAAAACGGCGAGTATGAAGAGCACGTGAATGGCAGGCTACAGGGTGAAAGGCAATCTTTCAAAATTGTAGGGCAAAGCCTGCCTCCGGTAGGTTATCAGTTCTGGTTCTGCGACGAGAATACCTTGGTCATTAACAACGTCATCGCCGATGGTGCCACCGAGGTTTTCATTCGTCAATAATCCCTGCGGCTATGTCCCTTCAGCAGAAACTTACCCAAGATTTCTTTACTCGTCCAGACTCAGTTACCATTGCCCGTGACTTGATTGGAAAACACTTCTTTTCCAGCTTTGACGGGGTGCTCACCGGGGGTATGATAGTAGAGACCGAGGCGTACTCAGGTCTTAACGATGCTGCCTGCCATGCGCACCTTGGGCGGCGCACCAAACGCACCCAGGTCATGTATGAACAGGGGGGCATTGCCTATGTGTACCTCATCTACGGCATTCACGCTTTGTTCAACATTGTGACCAATGCAGAAGGCATTGCCGATGCCGTGCTCATTAGGGCCATTGAGCCGACAGAAGGGATTGAGGAAATGCAGCTCCGCCGGGGATTGACCAAAGTAGAGCCGCGCCTTACTGCTGGTCCTGGGCTGGTTACTCAAGCCCTGGGTATTTCCACCCAACACAACGGCACAGACGTCAACGGAAATGAGATTTGGTTTGAAGACCGAGGCGTGCTCGTTCCCGAGGCCCAAATTGTGGCAGGCCCCAGAGTTGGGGTTGCTTATGCCGGGGCAGATGCCCTGTTGCCGTGGCGGTTCTCTCTGAAAGGCAGCCGTTGGGTGAGTAAAGCCAATCCAAAGTATACGCTATAATCTAGCTGATAACTTTCTTGCAGAGGAGCAAAATAGGTTTGTTATGCAGGTCTGTGGTGGCAAATAAGTAGTCTTCTCCGCCTTCCTTCAGTTTTATCTTTTCCCGTAACTGCGCCACCGTAAGCGGATAATTTCGGACGGTAATGTTGGCCTTCTTTTGGGGTAAGAGTTGTTGAAGCTCTTTTACGTTGGCCTTCGGGTTACTCGTAATTACAAAAATACGGCCCGGAAACGCCTCCACTAATTCACTGGAAGTATAGAGATGGCTGTTGCGGTTTAATTTGTGTACCCTGTACCGTTCAGATAGCCATTTGTAGGCGCCTGCTTTCAGTAAGGCCGTGTTGGGTTCATACAAATACCGTTGTGGCTCAGAGAAAGTGACCTGCGCATTCTCCTCTTCCTCCTTGGTGAAAGTAAGAGGCTCTTCCTCCTTTTCAGGTCTTAAATGGACGGCGGTTATCTGGGGAGCACCAACAGCATCGGGTTTAAGTAAGTATAGCACCTCTTTGCACTCGTTTTGAACAGCAATCACCCACACCTGCGCTACATGATTCAACTTCTGAAGCGCTAGATCAATGTCCAGCATGGGGGCAGTCTTCAACAGAACAGCCTTACTTTTCTGAAAAAGCAACGGAAGCAGGCCTATTACATCAGGCTCGCAGTCCTGCAGTAAGTGCACTCGTTCCTGGCTTTGTCCGCGCCGGGCCGGGTCCAAGAAAAGCACATCTACGGGGTGTTCTAGTGAACGCAGGAACGTCTCTGCCTCTGTAGCCTCTACGGTAATGTTTTTGACTTCTAGCTGGGTGAAGTTGAATGCGACAATTCTGGCTAGTTCTTCCTGTTGCTCTACATACGTTACGTGCCTGAAATGCCGGGCAAAGTGGTAGGCATCTACCCCAAAGCCACCGGTTAAATCAACCAATGTTTCCCCGGAAACCAATCCTGCTTTATAGGCTGCAGTCAATTGAGAAGAACTCTGCTCTACTGAGAGGTTGGCGGGGAAAAGCAAATCCAGGTTAGATGCCCAGGAAGGAATCTTGCTTTTAGCCTTTTGCCTAGCCCTGATTTGTTGCGCTAACTTAGGCACATCTAACTGAGGCCACTTCTTAGCTTGTAAGACTAAGTGCGCGGGATCAGCGGTAAGGTTTTCTTCCAGAAAAGTACGTTCAGCAGGGGAGAGCGGGAGAGGCATGCAGAAATGTTATAGGTGATGGTAGCAGTAGATAACCCTGTTTTACGCCTGTTTTACAGAAATGGGTCACAAGATGCTTACACCCTATTTAGTTGAGGATGGTAAACTTATTGACTACCTTTGTGGTTCTTCTGTAAAAATTGAACTACAATGGTAGAAACGTATCTGAAGTACAAAGTAAAAGATATTTCCCTGGCTGAGTGGGGAAGAAAAGAAATTAAACTGGCTGAAGCTGAAATGCCAGGTTTGATGGCTATCCGTGAGGAGTACGGCGCAAGCCAGCCTTTGGCGGGTGCGCGTATCGCGGGTTGCTTGCACATGACTATCCAGACAGCGGTGTTGATTGAGACATTGACTGCGTTGGGGGCTGAGGTAACCTGGTCTTCTTGTAACATCTTCTCAACTCAGGATCACGCTGCTGCTGCTATTGCTGCTGCTGGTATTCCGGTTTATGCCTGGAAAGGTATGAACGCCGAGGAGTTTGACTGGTGCATTGAGCAGACGCTTTTCTTTGGAGAAGACCGTAAGCCATTGAACATGATTCTGGATGATGGTGGTGACCTGACCAACATGGTGTTTGACAAATACCCAGAGTTGGCTGCCGGCATCAAAGGGTTGTCTGAAGAGACTACCACTGGTGTTCACCGTCTGTATGAGCGTATGAAAAACGGCACTTTGTTGATGCCGGCTATCAACGTGAACGACTCTGTGACCAAATCAAAATTTGATAACAAGTACGGCTGTAAAGAATCATTGGTAGACTCCATCAGAAGAGCTACTGACGTGATGATGGCTGGTAAAGTAGCCGTGGTAGCTGGTTACGGTGACGTAGGAAAAGGTTCTGCCGCTTCATTGCGTGGTGCCGGTGCCCGTGTAATCGTGACTGAGATTGACCCTATCTGTGCTTTGCAGGCTGCTATGGACGGTTATGCCGTGAAGAGAATGGAGAATGCCATTCCTGAGGCTGACATTGTAGTAACCGCTACTGGTAACTTCAACATCATCCGTTCTGAGCACTTCTTGGCCATGAAAGACAAAGCTATTGTTTGTAACATTGGTCACTTTGACAATGAGATTGACATGGCATGGTTGAACGAGAACTACGGTCACACCAAAGACACTGTAAAACCACAGGTGGACCTTTACACCTTGGAAGGCAAAGACATTATCGTCTTAGCAGAAGGTCGTTTGGTGAACTTAGGTTGCGCCACTGGTCACCCTTCTTTTGTAATGTCTAACTCTTTCTCTAACCAGACATTGGCCCAGATTGAACTGTGGACCAACGCTGAGGCGTATGAGAATAAAGTTTACACCTTGCCTAAGCACCTGGATGAGAAAGTAGCTCGTCTGCACTTGGCTAAGATTGGCGTAGAACTGGAAGAACTTTCTCCTGAGCAAGCCGCTTACATTGGTGTGGAAGTAGAAGGACCATTCAAACCAGAGTACTACCGTTACTAAGCTTTTCTGTTTCTGGAATCTTTTCTAGAAAACAACATATAAACGCCCTGCTTCTGTACAGAAGCAGGGCGTTTTGCTTTAGGCGAAAGAGATGTTTAGTCATTCAGGTATTTACTGATGCCGTTCTCGCACCACCTGGCTTTCTCTTCAATAGCGTCTGCCAGGATCCGGTCGTTTTCTGCTAAGGAGGTGCGCGCATTTTCAGGGTGGTACAGATGATAGCCTACGCCGCCAAACGGCAAATTGCGTCGCTCTACGCCAGCGTTCAGCATTCTTATGGCAAACTCACTGTCTTCGCGGCCCCAGCCTTGTATGTTCTCGTTGAAGCCGTTAATGCGCAATACATCCGCACGCCAGAAAGCCATGTTGCAGCCTCTTATGGCTTTGATATCAGGTCGTTTCTTTGATCCCAGTTTTGCCAGGAAATCTGAGGAAACGGCATTGAAGCGGTTGATGATGCCGAAAGTAAAAGGCGTAATGTGCCACTTCTTGGTTCGCAGAATTTCCTCTGTAAGTTTTGGTTGCAGCAACACCCGCTTGCCTTGGATGAAGGTGTTTGCCTTGGCTATACGTTTGTGGCTTTTCACATAATCAGGGTGCAGTACCATGTCACCATCAATGGAAAGGAGGTATTCTCCGGTGGCCATAGCCATGGCTTTGTTCCGGATAGCCGCTAGCCTGAACCCGGTGTCTTCGTGCCAGCAGTGGTGAAGTGGCACGGGAAAGTTTTGCTGAAAACGCTCAATGACCGCTTTGGTGTCAGAGCGGGAACCGTCATCGGCTATAATCACCTCATCAGGCAGTTCATGCTGCAACGCCACACTCTTCAGTACGACTTCCAGTGCTTCTGGCCAATTATAGGTAGAGATGATGAGGCTGGTAGTCATGGAGCGGTTGGCCTCATGCAGCTTCATATACTTGTAAAAGGCCCCATTGGCATTGCAGGCCGAGATAAGAAATCCCTCAAAACCATATAAAAAGCCACGCTTCAGGAAATAATTGCGCTTAAACGTCCAGACAGCTTTGTAAGTAGCTTTGAAGGCAGAAGACGTCTTTTTGAACCGGTTCTCCTGCGCGAACAGCGTGGTATATTGGTTCAGCTTCTGGAGCAGTTCTGTAGCGTTCCTGAAGGAATAATGGTTCAGGATGCCGGGTAACGTTTCCACGGTTATTTCCTGAGTCATAAGGCCTTCATGGACCTCGCGGTTGGTAAACTGAGTAGCGCGGCGGTTAAAAAGCCGTAGTACGTAATCGTTTTCCCAACCACATGCGTTTATTAAACGTTTTCCATAAAAATTGTGGCGCAGGAACCGGTAGGCTTTCGCGCTTTCTAAAGGGTGCGAGAGAATGGACAGGGCCAGTTCTGGGGTCAAGACCTCATCGCTGTCAATGGAAAGCACCCAATCATGCGAGGCGTAAGATGCTGCCAGGTTCTTGAGCGGACCAAACCCAATGAACGGTGAATGAAACACCTTTACGTTCGGGAATTGGTTTGCAACAGCCACGGTAGCATCAGTGGAGCCATTGTCCAGTAGAATGACCTCCGGGAATTGGGCCAAAGCCCTAAGGCATTGAGGTAGCAGTTCCTGACTGTTTTTAGCGAGTATGGTGACAGAAATAGGTTGTGGCATGCAACGCAGAAACAATAATAAGAGGGAGTTAAATTCCTTGAAATGAAGGTTTGGGCCGAGGAATGTAAACATCTGCCCCAATATTCGTATGTACCTATGTATATTTAATTTCTATATTTGCGTATAGGTATTTTTATCCCCAAGTGTAAAAGTACAAAATCAAGACCAATGAGCGAACAGAGAGCGAATTCAATGACTAAAGAGGAGAAAGACGCCCGGTTTGAGGCGGAGTTGATGCCGGTTATTTCGCCTCTCTACAACTTCGCGTATCGTCTAACCCTGGACGAAGACGATGCTAATGACCTGGTTCAGGAGACTTACCTTAAGGCGTACCGCTTCTTCGATTATTTTGAACCCGGAACTAATGCAAAAGCGTGGCTGTTCCGCATCCTGAAGAACTCGTTCATTAACGACTTCCGGAAGAAGAGTAAGCAGCCCGCTAAAGTAGATTACTCTGAGGTGGAAGGCTACTACAATTCTGAGGATGTAGACGCGGAGGGTGACAGTTCTGGAGGTACTACTGACCTGCGCATGGAAAGTGTGCAGGACCTGATTGGAGACGAAGTGGCAGGTGCCCTGAACTCCTTACCAGTAGACTTCCGGACCGTGATCATCCTGTGTGACTTGGAAGGGTTCACGTATGAGGAAATGGCCAAAATTCTGGACATCCCCATAGGAACTGTACGGAGCCGCCTTCACCGGGCACGGCACTTCTTAAAAGAGAAGTTAGAGAAATACGCAAAGTCAATGGGTTACAATGGATAATAGAAATTAAAATGATGGGGACTACTACAATGACTGATGAATTGATGGGCGCAAACGCCTCAGATGAGAGCCATGAATCTGACTGTGAAAAGGTTCAGGGCGTTTTTGAGAAGTGGCTGGAAGGTTTAGCCACTAAAGAAGATGAAGCTTTTTTAGAGGAACGGGCAGATGAGTGCTCCCCTTGCTTTGAAAGCGTTGACAAACAACGTTTATTTGTGAAGTTCCTGAATGCGTCTCTGCGGAGACCGGGTACTCCAGCTTCATTAGCAGATACCATCAAATCAAGAATCCACCAAACGGCTTAGTTTAAGCTTTCCTACCCTGGATGCAAGGTAAAATCATTATTTTTTCGGCCCCGTCCGGAGCCGGTAAAACCACAATTGTCCGTCATTTAGTAAACGTTCTTCCAGAACTAAGTTTCTCTATCTCTGCTTGTACCCGCGACCGCCGGGGCCGCTCAGAAGTCAACGGAAAAGATTATTATTTCATTACCCCAGAAGAGTTCCGTGAGAAAGTAGGAAACGATGAGTTTGTGGAGTGGGAAGAAGTATATGAGGGAGCCTTTTACGGAACCCTTAAATCTGAAATAGAACGCATCTGGTCTGAAGGTAAACACGCCATTCTGGACGTGGACGTGAAGGGAGGGTTAAGCGTAAAGCATTTCTACAAAGACCGTGCGTTGGCCGTTTTTGTAAAACCACCTTCCATTGAAGAACTTTCTAAACGCTTAGTAGCCCGTAACACAGATTCTGCCTCCAGCATTTCCAGTCGCGTTTTCAAAGCCAAGTTTGAATTGAGTTTTGAAGACCAGTTTGATGAGGTGATTGTAAACGAAAATCTGGAAGAAGCATTCGCCAAAGCTGAAAAATTGGTGCGAAACTTCATCAACCCAGAAGAGCCTATCGTGTAGCCATGCGGGTAGGATTGTTGTTTGGATCCTTCAACCCCATCCACATAGGGCACCTGATCCTGGCCAATTACATGGCCACTAACACCACCTTAGATACAGTGTGGCTTGTAGTAAGCCCGCAGAATCCGTTTAAACCCAGCAACAGCCTGTTGCATGAGTTTGACCGTCTGCACATGGTGCGGTTAGCCATCGCAGATAATGCGGATCTTGGCGTGACGGATATTGAATTCCGGATGCCTAAGCCTAGCTACACCATTGATACGCTCACCTACCTGCAGGAAAAATATCTTAAGTATCAGTTTTCGCTCATCATGGGAGAAGATAACCTGGCTACTTTTCATAAATGGAAAAACTACGAGCAGATTCTAGATCATTATGAGATCCTGGTCTATCCAAGGTCGGGCAGTGGGAAAATTACGGAGTCATTAAAAGAACATCCTAAGGTTACTGTAGTACCAGCTCCCTTGTTGGATATCTCAGCCACCTTTATCCGGAAGTGCCTTAAGGAAGGAAAATCTACCCGGTATCTGCTTACTGAACCAGTGGCAGAGTATGTCCATGCCAAGAAGCTATATCAATAAGAAAAAGCCAATTACTTCAGAGTAGATCAGATTGCGTCCTAAAAAGTAAATTATAACAGCAGTTAGTAAAGAAAACAAAGCCGGCGTTTAGGTTCTCTTTTCAGAAAAGAGGGCCTAAATGCCGGCTTTGTTTTACCATAGGGGTGAATTGCTTATAGCTGATATGCCTCTCAAATAAAGACCCTGCCCCTTATCTTTAAGTAAAACCATTTTTTAACTTCATGGAAAAGGTGGTTCCGTGTGCCAATTGTACAGGTTGTAAATCTTAATTGTTTAGCTAGAAAATAATATAAAACCTTTTTAGGTTACTTCCGTATTCAAGAAGTTTGTCTACATGCTGTGTTTAAATTATTCTGTTTTTCGCAATATAAATGCTTGATGGCTTCAGAAATGTGATGTAATTTGCTATTCCTTCACAGAGACAATAGAAGGAGTTGTTTAGACAATGAGTGACCAATTAATATTTCAAGACACATATATCTCCATTGCCTATCATGCAGAAGAGCAGTATGTTCTAGCTGATTGGATTGGGTTTCAGACAAAGCAATCTGTTTTGGATGGGTGTGAGCGTATCATGGAGACAATGCAGCATTTTGAGTGCTCTAAAGTTCTCAATGATAACACCAATGTAGAAGGAATATGGTCCAGCGCCGCAGAGTGGGTAGGATCTGAGTGGTTCCCTAGAATGCGCTTAGCCGGTATGAAGAAGTTTGCGTGGGTGTATTCACCCAGCATGTTCAGCCGCCTGTCAACAGACAAATCTTTGCGCTTCACATATGATACTACTGGTATTGAGGTGTTTGAAAGCATGAATGAAGCAAAAGAGTGGTTAATTTCTGTTTAAGCATAAGCTGTTTTTTCTAATAGCTATAAAAGAGAAGTCCCCGCACTAACCAGTGCGGGGACTTCTCTTTTATAGCTATTTTCTGAAATAAGGCTGAAAAGTACTGACCTTAGATGGTCATGATTTCGGCTTCCTTCTTTGACAAAAGCTCATCTAGTTTTACAATGTAAGAATCAGTCAGCTTCTGCACTTTGCCTTCAGCGTCTTTTACGGCATCTTCAGACGTGCCTTCTTTCTGTAGCTTGCGCAAAGACTCATTTACGTCTTTCCGGATATTGCGCACTCTGATCTTGCCGCTTTCCGTTTCGTTTTTGGCTTGTTTTACCAAATCCCGACGACGCTCTTCCGTTAATGCCGGAATGTTCAAACGGATACCGTCTGCCTCTGTCATTGGGTTCAAACCAAGATCACTGTTTTTGATGGCCTTGCCAATCTCTGCCACCATGCCTTTTTCCCACGGCTTAATCATAAGCGTGCGGGCGTCTGGAGTCATGATATTGGCTACCTGAGAAATAGGGGTAGGAGTGCCGTAGTAATCTACGCGCAGATCTTCTACCATGGCTGGAGAGGCTTTGCCAGCTCTGATTTTAGTTAATTCTACACTTGTGTGCTGCACCGATTTCTGCATGGATTCCTCGGCTTCGCTCAAATAAAAATTAATTTCTTCGGTCATTGGGATTTCTGATTTAGAAAGATGACTAAATGGCACCGCTATAGCAAACGCCAGAGAGCGGCACAAATTTCTGATTTTATTTTGTAAAATCCATTGCTCAGGGCAATAGACAGTTTTGATTACATTGAAACTAAGGTTCCTACTCTCTCGCCTTGGATCAATCTGGCTAAATTGCCTTTTTTGTTGATGTCAAACACCACAATAGGCAGATTGTTTTCCTTGCAAAGGGTAAACGCAGTCATGTCCATTACGTTCAGACCTTTTTCAAAAACCTCTTCAAAGGTGATATCTTCATACCGAACGGCAGAGGCATCTTTCTCCGGATCAGCGGTGTAGATTCCGTCTACGCGGGTACCTTTCAAAACTACATCGGCTTCAATCTCAATGGCACGTAGGCTGGCTGCTGAATCTGTCGTAAAGTAAGGGTTGCCAGTACCTGCCCCGAAGATGACCACACGGCCTTTCTCCAGGTGACGCATGGCTCTACGGCGGATGTACGGCTCGCACACCTGCTGGATGTTAATTCCTGATAGTAAACGGGTGAAGATGCCCACCTTCTCCAAGGCACTTTGCAGCGCCATGCTGTTGATTACTGTGGCCAACATGCCCATGTAATCGCCCTGCACGCGGTCCAATCCTACAGCCTCGGCCTGCACACCCCTGAAAATGTTACCTCCGCCAATTACTACGGCCACCTCAGCGCCAAGGTCAACGGCAGATTTAATTTCTTCGGCGTACTGCACCAGCATGTTGGTATCAATCCCATACTGCTGTTCGCCCATCAAGGACTCTCCGCTGAGTTTCAATAGAATTCTTTTGAATCGCATGCTTATTAAATAGTAATAGTTAGTGACACTGGTCTATATACATACGTTTAGGGCCTACTTTCTAGAAAGCAGGCCCTAAACGGAATTAACTTAAAACACGATCAATACTTGGTTCTTTTCAACGTTCTGCCTTACGTTGACTTTTACGGCAGAAACAACGCCATCGCCGGGAGATTTGATGATGTTCTCCATTTTCATGGCTTCCAAAATAAGGATAGGGTCGCCTTTCTTTACTTCTTGGCCCGGTTCCACTTTTATATCCAGGATAAGGCCGGGCATGGGAGCTTTGATGTCGTTTATCTTTTGAGCCAGCGCCTGGCCCATGCCTAAACTCTCCAGAAGAAGATCCATCCGGTCCTGCACCTGCAACGTATGCACATTGCCATTGATCTTGATTCTGAATGCTTTTGTCTCAGGATCAGCTTCTAACACCTCTGCAGTGTAGGAACGGCCGTCTTTCAGAATGTGGAAGGAAGTGGGAGTAAGGGGGAGCAAATCCCAGGTAAAAGGAGCGCCGTTGAGAAGGATTTGGTTTTTCTCTAAGACTACTTGCCACGTGTTGGTGGCCGATTTTACCTGTAGCATGTTGGCAGTGTTATGGACAGTAAGTACCGTATGTGTGAAATAAATTCACAACTTGAGTCCCCAAAGTTAATAAATCATTACATGAATCATATCGTTTCCCGCGGCTTCTTGTTCTTTCTGTTGTGCAGTGCTCCTCTGGGGTGCGCGGTAAAGCAACAGACGGCTTCATCTGTGGCCTCAGAAGAAGTGGTCTCTGCCCCTGATTCCGCAATTACGGAGGTAAAACCTGTGACAAGCCAAGGGCCATACCAGCCCGCTGCAGAGCGCCTGGTAGATTTGCTGCATACCAAACTGAACGTAAAGTTTGATTGGGCGAAACAGCATCTGCTAGGCGAGGCTATCCTTACCTTGAAGCCTTACTTCTATCCTCAGAGCCAGGTAGTGTTAGATGCAAAAGGGTTTAATGTGCATAAGATAGCGCTGCTTAAGGGAAAGCAGGAAGTACCAATCACCTATGAGTACGATCAGCAGCATCTCACCCTAAAACTGGATAAGTCTTATACCCGGAGAGACACGTTGCAGGTGTTTATCTCCTATACCGCCAAACCAAACGAACTCACCGTGAAAGGGAGTGAAGCTATCCAGGCGGACAAAGGCTTGTACTTTATCAATCCGTTAGGCACAGAGGAAGGAGTGCCTCAGCAGATATGGACCCAAGGCGAGACAGAAGCGAACTCAGCCTGGTTCCCTACCATTGACAAGCCTAATGAACGTATGACGCAGGAAATCTACATTACCGTAGAAGACCGCTTCAAAACCCTTTCCAACGGCACGCTGGTTTCGTCTAAAAAATCAGAAAACGGCCTTAGAACAGATTATTGGCGCATGACCAAACCGCATGCCCCTTATCTTGTTATGATGACCGTTGGGCAATTTGCGATAGTAAAAGATAAATGGCGAAACAAAGAGGTCAGCTATTGGGTGGAACCGGAGTATGCCGCTACGGCTAAGGCCACCTTCGGGAGGACGCCAGCCATGTTAGAGTTCTTCTCGCAGAAATTAGGTGTCGCTTTCCCTTGGGATAAATATGCGCAAGTAGTGGTGAGAGACTTTGTTTCGGGGGCTATGGAGAACACCACCGCCTCTACCTTTATGGAGGCTGTGCAGCAGGACCGCCGCGAGTTGCTGGACAAGAACTGGGACCACATCATCGCCCATGAGCTCTTTCACCAATGGTTTGGAGATTTAGTGACAACGGAGTCTTGGGCAAACCTACCCCTAAATGAATCCTTTGCAGATTATTCTGAATACCTGTGGGCAGAACACAGATATGGGCCAGATGAAGCTGCTTTAACCCACCAAACAGCCTTATTGGAATACCTTGGGGAAGCTAGAACGAAACAAGAGCCGCTCATCAGGTACCATTACCTTGACAAGGAAGACATGTTTGACAGTCATTCCTACGCCAAAGGTGGGCGGGTGCTGCACATGCTTAGAGGTGAGGTTGGAGACGAGGCTTTCTTTGCCTCTTTGAACCTGTACTTGTCCCAGAACAAATACACGGCTGTAGAAATTGACAAGTTGCGGTTAGCCTTTGAAGAGATTACCGGAAAAGATTTGAAGCCGTTTTTCCAACAGTGGTTCTTAACTCCCGGGCACCCCGAACTTAAGGTGAACCACGCCTTCCAGAATGGTACCCTTTCTGTGCAGGTAACCCAGACACAGGATACCCTTAGAACTACAGTCTACGATTTTCCCCTAACCATCGCTATACTACAGGGAGATAAATGGCAGGAAGAGAAGGTAGAAGTAACTAAAGCAAACCAGACGTTCTATTTTCCGATGTCAATAGCTCCACAAACAGTAGTGATAGATCCGCAGCAGAGGCTGTTGGCAAATATCACTCATGACAAACCCGTTACTGAATGGACAGCTCAGTTCCTGCAAGGCACAAGTTATGCCATGAAGTCTACTGCGCTGGAGCAGTTAAGGGATACAACGCATACAGGTATTGACCAGGTGATCCAGAAAGCCATGCAGGACCCGTTCTGGAAAATAAGATCAACGGCTTTAGAAATGCTGGTGTCTACTCCCGCCATCCAAAAACCAGAAGTGCAAGCACAGATTCAGCAGATCGCACAAACAGATAAAAGCAGCGCGGTAAGAGCCATTGCTACGTATGCTCTTAGTACCCTAAGCGGCTTGCCACAGGATATAGTAGAAAGGGGACTTCAGGATAGTTCTTACCAAGTGGTAAGCGCAGCTATTTTCGCCTGGACAAGAGGAGGCCATGACCTGAACCGGTTAAAACCATTTTTAGCTTATAAGAACCCAGATGTAGTGAATGCCTTGGCTGCCGCCTTCACCGCCAGTGAAGAGGAAGAGCTTTACGGTTGGTATTTGAAAAATGCTCAAAGAATGAGGGGAGGAGAGCTGTTTTACTTCCTTCAGAGCTTCGGCGCCTACCTTTTGAAAAAAAATATTGATGGGCAGGAGAGGGGGTGGCAGGCCTTGGTAAGTATAGTGGAACGCGAGACCATGGACATAGCTAAACAAACAGCCTTTCAAATGCTTACGTTAATGGCGGAGACGGAAGAACGGAGGGAAACCTTGCAGAAATTAGCCGAAAAAGACCCAAAATTGGGACAGTTGTTAGGCCTACAGCAGAACTAATCTGAAAAATATTTGCAGAAATATTTGACACGGAACAAAAAGCCACTAATTTTGCAGCTCCTAAGAACGAAACGCAGAAACGAAAATAGTTCTTAGGGTTCTTTGAAAAAGTATTGGGGAGATTCCAGAGTGGCCAAATGGGACGGACTGTAACTCCGTTAGCGTAAGCTTTCGAAGGTTCGAATCCTTCTCTCCCCACACTTAAAATGGTCAGAAATTGAGACAAGGTTACAGGTTGTTTCGTGAAGATTTCTGATGTTACCAGTAAACAAGCGGGAGTAGCTCAGCTGGTAGAGCGACAGCCTTCCAAGCTGTAGGTCGCGGGTTCGAACCTCGTCTCCCGCTCTTTGATTGAAACAATGCAGCGCGAGCTGCATTGTTTTATTTTGCCGACGTAGCTCAGGGGTAGAGTACTTCCTTGGTAAGGAAGGGGTCGTGGGTTCAATTCCCATCGTTGGCTCAAGCGGTTTTATTATTGGGAATTTTCAGTTAAAACAAACAATACACCGTTTCACCTAAGAACTAAATACTTTCTAAAATGGCTAAAGAAAATTTTGATCGCTCCAAACCGCA
Source organism: Rufibacter tibetensis (assembly GCF_001310085.1). Classification (GTDB taxonomy): domain Bacteria; phylum Bacteroidota; class Bacteroidia; order Cytophagales; family Hymenobacteraceae; genus Nibribacter; species Nibribacter tibetensis. Next base: position 2,855,926 of record NZ_CP012643.1, read on the forward strand.
CGTAAATATCGGTACAATTGGGCACGTTGACCACGGCAAAACAACCTTGACGGCTGCTATTACTCAGGTTTTAGCGGGCAAAGGTCTAGCCGCAAAGAGAGATTTCTCTTCTATTGACAACGCTCCAGAAGAAAAAGAGCGTGGTATCACTATTAATACATCTCACGTTGAGTATGCAACTGAGAGCCGTCACTACGCGCACGTAGACTGTCCTGGTCACGCTGACTATGTGAAGAACATGGTTACTGGTGCTGCTCAGATGGACGGTGCTATCCTGGTAGTTGCTGCGACTGATGGTCCAATGCCACAAACTCGTGAGCACATTCTTTTGGCTCGTCAGGTAGGTGTTCCTGCTCTTGTTGTGTTCATGAACAAAGTGGACATGGTAGATGATCCAGAATTGTTAGAACTAGTTGAAATGGAAATCAGAGAGCTTCTTTCTTTCTACGATTTCGACGGTGACAACATTCCAGTTATCCAAGGTTCAGCTCTTGGTGGCTTGAACGGAGATGCTAAATGGGTGAAAACCATTGAAGAATTGATGGATGCGGTTGATAACCACATTCCAATTCCTGCTCGTTTAACTGACCTTCCATTCTTGATGCCAGTTGAGGACGTGTTCTCAATTACTGGTCGTGGTACAGTAGCTACTGGCCGTATCGAGCGTGGTATCATCAACTCTGGTGAGCAAGTGGATATCTTAGGTATGGGTGCTGAAGGCTTGAAGTCTGTAGTAACTGGTGTTGAGATGTTCCGTAAGATTCTTGACAGAGGTGAAGCTGGTGACAACGTAGGTCTATTGTTACGTGGTATTGAGAAAACTGATATCCGTCGTGGTATGGTTATCTGTAAGCCAGGTTCAGTAACTCCTCACATGAAGTTCAAAGCTGAGGTTTACGTTCTTTCTAAAGAAGAAGGTGGACGTCACACTCCATTCTTCAACAACTACCGTCCACAGTTCTACTTAAGAACCACTGACGTAACTGGTATCATCACTTTGCCAGAAGGTGTTGAAATGGTAATGCCTGGTGATAACATCACTATCACTGTTGATTTGATCAACAAAGTAGCGATGGAAAAAGGTCTACGTTTCGCTATCCGTGAAGGTGGTAGAACAGTAGGTGCCGGTCAGGTAACTGAAATCCTTGACTAATTACTGAAAAACATAAGTCCGCCTTGCTGAAAATGTAGGGCGGACTTGTTTTTTTAAGAAAAGAATAATACATTTGCACTCCATTTAAACGAATGGCGTGCATTTTTTTACGGGAGTAGCTCAATTGGTAGAGTAGTGGTCTCCAAAACCATTGGTTGTAGGTTCGAGTCCTACCTCCCGTGCAAATAGAGTTAATAGCATCAGAATGGGAAAGCTGACAAAATTTTTCAACGACGCTGTAGAAGAGATGCAGCACAAGGTTACCTGGCCAACCTACTCAGAGCTTCAGAAAAGTTCTATCTTAGTATTGGTAGGATCTGTTGTTTTTGCAGTCATTGTAGGTGCTATGGATTTTGTTTACGACTCCACCCTGGAATGGTTTTACAACCAATTCTAATTTAAGCTGGAGCAAATGGCAGATTTAAAATGGTATGTAGTACGGGCTGTTTCAGGCCAGGAGAAGAAAGCAAAGTCTTATCTTGAGAATGAGGTAGCGCGTCATAACTTAACGGAGATGGTGCCTCAGGTGCTAATTCCGTCAGAGAAAGTATATGAAATGCGGAACGGGAAAAAACGCGTAAGAGAGCGCAGCTTTTTTCCCGGTTATGTATTAGTCTTCGCAGATATCTCTAATGGTGAGGTGGAGCACTTAATTACCAGCACGCCAGGAGTCATTGGCTTCCTTGGTTCTGGTAATGGAAGAACAGATGAGAAGCCTGTTCCCTTGCGCATGGCAGAAGTGAACCGAATCCTAGGAAAGGTTGATGAAACAGACGAGCAAGTGGAAACTTTAGAGACTCCTTTTATTGTTGGCGAAACTGTGAAAGTAATGGACGGTCCATTCAACGGTTTCTCTGGTACAGTAGAGGAGGTGTTTGAAGAGCGCCGCAAGTTGAACGTGATGGTAAAGATCTTTGGGCGGAACACGCCAGTAGAACTTAACTACATGCAGGTAGAAAAAGAACAGTAGTAATAAATAATAATGGCAAAAGAAATAAAAGGTTATCTGAAACTTCAGGTAAAGGGAGGCGCCGCGAATCCAGCACCGCCGATTGGACCTGCACTTGGATCTAAAGGTCTTAACATCATGGAGTTCTGCAAGCAGTTCAACGCTAGAACCCAGGATAAGGCCGGCCAAGTATGCCCAGTTTTGATTACAATGTACACAGACAAGTCGTTTGACTTCGTAATTAAGACTCCTCCCGCTCCAGTATTGTTGATGGACGCTGCGAAAATCAAATCCGGATCTAAAGAGCCTAACCGTAACAAAGTAGGTTCTGTGACTTGGGATCAGATTCGCGAAATCGCTGAAATCAAAATGCCTGACCTGAATGCATTTAAAGTTGAGGCGGCAATGAAATTGGTAGCTGGTACCGCGCGTAGCATGGGTATCACAGTTAAAGGAACTGCTCCTTGGAGTGAGTAATTAAAAAGCAAATGGCTAGAATTTCTAAAAACAGAAAAGCAGTCTTAGCGAAGTACGACCCTAAAAAAGAGTACTCTTTGTTAGATGCAGCAGGCGTGGTGAAAGAAATCACTTTCACTAAGTTTGATGCCTCAGTTGACATTGATGTTCGTTTAGGTGTTGACCCGCGTAAGGCTGATCAAATGGTAAGAGGGGTAGTGACCCTTCCCCATGGAACAGGTAAAGATGTACGAGTATTAGTGCTGTGTACCCCTGACAAAGAGGATGAGGCGAAAGCTGCTGGTGCTGACTACGTAGGTCTTGACGAGTACATCCAGAAGATTGAAAAAGGTTGGACTGATATTGATGTGATCATCACTATGCCAGCTGTAATGGCAAAAGTAGGTAGACTAGGACGTATCTTAGGACCTCGTAACTTAATGCCAAACCCTAAGGCTGGTACTGTTACCACAGACGTAGCCAAAGCGGTGAAAGAAGTGAAAGCAGGTAAAATCGACTTCAAAGTTGACAAAACCGGTATCATTCACACCAGCATTGGTAAAGTTTCTTTCGGTCCAGATCAGATTGCGGCAAACGCAAATGAGGTGATTGCAACTCTTAACCGTTTGAAGCCTTCTTCCGCAAAAGGAACTTATATTAAGAGCATCACATTGTCAAGCACAATGAGTCCTGGTGTAGTAGTTGACAAAACCTCCATTTAACGAGAAGAGATGACACGGGAAGAGAAAGAAATCATTGTACGCGACCTGAGCGAGAAGTTTGCTCAAAACTCCTTCGTCTACATTACTGATGCTTCTGATTTAACAGTAGCAACTATCAATAAATTTAGAAGATTGTGCTTTGACAGAGGCATTGAGTACAAAGTTTACAAAAATACTCTGATTCGTAAAGCCTTGGATACTTTGGGAGGTGATACATCTGCATTAGATGTAGCTTTAAAAGGATCTTCAGGACTTATGTTTGAGCCAACGACAGGTAACGCACCTGCTAGATTGTTGCTTGATTTCCGCAAAACGGGTGCTAAAAAACCAGTTCTGAAAGGCGCTTACATAGATGCTAGCATCTACCTAGGCGATGAGCAACTGGATACCTTGAGCAAACTCAAGTCAAAAGAAGAACTTGTTGGTGAAATCATCGGCTTACTTCAATCTCCAGCTAAAAACGTTATTTCTGCCCTTCAGAGCGGTGGCAATATCCTTGCTGGATTGGTTAAAACATTATCAGAGAGAGAACAATAACATTTCAATTTTAAAACAACTTTTAATTACTAATAAAAATGGCAGATTTGAAAGCATTCGCTGAGCAGTTGGTTAACTTAACTGTAAAAGAGGTTAATGAACTTGCTACGATTCTTAAGGATGAGTATGGTATTGAGCCAGCAGCTGCTGCTCCTGTAATGGTAGCTGGTGGTGGTGGTGGTGACGCTGCAGCCGCTGTAGAAGAAAAAACATCTTTTGATGTAATCCTTAAGGCTGCAGGTGCCTCTAAGCTAGCAGTTGTGAAGCTAGTGAAAGAATTGACTGGTCTTGGCCTGAAAGAAGCTAAAGAATTGGTTGACGGCGCTCCAAAACCATTGAAAGAAGGTGTTGCTAAAGATGAAGCAGATTCATTGAAAAAGCAATTGGAAGAAGCTGGTGCTGAAGTGGAGGTTAAGTAATCCACACACTACCTTCCATTACCACAAAGGGTTAGACCTGGCATTTTCGTCAGGTCTTTTCCTGTTTGTACCTAGAAAAGATTTCTAGAAATTTCTGCTCCTGAGAGAACTAAACAGGGGCACGACAAAGTTTAAACGTAAAATCCTGACAACTTTGGCTACAAATAAAAAGACAGAGCGGATCAATTTTGCGTCCATTAAGTCGGTCATTGACTACCCAGACTTCCTGGACGTTCAGCTACAATCTTTTCAAGACTTTTTCCAGTTGGAAACCGCTGCCGAGAACCGCACGGAAGAAGGTCTTTTCAAGGTATTTGCTGAAAATTTTCCGATCTCTGATTCAAGAGAGAATTTCGTTCTGGAATTCGTAGACTACCACGTAGACCCACCAAAATACTCAGTAGATGAGTGTATTGACCGTGGGTTGACATATTCAGTACCCTTAAAAGCAAAGCTTCGTTTGATCTGTAATGATACAGACAACGAGGATTTCGAAACAATTGAGCAGGAAGTTTTCTTAGGAAACATTCCTTATATGACTGAGAAGGGTTCATTTGTGATCAATGGCGCTGAACGCGTGATTGTATCACAGTTGCACCGTTCACCAGGAGTGTTCTTTGCCCAAAGCAAGCACACAAATGGTACAAAATTATATTCTGCCAGAATTATCCCATTCAAAGGGTCTTGGATTGAATTCGCGACCGACGTGAACAACGTGATGTACGCGTACATTGATCGTAAGAAGAAATTCCCGGTAACAACCCTGTTGCGTGCAATTGGTTACGGAACGGACAAAGACATCCTGGACCTGTTCGGTTTGTCTGAGGAAGTGAAGGCCGACAAGAAGACGTTGAAAGGTGTAGTGGGCAGAAAGCTTGCTGCAAGGGTTCTACGCACCTGGACAGAAGACTTCGTGGATGAGGATACCGGTGAAGTGGTATCTATTGACCGTAACGAAGTTCTGTTAGAGCGTGACTCTGAGGTATCAGAAAACGATTTGGACATTATCATTGATTCAGGAGTGAAATCCATCATCCTGCATCGTGAGAATGTAAATATCGCTGACTATAACATTATCTACAACACCCTGCAGAAAGATAACTCTAACTCTGAGCAGGAAGCTGTTGAGCAAATTTACCGTCAGCTTCGGAACACCGAAGCACCAGACGTGGAGACTGCCCGTGACATTATCCAGAAGTTGTTCTTCAGCGATAAGCGTTACGACTTAGGTGATGTAGGACGTTACAGAATCAACAAGAAACTGGGTCTTGACAAAAACTGGGATGCCAAAGTATTGACCAATGAGGACATCGTTCTTATTGTGAAGTACCTGATTGGTCTCATCAACTCAAGAGCTGTTGTTGATGATATTGACCACTTGAGCAACCGTCGTGTAAGAACGGTAGGTGAGCAATTATATGCACAGTTTGGGGTAGGTCTTGCCCGTATGGCCAGAACCATCAAAGAGCGGATGAACGTGCGTGATAATGAGGAATTTAAACCAGTTGACCTGATCAACGCGCGTACGCTTTCTTCTGTAATCAACTCGTTCTTCGGAACAAACCAACTGTCTCAGTTCATGGACCAGACCAACCCTCTGGCAGAAATCACGCACAAACGTCGTGTGTCTGCATTAGGGCCAGGAGGTCTTTCCCGTGAACGTGCTGGTTTTGAGGTTCGTGACGTTCACTATACCCACTATGGCCGTCTTTGTACCATTGAAACGCCAGAGGGACCAAACATCGGTCTGATCTCTTCACTTTGCGTGCACGCTCGCGTGAACAGCATGGGCTTCATTGAAACTCCTTACCGCAATGTAGTGGAAGGAAAAGTAGATGTAACCCACCAAGTGAAGTACCTGACTGCAGAAGAAGAAGATACTCACCACATAGCACAGGCAAACGCAATCATTGATGATAACGGTAACTTCATCAACGATAAAGTGAAAGGCCGTTTTGAGGGTGACTTCCCGGTAGTAGAGCCAGAGCGCTATACCTACATGGACGTTGCCCCTAACCAGATCGTGTCGGTAGCAGCTTCGTTGATTCCGTTCCTGGAGCATGATGATGCGAACCGTGCCTTGATGGGATCTAACATGCAGCGCCAGGCGGTACCATTAGTGAAGCCACAAGCTCCTATTGTTGGTACAGGTCTGGAGTTAAGAGCTGCTCTTGATTCAAGAGCCTTAGTACGCGCAGAAGGCGAAGGTTACGTTCACTTTGTGGATGCAGACAAAATCATCATCCGTTATGACCTCTCTGAAGAAGAGAAGTTAGTAAGTTTTGATGCCGAGTTTGTGACCTATGATTTAATCAAATTCCGCCGCACAAACCAGGATACCTGTATCAACCTGACTCCATTGGTAAAGAAGAACGAGCGGGTAACCAAAGGACAAGCGCTTTGCGAAGGGTATGCTACCAACCAGGGAGAATTAGCCTTAGGAAGAAACCTACAGGTAGCATTCATGCCTTGGCAAGGTTACAACTTTGAGGATGCGATTGTAATCTCTGAGCGTGTAGTAAGAGATGATGTGTTCACCTCTATTCACATTGAAGAGTTTGAATTGGAAGTTCGCGAAACGAAGCGTGGTGAAGAGGAATTAACCTCTGAGATCCCGAACGTGAGCGAAGAAGCCGTTCGTAACCTAGATGAGAACGGTATCATCAGAATTGGTGCTGAAGTACGCGAAGGGGATATCCTGATTGGTAAAATCACTCCTAAAGGAGAGACGGACCCAACTCCGGAAGAAAAACTTCTTCGTGCCATCTTCGGGGACAAAGCTGGTGATGTGAAGGATGCTTCCTTGAAAGCGCCGCCATCATTAAATGGGGTGGTGATTGAGACGAAGTTATTCTCTCGTCCTAAGAAAGATAAAAACCTCCGCGCGAAAGCGAAGAAAGAGGTGGAAGAGCTGAAGGCAAGATACAACAGCGAACTCAAAGCCGTGAAGAACGTGATGATTGAGAAGCTGGTTACCTTGCTGGAAGGCAAAACAAGCCAGGGAGTTCGTCACCGTTTTGGAGATGAGATCCTGACCAAAGGAGCAAAATTCGGTAAGAAGAATATCTCTGAGGCACTTTTCCCTGACAAGAACCCTTACAAGGATGAAAGCAACTACGCTGTTCCGGAAGAGGTGAACATGTTCAAGGATTTAATCCTGGAAGGATGGACCGCTGACGAGCAGACAAACAAGATGTTGTTGGAACTGGTGAAAAACTACACCAAGCGCCGCAACATGATTTCTGCCCGTTTCAAACGTGACCGCTTCACTTTAGAGGTAGGAGATGAATTACCAGCCGGTATCGTGCAGTTGGCCAAAGTATACATCGCTAAGAAGCGTAAGCTGAAAGTGGGTGATAAGATGGCGGGTCGTCACGGTAACAAGGGGGTAGTAGCGCGTATCGTTCGTGAGGAAGATATGCCATTCCTGGAAGACGGAACACCAATGGACATCGTGTTGAACCCACTTGGGGTACCATCCAGGATGAACATCGGTCAGATCTACGAGACAGTACTTGGATGGGCTGGTTTGAAGTTAGGACGTACCTATGCGACGCCAATCTTTGACGGTGCTACTGAAGAGCAAGTTTCTGCTGAGTTGACCGAGGCTGGCTTGCCACGCTTTGGACGTTCTTATCTGTATGATGGTTTGAGTGGAGATCGTTTTGACCAACCAGTAACCGTAGGTGTGATTTACATGCTGAAACTGGGTCACTTGGTTGACGATAAGATGCACGCTCGTTCTATCGGACCATACTCGCTTATCACGCAGCAGCCATTGGGTGGTAAAGCCCAGTTTGGTGGTCAGCGTTTCGGTGAGATGGAGGTGTGGGCGTTGGAGGCCTTCGGTGCCGCTAACGTTCTGCAGGAAATCCTGACTGTGAAGTCTGACGACGTGATCGGCCGTGCGAAAGCATACGAAGCCATCGTGAAAGGTGACGTGTTGCCGAAGCCAAATATCCCTGAGTCGTTCAACGTGTTAATTCACGAGCTCAGAGGCTTGGCCTTGGAGATTACGCTAGACTAATAAGCTGTTTTAGTGGAGGTTTCAGGAAAAGAGGCTCAAAAGGCTCTATACTGAAATCTCCCTTTTACGCGTTAGTTAAGCCATTTAGTAAAAAGGAAATTTACATATCTAGCAACACATAACATGGCGTTAGCAAGAAATAAAAAATTAATCCAAGACTTCTCTAAAGTGACCATCTCTTTGGCTTCTCCAGAATCCATTCTGGAAAGATCAAACGGGGAGGTAACGAAACCTGAAACTATCAACTACAGAACTTACAAACCAGAGATGGGCGGTTTGTTCTGCGAGCGGATTTTCGGGCCAGTGAAGGATTGGGAGTGCCACTGCGGTAAATACAAGAGAATCCGTTACAAAGGGATTATTTGTGACCGTTGCGGGGTTGAAGTAACTGAGAAAAAAGTGCGTCGCGAGCGCATGGGCCATATTGAACTAGTTGTACCAGTAGCACACATCTGGTATTTCAAGTCATTGCCAAACAAAATTGGTTATCTGTTAGGCTTACCAACCAAGAAGCTTGACCAGATCATCTATTATGAACGGTACGTAGTAATCCAGCCAGGTATCTTGGGTGAAGACGGCGTGAACATGCTGGACTTCTTAACCGAAGATGAGTACCTGGACATGATTGACAAGCTGCCACGTGAGAACCAAATGTTGGACAACCATGATCCAAACAAGTTCATCGCGAAGATGGGAGCTGAAGCTCTTCAGATGTTATTGGAGCGCATTAACCTAGATGACCTTTCTTATGATCTGCGTTATTCAGCTGCCCATGAGACTTCTCAGCAGCGGAAAGCAGAAGCGTTGAAGCGTCTACGTGTAGTAGAGGCTTTCCGTGATGCCGCAACTCGTATTGAGAACAAGCCTGAGTGGATGGTAATCCGCATGGTGCCTGTAATTCCACCAGAATTGCGTCCGTTGGTTCCGTTGGATGGTGGTCGTTTCGCTACGTCTGACTTGAACGACTTATATCGTCGCGTTATCATCCGTAACAACCGTCTGAAGCGTCTGATCGAGATCAAAGCACCAGAGGTAATCCTTCGTAACGAGAAGCGTATGCTTCAAGAGGCGGTTGACTCCCTGTTCGACAACTCACGTAAAGTGAACGCTGTTCGTGCAGAAGGTAACCGTGCCCTGAAATCACTTTCTGACATGCTGAAAGGTAAGCAAGGACGTTTCCGTCAGAACTTGCTTGGTAAGCGTGTGGATTATTCAGGTCGTTCCGTAATTGTGGTAGGTCCAGAACTGAAACTGCACGAGTGCGGTCTGCCTAAGAACATGGCAGCTGAGCTTTTCAAACCATTCATCATCCGTAAGCTTATTGAGCGCGGGATCGTGAAGACGGTAAAGTCTGCGAAGAAAATCGTAGACAGAAAAGACCCGGTTGTATGGGATATTTTGGAAAACGTGCTGAAAGGACACCCAGTACTATTGAACCGTGCTCCTACGCTCCACAGATTAGGTATTCAGGCCTTCCAGCCGAAACTGATTGAAGGAAAAGCGATTCAGCTGCACCCATTAGTAACCACAGCATTCAACGCCGACTTTGACGGTGACCAGATGGCGGTACACGTTCCACTAGGACCGGCAGCTATCCTGGAAGCCTCTATGTTGATGTTGGCTTCGCATAACATCCTGAACCCTGCCAATGGTGCTCCAATTGCAGTACCTTCTCAGGACATGGTGTTGGGCTTATACTACGTAACCAAAGGCAAGCGCTCTACTGAGAATGAAAAAATTCAAGGGGAAGGCATGTCTTTCTACTCAGCCGAAGAAGTTATCATCGCCATCAATGAAGGCCAGCTTTCTAAGCATGCTTACATCAAGGTGCGGGTAAAAATACTGGATGAGAACAACCAATTAGTAACGAAGCTTATTGAGACCGTTGCTGGTAGAGTATTGTTCAACCAGTTCGTGCCAGAGGAAGTAGGGTATGTAGACGAACTTCTGTCTAAAAAGAAATTGCAGCAGATTATCTCCCGCGTGTTCAAAGTAACCGGTATGGCGAGAACTGCTCAGTTCCTGGATGATATAAAAACTCTTGGGTTCCAGTCTGCCTACAAAGGCGGTCTATCCATGGGCTTGGGTGACATCGTGATCCCGAAAGAGAAAGACATCCTGGTAGGCCAAGCCAAAAAAGATGTAGATGCTGTTTGGGCTAACTACTCTATGGGTCTTATCACAGATAACGAGCGTTACAACCAAGTAATTGATATCTGGACCCGTATCAACAATCAGATTACTGAGACGTTGATGTCCCGTCTGGAGAAAGACGACCAAGGCTTCAACTCCATCTTCATGATGATGCACTCAGGCGCTCGTGGTTCCAGAGAGCAGATCCGTCAGTTGGGTGGTATGCGGGGTCTGATGGCAAAACCGCAGAAGTCTTTACAAGGCTCAGTAGGGGAGATCATTGAAAACCCAATTCTTTCCAACTTCAAAGAAGGTCTGGATGTAATTGAGTACTTCATCTCTACCCACGGTGCTCGTAAAGGTCTTGCGGATACAGCCTTGAAAACGGCGGATGCGGGTTACCTAACCCGTCGTTTAGTGGACGTTTCCCAAGATGTGATTGTAAACGAGTCTGACTGCGGTACTTTACGTGGACTTGAGGTAAGTGCTCTGAAAGACAACGAGGATATCGTGGAGTCTCTGTCTGAGCGTATCCTGGGTCGTGTAAACGTGCATGACATCATTGATCCGATTACCGGCGAATTGATCCATGAGTCAGGACGCGAAATCACCGAAGAAGTAGCCCGTTTCATTGAGAACACGGCTATTGAAAGCGTAGAGATTCGTTCTGTATTGACATGTGAGACCAAGCGTGGTATTTGTGCGAAATGCTACGGCCGTAACCTTTCTACTGGCCGCATGGTGCAGAAAGGTGAGGCAGTTGGCGTAATCGCAGCACAATCTATTGGTGAGCCAGGTACACAGTTGACACTTCGTACCTTCCACGTGGGTGGTACAGCGTCTAACATTGCCGTTGATGCCGCTATCCGTGCTAAGTTTGCCGGAGTGGTGGAGTTTGAAGATGTGAGAACAATTGAAACAGCCAATGCTGAAGGCGAACCTGTGAAAGTAGTAATGGGTCGTTCAGGTGAGGTGAAAATTGTTGATCCAACTACAGGCAAGCTGTTAATCAGCAACCACGTTCCTTACGGTTCATTCCTGATTGTAGATGAAGGACAGACTGTAGCCAAAGGAGACGAGTTGTGTAACTGGGATCCCTATAATGCGGTTATCCTTTCTGAGTTTGACGGTACCATTGCTTACGAATCTATTGTGGAAGGTATCACCTTCCGTGAGGAGTCAGATGAGCAGACTGGTCATCGTGAGAAAGTGATCATCGAGACAAAAGATAAAACCAAGAACCCTGCCATTGTCATTAACCCCGTAAATGGTGAGCCTAAAACTTACAACATTCCAGTAGGTGCTCACTTAACTGTAGAAGATGGACAAAAAATCAAAGCAGGTCAGATCATCTCTAAGATCCCACGTGCTATTGGTAAGACCCGAGATATCACGGGTGGTCTGCCACGTGTTACGGAGCTGTTTGAGGCACGTAACCCGTCTAACCCAGCAGTAGTGAGTGAGATTGACGGTGTGGTTACTTATGGTGGCGTGAAACGCGGAAACCGTGAGATCTACATTGAGTCTAAGGACGGTGTGAAGAAGAAGTACATGGTACCTCTTTCCAAGCACATCCTGGTTCAGGACAATGACTTTGTACGTGCCGGTGTTCCGTTGTCAGATGGTGCTATCACGCCAAACGATATCCTGAACATACAAGGGCCTGGTGCTGTGCAGGAATACTTAGTGAACGAGATTCAGGAGGTATACCGCTTGCAGGGTGTGAAGATCAATGACAAGCACATTGAAGTAGTGGTTCGTCAGATGATGCAGAAAGTGAACGTGATCGATCCAGGTGATACCAGCTTCCTGGAGAACCAAACAGTTGATAAAGTAACGTTCATGGAAGAAAACGACATGATCATTGACATGAAAGTAGTGGAAGATGCAGGTGACTCAACTGCCATGAAACCAGGAATGATTGTGACGGCGCGTCGTCTACGTGATGAAAACTCAAGCTTGAAACGTCGTGATTTACGCATTGTAACGGTTCGTGATGCTCAACCAGCAGTGTCAAGACCAACCTTGCAAGGGATCACACAAGCTTCTTTGGGCACGCAAAGCTTTATCTCGGCAGCTTCCTTCCAGGAAACTACCAAAGTATTGAGCGAAGCAGCAATCAAAGGAAAGGCAGACGAATTACTGGGCTTGAAAGAGAACGTAATCGTGGGTCACTTAATCCCGGCAGGTACCGGCTTACGCGAGTACTCAAAGATAATTGTTGGCTCAAAAGAGGAGTACGAATCTCTTACTGCGAGCAGACAGTCAGGCGTGAGAACAAAACAAGGCGAACTGCAAGAGAAATAAGATGGCTTCTGCTGAACAACAAGGACAAATCAACATTGAGTTGACAGAGGAAATAGCCGAGGGCGAGTACGCAAACCTTGCCATGATCGCACATTCCCACAGTGAATTCGTGATTGATTTTATCCGCCTGATGCCAGGTATTCCAAAGGCAAAAGTAAAGTCAAGAGTGGTGATTACTCCAGAGCATGCCAAACGTTTCTTGGCTGCTTTGGAGGAAAACATCCTAAAGTATGAGCAAAGTTTTGGGGCCATAAAGCAGACGCCGGAGGCCCCAAGCTTTCCGCTCAATTTTGGGGGAACAATTGGCGAAGCATAAGCCATTAATAATTAATGAATTAAAACTTTGAATTTGCAAAGGAGATTTTATACCTTTGCAAACCATTTTTTGAAGAGAGAAATCAGTTTAAAAAGTTAGTAAATGCCTACTATACAACAATTAGTAAGAAAGGGAAGAGAAGCGCTAACATCAAAGTCTAAGTCTCCAGCTCTTGACTCATGCCCGCAAAGACGTGGCGTGTGCACACGCGTTTACACAACCACACCTAAAAAGCCAAACTCAGCAATGAGAAAAGTGGCTCGTGTGCGTTTGACAAACGGCAAAGAAGTCAATGCCTATATCCCGGGTGAAGGTCACAACCTGCAAGAGCACTCTATTGTGCTAATCAGAGGTGGTCGTGTGAAAGACTTACCAGGTGTAAGATATCACATTATCCGTGGTGCGTTAGACACTGCCGGTGTAAATGGTCGTCTACAGTCCCGTTCTAAATACGGAGCAAAACGTCCTAAGCCAGGTCAACCAGCAGCAGCTGCAGGTAAAGGCGGTAAGAAAAAATAATTGAGTTAAGACAATGAGAAAAGCGAAACCAAAGAAGAGAATTCTTCTTCCTGATCCAAAATACAAAGAAACTCTGGTTACCCGTTTTGTTAACTACCTGATGGTAGACGGTAAAAAGAGTGTGGCATACAAGATTTTCTACGATGCTTGCGATTTAGTTGAAAGAAGAACTAAAGAAAACGGGTTAGATACCTGGAAAAAAGCATTGAACAACATTATGCCAGGTGTAGAGGTGAAAAGCCGCCGTGTAGGTGGTGCTACTTTCCAGGTACCAACTGAGGTGCGCCCGGATAGAAAGATTTCTCTTGGTATCAAATGGATGATTTCTTACGCTCGCAAGAGAGGTGAGAAAACAATGATGGATAAATTGGCTGGTGAAATTATCGCCGCCGCCAAAGGAGAAGGTGCTGCTGTGAAGAAGAAAGATGATACTCACAGAATGGCAGAAGCCAACAAGGCATTCTCACATTTCAGATTCTAAGAATGGCTAGGGATTTAAAATTCACAAGAAACATAGGTATTGCCGCGCACATTGATGCCGGTAAAACTACAACCACAGAGCGTATTCTTTACTATGCTGGTGTAAGCCACAAAATAGGAGAGGTACACGATGGGGCTGCCACCATGGACTGGATGGAGCAGGAGCAGGAAAGAGGTATTACCATTACTTCTGCTGCAACCACTGTAGGCTGGGAATACAGAGGTGATAAATACCACATCAACATTATTGATACACCAGGTCACGTTGACTTTACCGTTGAGGTAAACCGTTCCTTACGTGTATTAGATGGTTTAGTATTCTTGTTTAGCGCAGTTGATGGTGTTGAGCCACAGTCTGAGACTAACTGGAGGCTTGCTGATAACTACAAAGTAGCACGTATCGGTTTCGTTAACAAAATGGACCGTTCTGGCGCTGACTTCCTTGCTGTTTGTAAGCAAGTGAAAGAAATGCTGGGCAGCAACGCTGTTGCGCTTCAGTTACCAATTGGTGCTGAAGATGACTTCAAAGGAGTTGTTGACTTAGTAAACTTCAGAGGTATTGAATGGAATGAGCACGATAAAGGGATGACCTTTAGAGAAGTTCCAATTCCTGACGATATGTTGGAAGAGGCAACTGAATATCGCGAGAAGTTATTGGAAGCAGTAGCTGATTATGATGAGTCTTTGATGGAAAAATACTTCGATGATCCTGAAACGATCACTGAAGATGAAATCATGAACGCTCTTCGTAAAGCAACTATTGACATGGCTATTGTGCCAATGCTTTGCGGTTCTTCTTTCAAAAATAAAGGTGTACAAACAATGCTTGACTATGTGATGGCATTGATTCCTTCACCTCTAGATAAGGATCACATTGTTGGTACTAACCCTGATACAGGCGAAGAGGTGACACGTAAGCCTAGCGAAAGCGAGCCATTTGCAGGCCTTGCTTTTAAAATTGCTACTGACCCTTATGTAGGCCGTCTTTGCTTTGTGCGCGCCTATTCAGGAGTACTGGAGTCTGGTTCGTACGTGTACAATACTCGTTCAAACAACAAAGAGCGTATCTCCCGTATTTTCCAGATGCACGCTAACAAGCAGAACCAAATAGAGAGATTGGCAGCTGGTGACATTGGAGCGGTAGTAGGCTTTAAAGACATCAAAACTGGTGATACCCTTTGCGACCAGAACGCTAAAATTGTACTGGAATCAATGGACTTCCCAGAGCCGGTAATTGGATACGCTATTGAGCCTAAAACTCAGGCTGACTCTGATAAAATGGGTATGGCAATTGCCAAACTTATTGAAGAAGATCCAACCTTGCAGGTGAATACAGATGAAGAGACAGGCCAAACCATCTTAAGAGGTATGGGCGAGCTTCACCTGGAAATCATCATCGACCGGATGAAGCGTGAGTTCAAGGTAGAATTGAACCAAGGTGCGCCTCAGGTTGCTTACAAAGAAACTATCACGAAGCAAATTGAGCATCGTGAGGTTTACAAGAAGCAGTCAGGTGGTCGTGGTAAGTTCGCGGATATTGTATTCACGATGGGCCCGCGTGAAGATGGAAAAACTGGTCTCGAGTTTGAGAACGCCATTGTTGGTGGTGTGATCCCAAGAGAATTCATCCCTCCAGTTCAAAAAGGATTTGAAGAAGCAATGAAAAATGGTATTCTTGCTGGTTTCCCAGTAGATTCCATGAAAGTACGCTTATTCCACGGTTCTTTCCACGATGTTGACTCTGATGCATTATCATTTGAATTAGCGGCTCGTGCAGGTTTCAAAGAAGCAGGTAAGCAGTGTGCTCCTAAACTTCTTGAGCCAATCATGGCAGTAGACGTGGTAACTCCAGATGAGTACACAGGTCCGGTTACTGGTGACTTGAACAGAAGAAGAGGTATCATGAAAGGTATGGATACCAAAGGTACTTCTACTGTGGTAAAAGCTGATGTTCCATTATCTGAGCTATTTGGTTACGTGACAGACTTACGTACCATTACTTCAGGAAGAGCAACTGCTTCTCTTACTTTCTCTCACTACGAGCAAGTACCGCAGAACTTGGCAGATGGGATCATCGCAAAAATTAAAGGGACTTCGAAATAGTTGAAATAGAATGAATCAAAAGATCAGAATCAAACTGAAATCTTACGATCACAATCTGGTTGATAAATCATCAGAGAAAATCGTGAAAGCGGTAAAAGCAACTGGTGCGATCGTGAGTGGTCCCATTCCTTTGCCTACTGAAAAAGATATCTTCACTGTTTTGCGTTCACCACACGTGAACAAAAAAGCAAGAGAGCAATTCCAACTTTGTACTTACAAAAGACTAGTAGATATCTACTCTACTTCTTCTAAAACAGTAGATGCGTTGATGAAGCTTGAACTACCAAGCGGCGTTGATGTAGAAATCAAAGTTTGATAAACTATTTATGCATAAAAAAAGGGAGAGGGGAACCTCTCCCTTTTTTTATGCATATAGGGGAAATTGAAAATCTCAGAATTTGAAATCATCTAATTAATTAAAAAGCCAAATCTGTGCTTGGGGAGAAAAGGTGATTCAAACCAATTTTAGAAAAAGAGGCTTGAAACAGAAATAAGCAAACAATAATAAAGAATTAGAAGTCAAGTAGAAGGAGATAAGGAGTGGAACAGGTTCTATTAAAAAAATACATTAGTATCTGAAAACAAATAATTTAGGATAGCTTGTAAAATAAAAATTAAATATAGAACTTTGCACTCCCGAAAAATGGACCCATTTAACGGAGAAATAAATTCATTGTTTAAATAAAAAAGTAGAATGCCTGGAATTATCGGTAAGAAAATCGGAATGACAAGCCTCTTCACTCCTGAAGGGAAGAGCGTGGCCTGTACTTTGATTCAAGCAGGACCATGCGTAGTAACTCAGGTTAAAACGCAGGAAACAGACGGCTATACAGCTGTTCAGCTTGGGTACGGAGAGAAGAAAGTGAAAAGAGTAAGCAAGGCGCTTGCCGGACACTTTGCAAAAGCCAATACCACTGCTAAGAAGAAATTAGTAGAGTTCAGATTGGATGATGTAGCTTCTTTCTCACTGGGAGACGAAGTAAATGTAAACTCATTTGCAGAAGGTGAGTTCGTTGATGTTGTAGGTACCTCAAAAGGTAAAGGTTTCCAAGGGGTTGTGAAACGTTACAACTTTGCTGGTGTGGGCGGTCAGACGCACGGTCAGCATAACAGAGCAAGACACCCTGGTTCAATTGGAGCCTGCTCATGGCCATCCAGAGTATTCAAAGGAATGCGTATGGCTGGAAGAATGGGTGGAGACCGTGTAAAGGTTCAGAACTTACGCGTATTACGCATTTTGCCAGAGCAAAATTTACTAGTAGTTAGCGGTTCTATCCCAGGTGCTAAAAATTCATTTATTGTAGTTGAGAAATAAGATGGAGCTATCAGTATTAAATAGTAAAGGGGAAGATACTGGAAGAAAAGTAACTCTTCCAGAGTCTGTATTTGGCGTAGAGCCAAATGAGCATGCCATGTACCTGGATGTTAAACAGTATTTAGCGAACCAGCGTCAAGGAACCCACAAATCAAAAGAACGTGCTGAGGTTGCTGGTTCAACCAAAAAGATCAAGCGTCAAAAAGGAACTGGTGGAGCAAGAGCTGGTTCTATGAAATCACCAGTATTTAAAGGTGGTGGACGTGTTTTTGGGCCAAGACCAAGAAACTATAGCTTCAAATTGAATAAAAAATTGAAGTCTTTAGCAAGACTTTCAGCTCTTTCTCAATTGGCAAAAGATGAGCGTCTGGTGTTAGTAGATAACATCACCATTGATACTCCAAAAACAAAGAGCTTTGCTGCAATTTTGCAGAGCCTTAAAGTAGGAGAAAGAAAAACGTTGATCGTTACCAAAGAAGCTAATGCTAACGTGGTTCTGTCAAGCAGAAACCTGGCTAACGTAAAAGTTTCTACTCCTGGTGCTCTTACTACTTATGATTTGTTGAACGCCAACAAGGTAGTTTGTTTAGAGGAATCTCTTTCTGTTTTTGAGGAAATTTACACATCGAAATAATGAGTATCTTAAAAAGACCATTATTGACTGAGAAGCTGACTGCCATGAATGAGGCAGGCAAATATGCTTTTGAGGTTGATAGAAAAGCCAATAAGATTGAGATCAAGAAAGCGATCCAGTCACGTTACGGTGTAACGGTAGAGAAAATCTCTACCATGAGAACCCAAGGAAAATTGAAGTCTCGTAACACTAAATCAGGTGTTGTAACCGGGCGTACAGTATCCTCTAAGAAGGCGATTGTTACTTTGAAAGCAGGGGAAGTAATCGATTTCTATAGCGGAATATAAGCAATTAAGAGAATGGCATTAAAAAAACTAAGACCGACAACACCAGGTCAAAGATTTAGAATTGCGCCTGCCTTCACTGAAATCACGAAGAGCGAGCCTGAGAAATCTTTGTTGGCATCCATAAAAAAATCTGGTGGACGTAACAATTCAGGAAGAATGACCATGCGCTATACAGGCGGTGGTCACAAGAAAAGATTCCGTATAATCGATTTCAAAAGAACGAAATACGGAGTGCCTGCAACTGTAAAAGCGATTGAGTACGATCCGAACAGAACAGCGCGTATCGCCCTGTTGTACTACGCGGATGGTGAGAAAGCTTATATCATTGCTCCAGCTGGTTTGGCAGTGGATGCAACCGTAGTATCTGGCCCAGGAGTAGCTCCAGAAGTAGGTAACGCGTTACCACTTTCTGATATTCCACTGGGTACTATTGTACACAACATCGAATTAGCTCCTGGTCAAGGTGCTGTACTGGCAAGAAGCGCAGGTTCTTATGCGCAGCTGGTAGCCCGTGAAGGCCGTTACGCAACTTTGAAATTACCTTCTGGTGAGATGAGAATGGTTCTGGTAAACTGTATGGCTACCGTAGGAACTGTTTCTAACGCAGACCATATGAACGTGAAGCTTGGTAAAGCTGGACGTAGCAGATGGATGGGTATCAGACCAAGAGTAAGAGGTGTTGCCATGAACCCTGTAGATCACCCAATGGGCGGTGGTGAAGGTAAGTCATCTGGAGGTCACCCAAGATCACGTAATGGTCTTTACGCGAAAGGTCAGAAGACTAGAAACAAAAATAAATTCTCTGAGAACCTGATTGTTAATAGAAGGAAAAAATAAGTAATGGCAAGATCATTAAAAAAAGGGCCTTATATTGACTACAGGCTCGATAGAAAAGTGCAGACAATGGATGAGTCTGGTAAGAAAGCGGTGATCAAGACTTGGTCACGCCGTTCTATGATCTCTCCAGATTTTGTAGGTCATACGTTTGCAGTACACAACGGAAATAAATTCATTCCTGTGTATGTAACAGAAAACATGGTAGGTCACAAATTAGGCGAATTCGCTCCTACCCGAAACTTTAGAGGCCATATTGCTAAGAAAGATAAAGGTAAAAGATAATGGAAGCGGTTGCTAAATTAAACAATGTGCCTAGCTCACCTCGGAAGATGAGACTGGTAGCGAACTTAATCCGTGGGAAAAGAGTTACCCAAGCCTTAGGTTTATTAAAATTTACACCAAATGCCGGCGCTCCTAAATTGGAGAAACTTCTTTTATCTGCTTTATCTAACTGGCAAGCAGCTAATGAAGATGCCCGCATTGAGGATGCTAATCTGTATATTAAAGAGATTAGAGTAGATGAAGGAAAGATGCTGAAGCGCTTGCGTCCTGCTCCGCAGGGTCGTGGCCACAGAATCAGAAAAAGATCTAACCACGTGACACTTGTGATTGATTCTAAAGTGGAAGTGGAGACAGTTGAAACATCTACCTCTAACGAAGCCAAATAGTTATAATGGGACAAAAAGTTAATCCAGTAGGCCTAAGACTAGGTATTGTTAAAGGCTGGGACTCTAATTGGTTCGGAGGAAAGGATTTCGCTGATAAACTGATTGAAGACGAAAAAATCCGCAAATATATCCTGGCCCGTATTCCGAAAGGAGGTATCTCGAAAATCATCATCGAGAGAACTCTTAAAAGAATCACCATCACCATCAACACTGCCCGCCCGGGAGTGGTAATTGGAAAAGGTGGCCAAGAGGTAGATAAGATCAAAGAAGAGCTTAAAAAAATCACCAGCAAAGATGTTCAAATCAACATCTTTGAAATCAAACGTCCAGAATTGGATGCAAAATTAGTAGGTGAGTCAGTAGCCCAACAGTTGCAAGCTCGTATCTCTTTCAGAAGAGCTATGAAACAAGCAATTGCCTCTGCGATCAGAGTAGGTGCTGAAGGTATCAAGATTCAAGTATCTGGCCGCTTAGGTGGTGCTGAAATGGCTCGTACTGAGCATTACAAAGAAGGACGTACTCCTTTGCATACTTTGAGAGCTGATATTGACTATGCTCTGTCAGAAGCTCAGACCGTTTATGGTAAACTGGGTATCAAAGTGTGGATCTTCAAGGGAGAAGTATTCGGTAAGCGTGACTTATCTCCTAATGCTGGTCAACAAAGTGGTGGTCAATCTGCAGGTCCTCGCAACGAAAGAGGCGAGAGAGGTGGAAACGATCGCGGCGACCGTAGAGACAACAACCGCAACAAGCGCCCAGGTGATGGAAACCAGAAGCGTAGCGGTGGTGGACCTAACAAGCGCAAGTAGTTGTTCAATTTTTAGGAATTTAAGAAATGTTACAGCCGAAAAGAACTAAATATAGAAAGATGCAAAAGGGCCGGGTAACCGGTCTTGCGCACAGAGGAAGCACAATCTCCTTTGGATCTTTCGCCATCAAATCATTAGAAGCCTCTTGGATCACTGCCCGCCAGATTGAAGCAGCTCGTATCGCGATGACTCGTGCCATGAAACGGGAAGGCCAAGTTTGGATTCGTATTTTCCCTGACAAGCCTATCACCAAAAAACCTGCAGAGGTACGGATGGGTAAGGGTAAAGGATCTCCAGAATACTGGGTAGCTGTTGTGAAACCAGGTACCATCATGTTTGAATCTGATGGAGTGTCGCTAGAAGTAGCTCAAGAGTCTTTACGACTGGCTGCTCAAAAGCTACCAGTGAGAACTAAATTTGTAGTACGTAGAGATTACGTTGAGAAATAGTCATGAAGCAATCTGAAATCAAAGCTCTTTCACTAAATGAAGTGAAAGAGCAACTTACCACAGAGAGAAACAACTTAGTGAACTTGCAGTTTGCTCATGCTATCTCTCCCCTTGAGAATCCATCAAGAATTAAGCTTACAAGAAAAACCATCGCCAGACTAGAAACGCAATTGCGCTCTCTAGAGCTCAATGGCTAAAATAGAAAACCATGGAGACGAGAAATCTAAGAAAAGAAAAAACTGGACGCGTGGTAAGTAACAAGATGGACAAATCCATCACTGTTATTGTTGAAAGCAAAGTGAAACACCCAATTTATGGGAAATTTGTTTCTAAGTCCAAAAAGTTCATGGCTCATGATGAGAACAATGAGTGCGGTATCGGAGATACTGTACGCATCATGGAGACAAGACCGTTGAGCAAGAATAAATGCTGGCGCTTAATTGAAATCGTAGAAAGAGCTAAATAAAATGATACAACAAGAATCAAGACTTACTGTTGCTGATAACAGCGGAGCAAAAGAGGTTCTGGTCATCCGAGTTTTGGGTGGAACAGGAAAAAAATACGCCTCTGTTGGTGATAAAATTGTTGTTACCGTAAAATCTGCTCTTTCCTCAGGAAACGTAAAAAAGGGAACTGTTCACAAAGCTGTGATTGTTCGCACCAAAAAGGAAGTTCGTCGTAAAGACGGTTCTTATATTCGTTTTGATGATAACGCAGCCGTGTTATTGAACAACAACGATGAGCCACGTGGTACACGTATTTTTGGGCCAGTTGCCCGTGAGTTACGTGAAAGACAGTTTATGAAAATTGTTTCTTTGGCTCCTGAAGTAATTTAAACACGAGAAGAGAAAACAAGATGTCAAAGCATAAACTTCATGTGAAGAAAGGCGACACTGTAAAAGTGATCGCTGGTGATGATAAAGGCAAAACCGGAACTGTAACCTCTGTGCTTACTGATAAGCAAAAGGTAGTGGTAGAAGGTTTGAACCTGATTTCTAAGCACCAAAAGCCAAGCGCTAAAAACCCTAACGGCGGTATCGTAAAATTAGAGGCTCCAATTCATGCTAGCAATGTGATGCTAGTTGAGCCTGCTACAAATGCTGCCACTAGAACAGGTAAGAAGCTGAACGATGATGGAAAGCTTCAACGTTATTCCAAAAAAACTGGAAACTTAATCTAACATGGCAGCTAGACTAAAAGATAAATATTCAAAAGAAATTGTGCCTGCATTGAAAGAAAAATTTCAATACAAGAGCATAATGCAAGTACCTAAGATTACCAAGATCAGCATCAACAGAGGTATTGGTAATGCTGTGGCAGATAAAAAATTAGTTGATATTGGAGTTGACGAGCTTACCATCATTGCAGGTCAGAAAGCGGTTCAAACCAAAGCTAAAAACTCTATCTCTAACTTTAAGTTGAGAGAAGGTATGCCAATTGGTGCTCGTGTGACATTGCGTGGCGAAAGAATGTACGAGTTCCTTGACCGCTTGGTAACCATCGCTCTTCCACGGGTACGTGACTTCAAAGGCATCAGCGACAAAGGATTTGACGGACGTGGTAACTATACCTTAGGGGTAAAAGAACAAATCATTTTCCCTGAAATTAGTATTGACAAAATCAAGTCAATTGCTGGTATGGATATCACCTTTGTAACTACGGCTTCTACTGATGAAGAAAGCTTAGAGTTATTGAAAGGCTTTGGGTTACCATTCGCAAATTTAAAGAAATAAGAAAATGGCTAAAGAATCAGCAAAAGCAAGAGAGCTTAAGAGACAGAAAATGGTAGCTAAGTATGCTGCCAAAAGAGCTCAGTTAAAAGCTGCTGGCGATTACGAAGCTCTAGATAAATTGCCAAAAGATGCTTCTCCAGTACGGTTGCACAACAGATGCAAATTGACCGGAAGACCAAGAGGCTATATGAGGAAGTTCGGTATCTCTCGCGTTACATTCAGAGAGATGGCTTCTGCAGGCAAGATTCCTGGAGTAACGAAGGCTAGTTGGTAATTATTACTCCTATCATTAACATAGTTAGGAAAATAGTAGTATCTTTGCGGCTCCTTAAAAAGAGCGGAATCTAAAAATATAGTCTAATGCATTCAGATCCGATAGCAGATTATTTAACTAGACTACGGAATGCCATCAAGGCAAATCACCGTGTAGTTGAAATTCCGGCTAGCAATATAAAAAAGGAATTAACCAAAGTTCTCTACGAGAAAGGTTATATCCAGAGTTACAAGTTCGATGATAGCTCAGTTCAAGGTTCAATTAAAATTGCCTTGAAGTATGATCCAGCTACAAAGCAATCTGCTATCGTGAAACTTGAGAGAGTCAGTAAGCCGGGGCTCCGTAAGTATGTGCATCTTGATGAGATGCCACGTGTGTTGAATGGATATGGCGTAGCCATCCTTTCAACATCCAAAGGTGTAATCACTGACAAAGAGGCCAAAGGCCTTAATGTAGGTGGTGAAGTATTGTGTTACGTGTATTAATTAAGAAGAAATGTCGCGGATAGGAAAACTGCCAATCACGCTCCCACAAGGTGTTGAGGTGTTGGTTAACCAGGATAACCTGGTTACAGTGAAAGGGCCTAAAGGAACTCTTTCTTCACAAGTTGATACGGACATTACTGTTGCTATTGAGGATGGTGTACTTACAGTAAGTCGTCCAACAGAGCAAAAGAGACACAAAGCACTACACGGTCTATACCGTTCTATCATCAACAACATGGTTGTTGGGGTTAGCACTGGGTATAAATTATCTTTGGAATTGGTAGGGGTTGGTTTTAAAGCCACTACTGTAGGCCAGAATTTAGAGCTTGCGTTAGGTTATTCACATAACATTTACGTGGGTTTACCTCCAGAGATTTCTGCAGTAGCAGTAACCGAAAAAGGTAAAGCTCCGGTAATTACCTTAGAAGGTATTGATAAGCAGTTGATTGGTCAGGTAGCTGCCAAAATCCGTTCGTTACGTAAAGTTGAGCCTTACAAAGGCAAAGGTATTCGTTTCGTTGGTGAGGTTGTTAGAAGAAAAGCTGGTAAAACTGCTTCTAAATAAGAAATAAAATGGCATTCGATAAAGCAAAAAGAAGACTGAGAATTCGTCGCAGCATCCGTAACAAGGTGTCTGGTACAGCTCAGCGTCCACGTCTGTCGGTATTCAGAAGCAATAAATCTATTTATGCTCAACTGATTGATGATGTGAATGGTGTTACATTAGCAAGTTCTTCATCTTCTACTATTGAAGGAGAAGCCACTTCAACAAAGAGTGCTGCTTCAACCTCAGTAGGTCGTGATATAGCAGCTAAAGCTTTGGCAAAAGGTATCACTGAAGTTGTTTTCGACAGAGGTGGTTATCTGTACCATGGTCGTGTTAAATCATTAGCAGAAGGGGCTCGTGAAGCGGGTCTAAAATTCTAAGAACATGTCTAAATTAAATATCAGAAGCATCAAAGCAAGCGAGATCGAGCTTAAAGAGCGCGTAGTTGCTATCAATCGTGTTGCTAAAGTGGTAAAAGGTGGTAGAAGATTTAGTTTTTCTGCCATCGTAGTAGTAGGCGACGGTAATGGTGTTGTAGGATACGGATTAGGTAAAGCAAACGAGGTGACTGATGCTATTGCAAAAGGAATCGATGATGCTAAGAAAAACCTGGTACGTGTACCTTTGTTCGGCCATACTGTACCTCACTCAATGGAAGGTAAATTTTCTGGTGGATTTGTATTGATCAAGCCTGCAGCTGCCGGTACTGGTGTTATTGCTGGTGGTGCGATGCGTGCTGTGTTTGATAGTGCTGGTATCAGAGATGTACTAGCTAAATCAAAAGGTTCTTCTAACCCGCACAACGTGGTTAAAGCGACTTTTGATGCTCTGTCTAAAATGCGCGATCCATTGGTAGTTGCTCAGCAACGTGGAATCAGTTTACAACGTGTATTCAACGGGTAATTATGGCAAGTGTAGAAATCACCCAGATTAAAAGTATTATTGATCGTCCAGAAAGACAAAAGCAGACCATGAAGGCGCTAGGTCTTGGCAAGATCAATAGAACTGTAACCAAAGAGTTGACCCCTCAAATTGCAGGTATGGTTAACCGTGTGCAACATTTAGTATCTATAAAAGAGGTCTAAAATGAATTTAAGTAATTTAAAGCCTGCTGAAGGTTCTGTTAAGAACCGGAAGAGAATTGGTCGTGGTACCGGTTCTGGTAGAGGTGGCACCTCCACCCGTGGACATAAGGGAGCTAAATCTCGCTCAGGTTATTCATCCAAAGCTGGTTTCGAAGGTGGTCAGATGCCTTTGGTACGTCGTGTTCCTAAATTCGGTTTTAAAAACATCAACCGCGTTGAGTTCACTGCTGTTAACCTTGATGTTCTTCAGAATTTAGTTTCTAAATCTGGTTCTACTGTTGTTGATTTTGCCACGCTTCGTGCAAACGGTTTAGCGTCTAAGAACGATAACATCAAAGTTCTGGGTAGAGGCGAATTAACTACTGCTATTGAAGTTCACGCGCATGCGTTCTCTCAAACAGCAATAGAAGCTATTGAAAAAGCAGGCGGCAAGGTTGTGACTCTGTAAGAGATGAAGAAGCTGATTTCTACGATTAAGAATATCTTTGCGATTGAAGATTTGCGAGTTAGAATCCTAAACACTTTAGGATTCATCGCAATTTTCAGATTAGGTTCCTATGTGGTTCTACCTGGTATTGATCCTAATCAACTAGGCGGTAATTCACAAGGAATCTTAGGCTTATTAGATGCCTTTTTAGGTGGAGCATTTAGCAATGCTTCCATTTTTGCATTGGGTATCATGCCTTATATTTCTGCTTCCATCGTTTTACAGCTTCTAACCATTGCGGTTCCTTATTTTCAGAAATTGCAGAAAGAGGGTGAGTCTGGACGAAAGAAAATCAATCAGTATACAAGGGTTCTAACAATTGTTATTACGCTTGCTCAATCTGTTGGTTTCTTAGCTACCATCAACGCTGAAGCTATAGATCCTTCTGTAGCCGGACCTCTTTTTACTATTTCCTCTATGATTATTCTCACTGCCGGTACCATGTTTTGTATGTGGCTTGGTGAGAAAATTACTGACAAAGGTATTGGAAACGGGATTTCTATGTTGATTATGATTGGCATTGTTTCTCGTCTACCAGGTGCTTTAGTAGGTGAGGCTTTAGCTTTAGGTTTAGGTCGTGCCCTAATCTTCATTGTTGAGCTAATTGTTTTATTCTTTGTAGTGATGAGCGTAGTAATGCTTACTCAAGCTATCAGAAGAATACCTGTACAATATGCAAAACAAGTAGGTGGTAGTGCTTCTTTACAAGCTGGACAAAGACAGTTCATTCCTTTAAAAGTGAATGCTGCTGGTGTTATGCCAATCATCTTTGCTCAATCTTTAATGTTCCTTCCAGGTATGATTGCTTCTTTCTGGAGAAATGAGAGTGATATGGCCAATGAAATTGGCAATGTTTTCTCTGATTATACTTCTTGGCAATACAACCTCTCCTTTGCAGTTCTGATTATCATCTTCACCTTCTTCTATACTGCCATCAGTGTGAATCCTAATCAGATTTCTGATGATTTAAAAAGAAGTGGTGGTTTTGTTCCTGGGGTAAAACCAGGTTTAGCTACTTCTGAATTCATTGATGAAGTTCTTACCAGAATTACTTTGCCAGGAGCTATTTTCTTAGCTATTATTGCTATCCTTCCTTCCATTGCAATGCTGTTTGGAATCACGAGAGAGTTTGCTGCTTTCTTTGGTGGTACTTCGCTTATCATTTTAGTAGGGGTAGTTTTAGATACATTGAACCAAATAGAAAGTTATTTGTTAATGCGTCATTATGATGGCATGATGAAATCTGGTAAACTCAGAGGTCGATCAAAAAATATAGCGGTTGCTTCCTAAGGAATGATTATATATAAGACCGAAGAAGAAATCGAGCTTATTAAACAAAGTGCTAACATCCTCAGTCAAGTGCATGGTGAAATAGCCAAGCACGTTTCTGAGGGTGTTACTACCTTAAAATTAGATTCCATCGCTGAAGAATTTATTAGCGATCATGGTGGTTCACCTTCTTTTAAGGGTTATAATGGATTTAAGCACAGTTTATGTATCAGCTTAAATTCTGCAGTGGTACATGGTATACCTAGCAAGTATGCTCTACAATCTGGAGATGTTGTATCTATAGATTGTGGAGTTTTTTTTAAGGGTTTCCATAGTGATAGTGCCTATACTCACCCAGTGGGAGATGTTCCTCAAGAGGTGACTGATTTACTTACCCGTACAAAGGAGTCTTTATACAAAGGGATTGAATGGGCAGTAGCTGGAGCTAGAATCGGAGATGTTGGACATTCTATTCAGACCCACGTTGAACAATATGGATATGGTGTAGTTCGGGAACTGGTTGGACATGGGTTAGGTAGGAGTTTACATGAAAGTCCTGAAGTTCCTAATTATGGGAAAAGAGGACAAGGCTTAAAACTTCAGGATGGCTTAGTCTTAGCTATTGAGCCCATGGTTAATTTGGGTACTAGGCATGTTGTACAGGAAAACGATGGTTGGACCATCCGGACCAGAGACAAAAAGCCTTCTGCTCATTTTGAACACACCGTTGTGGTGAGAAAAGGCAAAGCAGAGATTTTAACTACTTTTGATTACATAGATAAAGCACTAAACTAATACATGGCTAAACAGTCTTCCATCGAACAAGACGGTACCATCATTGAGGCACTATCCAATGCAATGTTTCGGGTAGAATTAGAAAATGGCCATCAAGTTATTGCTCACATCTCCGGTAAGATGCGGATGCACTACATCAAAATTCTTCCTGGGGACAGAGTAAAATTGGAAATGTCTCCTTACGACCTTAGTAAAGGCAGAATAGTTTACAGATACAAATAAACAGATGAAAGTAAAAGCGTCAGTTAAGAAGCGCAGTGAAGACTGCAAGGTGATCAGACGTAAAGGCAAGCTTTACGTGATCAACAAAAAGAATCCACGTTATAAACAAAGACAAGGTTAATTTTTAAAACATGGCTAGAATAGCAGGAGTTGATATTCCAGATAACAAAAGAGGCGAGATTGCTTTGACGTATATTTACGGTATTGGCCGTAAAGCGTCGCAGTCTATTTTGGTGAAAGCTGGGGTGGATCTTGACAAAAAAGTGAAGGATTGGACAGAGGAAGAAGCGGGAGAAATCCGTAACGTAATTTCTACTGAGCACAAAGTTGAAGGTGTTCTTCGTTCAGAGGTTCAATTGCACATCAAACGTTTGATGGACATTGGTTCCTATCGCGGTTTACGTCACAGAAAAGGTCTTCCAGTAAGAGGTCAGAGAACTAAAAACAACTCTAGAACTCGTAAGGGCAAGCGTAAAACTGTTGCAAACAAGAAGAAGGCATCTAAATAATTAAACGACAATGGCTCAGAAAAGAAAAGATAAAGCCAAGAAGCGCGTGGTTGTTGTGGAGCCTGTTGGTCAGGTTCACATCAAAGCTTCTTTCAACAATATAATCATCTCAGTTACCAACATCAATGGCCAGGTTATTTCTTGGGCTTCTGCTGGTAAAATGGGATTCAAAGGGTCTAAGAAAAATACTCCTTACGCTGCCCAAATGGCTGCCGCTGATTGCGGTAAAGTAGCCTATGAAGCTGGATTGAGAAAGGCTGAAGTGTTTGTAAAAGGCCCAGGTGCTGGACGTGAGTCAGCTATCCGGACTATGCAAAACGTTGGTATTGAAGTTACCTCTATCAAAGATGTGACTCCTCTTCCACACAACGGATGTCGTCCTCCAAAGCGCAGAAGAGTTTAAGGAAATTATTTAGTATTAGAAATGGCAAGATACACAGGCCCTAAGAGTAAAATCTCTAGAAGATATAACGAACCTATTTTTGGACCCAGTAAAGCTTTAGCTAAAAAAGCCTATGGTCCAGGTATGCATGGTCGTGGTCGGAGAAAGAAGCAATCTGAATATGCTATCCAGTTAATGGAGAAGCAAAAAGCTAAATACATCTATGGTGTTTTAGAAAAGCAGTTTGCTAATTTATTTGACAAAGCAGCCCGTAAAACAGGTATTACTGGTGAGAACTTACTTGCTTTACTTGAGGCAAGATTAGACAACACTGTTTACCGTTTAGGCATTGCTCCTACAAGACGTGGTGCAAGACAATTAGTAAACCACAACCACATCCAGGTAAATGGTCATGTGGTAAACATCGCTTCTTACACCCTGCGTCCCGGTGACGTTGTTAGTGTTCGCGAAAAATCAAAATCATTAGAAGCCATTACTACCAGCCTGGCTGGCCGTAACGCTCGTGCATTCACTTGGTTGGAGTGGGATGGTAGCCAGTTAGCTGGTAAGTTCATCTCTAATCCACAGCGTGATCAGATCCCTGAGAAAATTCAGGAGCAGCTGATTGTCGAGCTTTACTCTAAGTAATACCTTCTAATTTAGTGTCAACCTTAAACCAGCAATCATGTCAATATTAGCCTTTCAAATGCCAGAGAAAGTCGTGATGGAGAAATCCGATGACTTTAATGGGCAATTTGAATTTAAGCCGCTAGAAAAGGGCTATGGTGTTACCATTGGGAATGCGCTGAGAAGAATTCTTCTCTCCTCACTGGAGGGATATGCCATCTCTAGCATCCGTGTTCCTAGTGTGCTCCATGAGTTCTCTACCATTGAAGGTGTGGTTGAAGATGTCTCTGAAATTATCCTGAACCTGAAAATGGTTCGGTTCAAGAAAATTGGTGACTTGGTTGATGATAAAATCACCGTTAGCATCAGCAAGCAAGATACCTTTACAGCCGGTGACATCAACAAGTTCTCTGGTTCTTTTCAGGTGTTAAACCCTGATCTGGTAATTTGCCACCTTGATCCTGAATCTTCTTTTGAAATAGAATTAACTATTCAAAAGGGTAGAGGATACGTTCCTGCTGAGGAAAACAGACCGGCAGATCAGGTTTTCGGTCAAATCGCAATTGATGCTATCTTCACTCCTGTAAAGAATGTGAAATATAGCGTTGAAAACACGCGGGTTGAACAGAAGACTGACTATGAGCGTCTTTTGCTTGAAATTACTACTGATGGATCTATCCACCCAGAAGATGCCTTAAAAGGTGCTGCCAATATTTTGATTCAGCACTTCATGCTATTCTCTGACAACACCATGACTTTTGAGACAGTGAAGCCTGAAGAGGAAGAAGCTGTTGATGAAGAAATGCTGCACATGAGAAAAGTTCTTAAGACTCCTCTGCACGATATGGATTTATCTGTACGCGCTTACAACTGCTTGAAAGCAGCTGATATCAGAACCTTGGGTGATCTGGTGCAACTTGATCTTTCTGATATGATGAAATTCCGTAACTTTGGAAAGAAATCATTGACAGAGTTAGAGAACTTGGTGCAAGAGAAAGGTCTTACCTTTGGCATGGATATCGCCAAATACAAATTAGAAGAAGATTAGTAATCCTACGGCATAATTCCCGATCCCGTAAAGGTTGATCGACGGTATGCACGTGCACAATCAAAATAATGAGACACGGTAAAAAAATAAATCACTTAGGTAGGACTGCTGCCCATCGTGCCGCTATGCTTTCTAACATGGCTGCCTCCCTTATTCTTCACAAGCGCTTAGTTACTACTGTTGCGAAAGCGAAAGCTCTTCGTAAATATGCTGAGCCTTTGTTGACTAAAGGTAAAAACGATACAACACACTCTCGTCGTACAGTTTTTGCTTACTTGCAAAGCAAAGAGGCGGTAAAAGAGTTGTTTGACGGCGTTGCTTCTAAAATTGCTAATCGTCCGGGTGGTTACACTCGTATTCTTAAAACAGGAACTCGTTTAGGTGACAACGCAGAGATGTGTATCATTGAACTTGTTGACTACAATGAGGATATGCTGACCACAACTGGAACTGCTACTGCTGGTAAAGCTAAAACCAGACGTCGTTCTTCAGGTAAGAAAAAAGATGATGCACAGACTACTACTGATGCTTCAACTTCTACTTCTGAAGGTACTGCAGCTACTGCAGCTACTGATTCAGCTGAAACTCCAACTGCTGAATAATAAGAATGTAATAATTAATGAAAAGGGATACGAGATTACTCGTATCCCTTTTTTATTTTTGCCACATATCTAATTCAAATGAAGCTTCACACAACAACTGATGCAGTATTGGTGCTGGAAGACGGCACTGTATTCCGGGGGAAAAGTCTCGGTAGAATAGGAACCACCGGCGGAGAGGTCTGCTTTAACACGGGTATGACCGGGTATCAGGAGATTTTCACTGATCCTTCCTATTATGGTCAGATTGTAATTACTACTGTTTCACACGTGGGTAATTATGGTGTGCAGCCGGAGGAAGTTGAATCTGGGAATATCCAGATCAAAGGGTTGGTGTGTAAAGAGTTTTCGCATCATTTTTCCAGAAAGACTGCTGAAGGGTCTTTACAGGAGTACTTCGAGAAAGCAGGCATTGTAGGTATCTGTGAAATTGATACCCGTGAACTGGTTAGATATGTTAGAGACAAAGGAGTTATGAATGCTATCATTTCTTCTGATTCAACTGACATAGATGACTTGAAGGAGAAACTCAAGGAGGTTCCTTCTATGGCTGGTTTAGAGCTTTCTTCTAAAGTGACTACCCTTGAGCAGTATGACCTTCCTGTTACTGAAACTAGATTCAAAGTAGCGGTTCTTGACCTTGGGGTGAAGCGCAATATTTTGAATAACCTTACCAGCAGAGGATGCGAGTGCCGGGTATTCCCTTATGGTACTACCTTTGAGGAAATGGAAGAATGGGGTCCAGATGGGTACTTTATCTCTAACGGCCCTGGTGATCCTGCTGTAACGTTTGAGGCGGTAAAGAGCGTAGAGCAAATTCTGGCTATAGAGAAACCTATGTTTGGTATTTGTATGGGACACCAGATTTTAGCGCAGGCAAATGGCATCCCTACCTACAAAATGCACAACGGCCACCGTGGTCTTAACCATCCGGTGAAGAACCTGATCACAGGTAAAAGCGAAATCACTTCGCAGAATCATGGTTTTGCAGTTGATGCTGATGCGGTGAGAAATAACCCTAATGTAGAGATTACGCACATTAACCTGAATGATAATACCGTAGAAGGTATTAGAATTAAAAACAAACCAGCCTTCTCTGTGCAGTACCACCCTGAGTCTTCCCCGGGACCTCATGATTCTGAGTACCTGTTTGACCTCTTTGTGGAAATGCTGGAGAAAGAAAAGAATTCCTAATCAAAATAGAACTATATGAGCTTAATTGAAGACATCAAAGCCCGCCAGATTTTTGACTCCCGCGGCAATCCTACGGTTGAAGTAGATGTTATCACCTCTAATGGGATTGTTGGCCGTGCGGCCGTTCCATCCGGCGCCTCTACTGGTAAACACGAAGCAGTAGAGCTACGTGATGATGACAAAAACATGTTCATGGGCAAAGGTGTGCTGCAAGCAGTACAGAATGTGAACACTATCATTGCTGATGAACTGGTAGGCTTCAATGTATTTGAGCAGAGTCTGCTTGATAAAATCATGATTGAGATTGATGGCACGCCTAACAAAGCGAAGTTGGGTGCCAACGCGATCTTAGGTGTTTCTTTGGCTGCCGCCAAAGCTGCCGCCAAAGAAGCAGGTCAGTCTCTGTACCGTTACGTAGGTGGGGTTAATGCCAACACGTTACCGGTACCTATGATGAACATCCTAAACGGAGGTAGCCACGCCGATAATTCTATCGACTTCCAGGAGTTCATGGTAATGCCAGTGGGTGCGCCTACTTTCTCTGAAGCGCTTCGTTGGGGTACTGAGGTATTCCACCACCTGAAAACCGTTCTGAAGAAAAAAGGCATGTCTACCAACGTAGGCGACGAGGGTGGTTTCGCTCCAAACATTGGTTCTAACCAGGAAGCCATTGAAGTAGTATTGCAGGCCATTGAGGCTGCAGGCTACCGTCCAGGCGAAGACTTCATGATTGCTATGGATGCGGCGGCTTCTGAGTTCTACGATGCTTCTACCGGTCACTACCACTTCAAAAAATCTACCGGTGATAAACTGACCTCTTCTGAGATGGTAAGCTACTGGACTGATTGGTCAAAAAGATACCCTATCATCTCCATTGAAGATGGTATGGACGAAGACGACTGGACTGGCTGGAAAGCATTAACCGATTCTATCGGTAACACAACACAATTGGTAGGCGATGACCTGTTTGTAACCAACGTGACTCGTCTGCAGCAAGGCATTGACCAGAAAACAGCTAACGCTATCCTGATCAAGGTAAACCAGATTGGTACGCTAACTGAAACTATTGATGCCATCAACTTGGGCCGTAGAAACGGTTATAAGAGCATCATGAGCCACCGTTCAGGTGAGACCGAAGACAACACCATTGCTGACTTAGCCGTGGCTTTGAACACCGGTCAAATCAAAACTGGTTCAGCTTCCCGTTCAGACCGGATGGCCAAGTACAACCAGTTACTTCGTATTGAGGAAGAACTGGGTGAGGTAGCTTACTTCCCAGGACGGAACATGTAATTTGTCCAAGAACCTTCAAAGCATGAGTTCATTTTAGGTTTGTTTTATACAAAACAGGACTAAAAATGAATTTGAAGATTTGATTAGCTTCTTGTGCAGATACCTTCTGGAAACTTTGTACATTCATGGCGGCAAGACAGCACTTGCCGCCATTTTTATTTTACCATGTTAGCACGCGTACCTAAATTCTTCCGGAACTTCTATTTCATGACTGGGCTAGCCTTTATGGCCTGGATGTTCTTCTTTGACTCTAATGACTTCATCACCCAATTCCAGACCAGCCGCAAACTGACCATTTTGGAAGAGGAGCGTGATTATTACTTGGAGAAGATTGCCGAAGTACAGAAAGACCGTAAGGAACTGATGAGTAACCCAGAACTTTTGGAGAAGTTTGCCCGTGAGAAATACCTTATGAAGAAACCTACCGAAGAGCTTTACCTTATTGTAGTGAAGGACGAAGAAGAGAAATAAACTTCTATCCTTCCCATAAAAGCAGAACGCGCAGCCCTTTCAAGGAGCTGCGCGTTCTGCTTTTATGGGATATCTGTTTTAGAACTGTTTTATCTGAACAGCCCTAAAATGAATCTATTCAATTTTTTTACCTGTCATTGCTTTTTTGATGGAAATCTGCATCACGCGCTCTGCAAAGGGACTGGTCTGCTCTTCCAGCACATCTACAGCTTTCAGGATAGTGTCTTTGTCTCCGGAAGGCAGTACATCTTTTAAATGCTGCACATTCTGACGGGTAAGGTCAATCTCTTCCTGTGTTAAATGCTCGCCATTCTTCTCCAGGAAACGCTCTACCTGGTAAATCATCTGCTCAGCGGTGGTACGGGCCTCAATGACCATGCGGGTAGAAACATCTTCGCGGGCGTGAGTGATGGAGTCCATCAGCATTTGCTCCACCTGCTCATCGGTAAGGCCGTACTGTGGCTTCACTTCCACTTCCTGCCGCACGCCAGACCGCAGTTCAATGGCCTCTACTTTCAAGATACCATCGGCGTTCAGGATGAAGTTCACGTCGACCTTCGGGAAACCGGCAGGCATAGCTGGAATTCCTTTCAGGTCGAACTCTGCCAGTTTACGGTTTTCTTTCACCACATCGCGCTCGCCCTGGTACACTGAGATTTTCATGTTTACTTGGCCGTCCACCGAAGTGGTGTACTGCCTACCTGCTTTGGTAGGTATTTTGGAGTTACGCGGAATGATGGAATCCATTAAGCCGCCCATGGTTTCAATGCCTAAGGTAAGCGGAGTCACATCTAGCAACAGGATGTCTTTGCGATTGCCGGCCAGCACATCGGCTTGGATGGCGGCACCAAGGGCCACTACTTCATCAGGATTCAGCGAGTTGTTGGCAGGCTTCCCGAAGAAATCAGACACGGTCTGGTACACCAAAGGTACGCGGGTTGAACCACCTACCATGATTACCGTGTCAATCTGCTCGGGCTGCATGCCGGCGTCTTTCAGCGCCATCTGGCAGGACGCCATGGTACGGTCTACAATAGGCGTGATCAGGGTCTCAAAAGTGTGGCGGTCCAGTTTCAGCTCAATGCCGTTCAGGTCAGATTTGAATTTGTCCTGGCTACTTAGCATCTTCTTTGCCTCCTCGGCTTTCAGGCGAAGGGCTTGGGCGGCGTTTGCATCTTGAGTAGCCAGATCAGCAAGTAAACGATTTTGCAGGCTCCAGTAAGTAATGATTTCGCGGTCCAGGTCATCACCACCCAAATATGTGTCCCCATTGGTGGATAAAACCTCAAAGATGCCTTGGTGGATGCGCAGAATGGAAATATCAAAGGTTCCGCCCCCTAAGTCATACACAGCAATGGTGCGCTCCTCAGTTTGGTCCAACCCAATGCCATATGCCAGAGAAGCCGCTGTGGGCTCGTTCACAATGCGCAATACTTCCAAACCAGCCAGTTTACCGGCATCACGGGTAGCTTGGCGCTGAGAGTCGTTAAAGTAGGCAGGAACGGTAATCACGGCGCGGTTCACCGGTGTTTTCAGGGCATGCTCGGCGCGGGCGCGAAGTTCCTTCAGAATCTCAGCCGATAACTCAATAGGAGAGTAGAACTTATCCTGCACCCTGATCTTCACCAACCCTTCTGAGTTATCATCTATGATCTTATACCCGTAGGCTTCTTTGTGTTCGCCCAAATCCTGGTAAGACTTGCCCAGTAACCGCTTCACGGAGTAGATGGTGTTGGCGGGATCTGTGATTAAGTGCTCCTTGGCGGCATCGCCCACCAAAACCTCTCCGTTTTGGGAGAAGTGTATCACTGATGGGACAATGGTTCCAAATCCTTGGTCATTGATGGCAATGGGAACATGGTCCTCAGGGTGCATGTACGCTACCAGACTATTGGTGGTGCCCAGGTCAATACCCACAATCACCTCTTCCTTTTGGATAGAAGCTGTGGTAAGATTTATCGCTATTTTAGCCATGCTGTCAGGTTTAGTGCCGCGCGTCGCCGCGCTCTTCCGCAAAAGTACGAAGAAATAGGCTGTTTAGGGTTTACGGTTTCCTGCGGGATAGGTAGAGAAAGATTGAAGCCATTTCTGGAGTTCAGGTAATGCGTTTTTAGGCTGATTTTTAGAAAGTGAGCCTAAAACTGAATAAAGGGGAGTAATAATACTGAGATTGGTCTCAGAATTATTCCGCTGAAGGTAATCATCGCTTTGATAAAGTATTCTTCGCTGGCGCGAGCCTCCGGCTCGTGTCCGCACGTATTCCTGATTCCATTTTAACAGATTGCTTCATCCAGCTATCAATTTTTAGTTATGCGTTTGGACACGAGTCGGAGGCTCGCGCAAATCCGTTTAGAGCCTGTTCTTCTGAAAGCAGGCTCTTAACGGATGTAAAAGGGAGATGCTGTAGAAGTTACTTACACAGCGTCAGACAAACTACTGAAGGTGAAGTCACGAATTTTGAGGGGAGGCAGCAGGTAGTTGTTGTTGGACTCTCCGCTGACGGTTCGCTCGCTTTTTCCCATGGCTTCCAGATTGTTCAGCATGATAATAGGGCTTTCATTGAAGCGGAAATTCTTGACAGTATGCTTGATTCTGCCGTTCTCAATGTAGAAGGTTCCGTCCCAGGTGAGGCCGGTGAGCAGGAGCGTTTGCGGGTCTACGGACCTGATGTACCATAGGCGCGTCACCAGAATACCTTTCTGCGTGCCTTTGATGAGGTCATCTAAGCTTTGGGTACCGCCCTGCATGATAGCCGAGTTAGGGAAAGGCAGCGGGTTGGTTTTCTTCTGCTGTGCCCAATACCTGGACGTAGGTATCTGCTTCACCACGCCTTTGTCAATCCATGTCACTTTGTTCAGGGCCTGGCCGTCGCCCGCCCAGGGAGAAGTGGGCAGTTCCGGATGGGTAGGGTCTGAGTAGATGGTCACCCGCTCATCAACCAATTTCTGACCTACCTTGTTTCCGCCGCCGGGTTTGCTCAGGAAGCTTCGGCCCTCATCTGCGGAGCGGGCATCCATCCCGAAGAACAGGTTCTCCAGCATCACGGCTACCGCAGCAGGTTCCAGAATCACGGTGTACTTGCCAGGCTCCAAAGCTTTGGCGTTCATAGACCCAGTGGCTTTATTTACCGCAATATTGGAGACGGTGGCAGTATCTAGTTTAGAAACATCATTGAAGTCTCTTGACAAGTAGCCAGAGCCGGTGCCGACAGGTGTGCGCACGGTGAGCAAAAAATCTCTTTGAGCAAGGAACCTGGGGTTATGTTCAAGCTGGAACAGGAGGTTGTTTTTCGACATAGGGGACACCTATCGTAGAGCTGTCCTCTATGGGAGCTTTAGGCCTTGTTTCACCAAATCAGCCTTAAAAACACCTTGCAGCTAAAAGAAATTACTGTAGAAGGCAACCCATCAAGTAGCTACTGCATCTTGAAGATAAATACCTCCTCCAACCAATTTTCTGGAATGGATTTTGCCTTTAGCTGAATATCAGGAAATTCTAATATTATGAAAGCACACCTACTTTCGCTTCTGTTGGTTTCGCTGCTCTTGTTGTGTGGAAAGGCCAGCGCCCAGTCCAAGGTTTTGTATGACCAAAGCAGGCTGGAAACTATTGCCATCTCCAGTTTTACTAACCCAGAGCTTAGCAGACTGGTGCAGGAGTTAGGGCGGGACAACCACCATAGATCTGGAAAACTGGTGTTACCGGTGCAGTTTGAGTTGCAGGAAAAAATAACCCGTGACGGAGATCAATTACTGCTGGCCGCCTCCATCAAGAACGTGCAGGTGCGGGAGCAGGTGTTCTTCCAGGACTTTGACGTAGCCGATGCCTTGACGCCTTCTGTGGTACATGCCAAAGTAGAGTTGCTGGGGAAAGAGGACAAAGTGTTGCAGGTTTTTGATGTGTCAGGCAAAGCCATCAAATATGACGTGGCTACTTTTCTGGTACAGACCTCGGTGAAAGATACGTCAGCCTTCACCGGCTTTAAACTACGGGTGGTGGAGAGAAAGCTCGGTTTCTCAGGCGAAAACCAAACTGCTTTGCAGACCCGCCTTTCCCTGATCAACCGCTATTATGCCGCCGATGCCCGGTTGGCGCAACTGACGCGTGAGCTGCAAACCATCAACCCGAATGACCTTGACCGCCTGGAGCTACAGATGACCCGCCTGACAGACCTGGAACGGGAATTGGACCACTTGTACGACAACCGATTGGACCGGGAATTGGAGCTGAACCGACGTGACCCGGTGCAACTGCGCCGCCGGGTGAAAGACCTGAACTATGCTTTCAAGGAGCGCCGTGTGGCCTTAGACCAGATGTGGGCGCGCTTGCCTGAGATTTATTACAACCGGGGATTGGAGCTGGCCATGAACGGAAATGCCGGGGGTGGCCGCGAATTTTTTGAACGCTCCCTGAAGGCCAACCCGGCCTTCGCGCCCGCGCATTTACAAATAGCTCGGCTTGATTTTAAGGCCGGTTTTCTGAAAGAAGCCGGGCAACGCACCCGTGATCTGCTGAACCGTATGCAGGTAGACCCAGAGACTTACCGGTTTGGGCAGGAGCTGGCGCTGGATATCCAGAACGAGTACGTGCACAACGGCGAGAGCTTCAACAACCAGGGTAAATACAGCCAGGCCCTGCAGCAGTTTGAAGAAGCCCGCGATTTCTGCCGGGGCATCTCCAGCCTAAAATGCCGGCCTGATTTGTGGGAGGAAGGAATCGCCTTCGCCAAAAACGGTATCTACGACAACCTCCTACAAGATGGCAAGCAAGCCCTACACCAAAAGAACCTAGCTCAGGCCGAAAAGCTTGCCAAAGAAGCCCAGAAGTACGCTCGCAACAACAAAACTGCCATTGACTCAGACGCCGCCGCCACTTCTCTGCTGCGCGATGTGCAGCAGCAAGTCTACCAAGGCCTAATGGCCGACGGACGCAAAGCCCTGCAGCAAAAGCAGTACAATGCCGCCTTGCAGGCGTTTGATAAAGGGAAAAACCTGGCCAGTGACTTCGGCTTGGCTCCTCAGTCCGATGCCGATCAACTACTCCGCCAGGCAGCCCGGCCCGTCATCATGGAGAAGATTGCCGAAGGTCAGTTGCAAGCCAACGCAAATAAACTGCCTCAAGCCCGGTCTTCGGCGGCAGAAGTAACCAACCTGCAAATCCGGTACGGCCTGGTGAACGATAAAGAATTAGATGGAAAGTTCAGAACTTTGAGCCAAGGCATTTTCTCCCAGGAGTGCGCCAACGCCCAGGCAGAGTATGACCAGCACTACCAGCAAGCCCTGCAGCTCAGCAGTGAGCGCAAATTTGCCCAAGCCGCGGCTGAGTTAGACAAAGCGCTGGCCTCCTCGAAAGGCAACGGCGGTTGCGCTATCTCCTCGGCTACCGCCGAGGTAGAATTGACCCGTATTGATGCTCCCGCCCATTACCAAGAGTTGCTGCAGAAAACCAATGCCTTCATAAGCCAGAACAACATGGGCAGCGCCGTAAAGGTGTACGTAGAAGCAGTCCAGCACTTTGAAGCCGCTGAGGTAGGACGTTTCGGTTTAGGCCACGAGTCTTTGCTTGCTTTTGCGCTGGACCATGAGAACAAAGCCTTTATCGCTGAAGTAGCCAAATATGCCGCCACGACCGGAGATGCCACCGGAGCAATAGATTTAGTAAAACGGCTGGTTTTCAAAAACTACACCAAATACAATCTGAACCAACTGCAGGAACAGATTGGTGAGCAACTAGCCACCGTAGATGCTCAAGCTAATCCTAAAGCAGACTACAAGCAACTGGCCAACATGTACACCGGTGGTTCTAAAGATTTGAAAAAGCTGAATAAGGCATATCAGAAACAATTCAAGAAACTGACCTAATCTGGTGGTGCCTCTTATAGCAAAGCCCCTCTCCTGCACTAGGGGAGGGATTTCGCTTTAAGAGGGTGTAAGAATCTTATTCAATGAAGTATGCAGGTGTGAATTTCCCTTCGTCTTAGAAAGTTATTTGCTTAGGCTGATTTAAATGCTTCACTCATTGTCATGTTTGGAGCTGTCGCTCCACTGAAGTTGCAAACTTCAGATCATAGTAGGTCCAAGTCACAGACTTGAACCATGCAGAGAGAAGTGAGAAGATTAAGTAAAAAAGGTTTTTGCTACTTTCCCCTATTCCAGTCTTTCCATCGAGCGCCTCGCTTTTGGCCCTAGAAAAGCAGAAGCTAAAAGAGACAAGCATCTCAGGCCGAAAGGGCAGTGCGAGAGGGGAAGACGGGGCCTCGCGGCCGTGAGCGCTTTTCGCCTAAGATGAAACAGTTCAGCATAAGGGCCTCGCATTAACTGCCCGTTACGCCAACAACAGCAAACTGCATTCCCAAAAAAAACAACTTACCAAGCAAAAGCTATTCCTGCAACAACTCCGCTAACATCCCCTCCTTCAACGCATACGCCGACACCCGTATCTTCTCCAGATTAAACTTCTCCAACGTCCAGGCAATAGCGACACACGCAACTACAATCATATCTACCCGCATCTCTAACATGCCAGGAATAGCCAAGCGTTTGGTGCGGTTCTTTTGCAGAAGCTCTTTGTATTGCTTTTGGAAAGTAGTCAGTTCCAAACTCATGTCGGGGGAGCCATTAGGATCACGAGTGATGTTTCGGGCAGCCAAGTCCATGTCAACGAGGGTGTCAAAGGTGCCGGAGGAGCCAACCAGCACCTCGGGTTGGTGCTGTAGCACCGCTGCCGTAAGTTTCTGGAGATGGTCTTGCAGGTAATGGCGTAAGGCTTTTACCTGCTCAGGTGAAATAGCCTGTTCCTGATCCTGGTAGAATTTATCCAGCAGACGTTGTGCCCCAATCTCAAAGCTCTTTTTCCAAAGAACCCCTTTTTCGGTGCCAATGATGAACTCCACACTGCCTCCGCCAATGTCCATGACCAGCACAGGTTTCGGTCCGATTTCCATGGCGAGTTGCACACCTTTGAAAATCAGTTCAGCCTCCCGGGCACCCGAGATGACTTCCACGTCAATACCGGTTTGCTCTTTAATGGCTTGAATTACCTCAA
The DNA here is from genome assembly GCF_001310085.1 of Rufibacter tibetensis. GTDB lineage: Bacteria > Bacteroidota > Bacteroidia > Cytophagales > Hymenobacteraceae > Nibribacter > Nibribacter tibetensis. The sequence goes on from NZ_CP012643.1 coordinate 2,897,110, forward strand.
GGCCGTTGCTGGCGTTGCGGAGGGCGCTGGTAGCGGTGGCTTTTACCACCTCTACCTGGTGCTGGTTCATGATTTCCCTAAACTCCGTGAGCGTGTTCAACCCACGTTCACGGGCCTCTGGGGTGATTTCTCCTTTGTTGATGCCACCTTGCCCAAGCTTTACCGGCACTTTGGTTTTATACAGTGTCTGCTGCACGCCACCGGCGTCTAGTTCAACAATAAGTAAGTGGAAGGTGTTGGTTCCAAGATCTATGAGGGCGTATCTGCTAGGCATAAGTACAAATTAAAAGTAAAGAATACGGAGAGCTCTGTTCTAAGTAAGGTCGATGTTCTTTCTGGTGCACAAAAGAAATACGACTAAATAGAAAGTTCTGGCGTGAATCTCTCTAAGAACAAAGAAAGTCCTTTTTAGCCTGTTTTCTGAAAAGGAGGCTAAAAAGGACTTCAAGGGGAAACGGAGTTGTTGAATTACTTCACAGAACTAAACCGGAAGAAGGTGCCCAGCGGGAGTTTCCGTTTGGCCTGGTCTTGTAGGTACAGTTCGCCCAGTTCTTCATTCTGCACGGTTTTACCAAAAGAGGCTTTAATCAGGTTGTCCAGGATGAGGGCAGAGAAACCAAGCGAATAGAGATTGATCACAAAGAAGTTGTTCTCGGGATCCAGCATCTGGGAGCAGAGCTTGATGAGTTCATTGATCTGTTCCTCCAGTTGCCATTTCTCTCCATCGGGTCCGCGTCCGTAAGCGGGCGGATCCAGGATGATGCCTTGGTACTTGTTTCCGCGTTTTACCTCACGACGGGCATACTTCATGGCGTCTTCCACCAGCCAGCGGATGTTGTCCAGGTTACTGGCTTCCATGTTCTGTCTGGCCCAGAAATTGACTTGCTTCACAGAGTCAAGGTGGGTGACATCGGCACCGGCGGCGTTGGCGGCTAAAGAGGCCCCACCCGTATAAGCGAACATGTTCAAAACCTTCGGCTTGCCGGGCAAAGCACAGGTACGATCATAGATGAACTGCCAGTTAGGGTCTTGCTCAGGGAACAAGCCAACGTGTTTAAAAGAAGACAAACCCAACCTAAAACGCAGCTTCAGGTCATTGTACCGGTAGTTGATGAACCATTGTTCGGCCATGCCTTTTTTCAGTTGCCACTGGCCTTTCTCCTGATTTCCTTTTTCCCGCTTGAAGGTCGCCTGCGCCAGCCTTTCCCACTCGCCCTCAGACAAGTGTTTGTCCCAGGCAGCCTGGGGCTCCGGGCGGGCCAGCACGTAGTCTCCAAAGCGCTCCAGCTTCTCAAAGTTGCCGCAATCTATCAGTTCATAATCGGTCCAGGCGCTGGTGGTCAGGAAAGAGTACATAGGTTTCAAAAGTGGTGAAGGTGCAAAGGTACGGTTTTTGGCGTGCAGTGCTGTTCTTCTTAACAGGCCCTACATAAGCCTCCGTTGAAAGACATTTTGAGCCTGTTTTGAAGAAATACCCCGTAAACCGATTTATGTACCAGCCCTTTAGAAAACGGAAATCAGTGTAAGTCTTTAGCATGGCGTCGGTTTTTTCATTACTTTTCAAGGTTTTTACAAAATGAATAAGGTCCGCTCTGGCGGAAAACAGTCGTATATATTCAGGATGAATCTAACTTTCTATAAATACCAGGGCACCGGCAATGACTTTGTGGTGCTGGACAACCGAAATGAGTCCATAGCGCTTACCCAGGAGCAAGTGGCCTTTTTATGTGACCGCCGCAAAGGCATAGGAGCAGACGGGCTTATGTTGTTGCAGAACAAAGAAGGCTATGACTTTGAGATGGTTTACTACAATGCAGACGGCCGGCCCAGTTCTATGTGCGGCAACGGAGGCCGGTGTTTAGTGGCTTTTGCTCAGTTTCTGGAGGTAGTAGAGAATCAGGCGTATTTCATTGCCGCCGACGGTCCTCACCAGGCGTTCCTGAAAGATGGATTGGTGCACCTGCAAATGAAGGATGTGGACACTCTGGAAGCTTTAGAGGGAGCCACTTTCCTGGATACGGGCTCGCCACATTACGTGAAGCAGGTGGAGGCGCTGCAGGAGATGAACGTGTTTGCCGAAGGCCGTGCCATCCGCTACTCAGATCGTTTCAAGGCCGAAGGAACCAACGTGAACTTTGTGGAGCATCTGCCAGAAAACAGACTCTCTGTGCGCACCTATGAACGCGGCGTGGAAGATGAGACGTTCTCCTGCGGAACGGGAGTAACTGCCTGTGCTTTGGCCGCCAGCCAGGCCGGCTACGAAAGCCCCATTCATATACAGGTACTGGGAGGCGAACTGCAGGTAAGCTTCGAAAAAGAAGGAACCGGCTTTAAAAACGTATACCTGATTGGACCAGCGGTGCAGGTGTTCAAAGGAGAGATTACCCTTTAAGTAAAGAAACACTTCATAAAAGAGAATCCCTCTCTGTGACTAGTCAAACGCAACCTTAACGTCTTCATTGAATGGCATTGCCTGCTTGCTCACTTATTATTGCGACCTATAACTGGCCGGAGGCACTTAGTCTTTGCCTGCAGAGTGTCATGAAGCAAGCTGTACTGCCACAGGAAGTATTGATTGCCGATGATGGATCTGGCGAAGAGACAAGGGCCTTGATTCATCGGTTCCAGAAAGATTTTCCGGTTCCCCTTCTGCACGTGTGGCAACCTGATCATGGTTTCCAGAAAACCATGATCCTGAACAAAGCCATTGCCCAAGCCAAGGGAACGTATATTGTTCAGGTAGATGGCGATGTGATTTTGCATGACAAGTTTATAGAGGATCATCTTTCCCTGGCCACGCCTAACCGTTTTTTAGCCGGCGGAAGGATAAACCTGTCAGAAGAGCATACCCGGCATGTACTGGAAAACTCAATTGTGACTTTCACCTTACGTGACATCATTAAGACCAGCAATTTGTTTAACGGCCTACGCAGTGGCTTCCTGCGCCGGGTTTTGGCTAACCGCTATAAACTAAAAGGGAAAAATAAGTACTACGCCAAAGGCTGCAACATGTCTTTCTGGCGAAAGGACCTTCTGGCGGTGAATGGTTACAATGAGAACTACGTGGGGTGGGGCCCCGAAGACAGTGAACTTGCCGCCCGCCTCATGAATGCTGGTATCAGGAAAAAATCTCTGAAGATGGGAGGCGTTCAGTACCACTTGCATCATACTTACGTAGACACCAGCCGCAAAGCCATCAATGAAGAGTTGTTGTGTACCACTATCCAGACCAACATAACTTACTGTGAAAAAGGGATAGACCAATACCTTCAAAAGTAGAGAAACTACAGACCCGAGTATTCTTTTAGGTATTGTTGAAGGAAGGAGATGTTTTGAAAATCAGAGAATTAGTTTGTTTTTTTTTTGTATTGTTCTTCTATAATCAGGCTAAAAGTTGGGGTTTGCTTCAGAGAAAATGAAGAAAGCCGGCCAATTTACTTTCTTTGAAATTGAAACTTCATATAAGTAAAGAGATGCAGGCTATATATTCAAAGAGTCGAATTCTTCTTAAATTTATACTTCTGCCCCATGCTGCACACTAACCGTATCTTTCTGCGCGCACCAGAACCTTCTGACTTAGACTTTTTGTACCGTCTGGAGAATGATACAGAGCTTTGGTCAGTTAGTCTTTCGGTGGCTCCTTTTTCCAGGGAGGCGTTGCGGGCTTATTTAGAGAGTGCATCAATGGATATTTTTGCGGCACGCCAGTTAAGGTTAATGGTGTGTCTGCAGGCCGACCGTAGCGCTATTGGTACTGTTGACCTGTTTGACTTTGAGCCTATGCACCAACGGGCGGGAGTGGGCATAGCTTTAGCTGCAGAGCACCGTGGTCACGGGTACGGAAAAGAGACGTTAGAACTCCTGATAAATTATGCAACCCAGGTGCTGCAATTGCATCAGCTTTATTGCTCTGTAGCGCAGGAGAATAGTGCTAGTCTACAGCTTTTTAAGGGTGCGGGCTTTCAGGAAGTAGGCCTAAGAAAGGAGTGGCTCAGAACTCCTCAGGGGTGGCAGGATGTAGTGGAACTTCAGAAGCTCCTATCCCTTTCTTAGAATATAGCTACTGGTTCAGTTTCAAATCTATACTCTGTTTTGATAGTATAATTCTTCCTTTATTCGTTGGATTTATACTGAATTTTGCCCTCTTTTATAGGAGAATCAAGGCTAAATCCTATTAAGGTGCAGCCTTTTTTACGCATTTACGTAAGCTAAGTTAAAAAAAGAAAAGACGCTCTTTTTCCTTTTCTTTTTAGGAATCCACACTTCAAAACTAGCTTTCGATTATGCTTGATCTAGACTCAGATTTCATCCCCGGCGGGGGAGGTAGCTCCCTTTCGTCTGAACCCGAGGTATCTTCTTCCAGTACCTATTCTTCTTCTGTAAATAATGCTCCGCGGGTATCTTCAAACCAGAGTTCTGACACCTCGCTTGAAGCATATCTTTCTTCTGTATCTGCCATCATCTGTTTATCTCACCTGCGTTGGGACTTCGTGTTTCAGCGCCCACAACACTTATTAACCCGTTTTGCCAAGCATACGCGCCTCTTCTACTTTGAGGAGCCTTATTTTGCTGATAATGCGCAGCCTCGCCTGGAAATGCAGGAGCGGGAGAATGGCCGTGTTACCATAGTGGTAGCTCATTTACCAAATGGTCTTACACCTGAAGAGTCAGACGCGAAACAAGCTGAGTTGCTCAACGCCTTCATGGCAGACCATGATCTGGAGAAAACAGTTTTCTGGTACTATACTCCTATGGCGTTGGAGATTTCCCGTCAGTTCAAGCCGGCTTTAACGGTTTTTGACGTGATGGATGAACTTTCTGCCTTCAAATTCGCTCCTCCGCGCTTGCTGGAACTGGAAGCTGAGTTGCTGGAGAAAGCAGATGTGGTGTTCACCGGCGGACAAAGCCTGTATGAAGCCAAGCAGAACAGACACAAAGAAGTATATGCTTTCCCAAGCAGCATAGATAAGGCGCACTTCGCCCAAGCCCGTCAGGAACAGCCAGATCCTGCAGATCAGGCCAACATCCCGCATCCGCGCATGGGGTTCTTTGGAGTGGTAGATGAGCGTTTTGATATTGAGTTACTTCGTGAAGTAGCGCTAGCCCGCCCAGAATGGCAGTTTGTGATTATTGGGCCGGTAGTGAAAATAGATGCGGCAGTATTGCCTTCAAGTAAAAATATCCATTACCTGGGCGGTAAATCGTATCAGGAGTTGCCTACGTATCTGGCAGGTTGGGATGTGGCCATGCTGCTGTTTGCCCACAATGAATCAACCAAATACATCAGTCCAACTAAAACGCCAGAGTACCTGGCTGCGGGCAGACCGGTGGTTTCTACCTCTATTAAAGACGTAGTGCGCCCGTACGGCGACCACAACCTGGTGCAGATTG